>DASVNH010000158.1:0-16313 GCA_036383955.1 Planctomycetota bacterium | reverse complement strand
CCCCCGCGATTCCGCCCGCCGCGTCCGCGCCAACTGCGTCATCTGCGACCACGGCTTCGAGGCCCCGCTCGGCTCCGACGGCCGCGTCCAGTGTCCCCAGTGCCACACCACCTTCACCCCCCGCTGAAAACCTAGGTCCGCCCCGCGCGCTCCCCCGGGCTCATCCAAGGGGATCCCCCCCGTCCTCTCCTGGACCTGGCTTGTAAAGATCTACCCCTTGTGGTACCCTTTACCTGGTTACACTATCCGTTCGGGGGAAGATGTCGAACGACCCGACGACCGCTCAGACCCTGGCGCGGCACCCCAGGCCCGCCGTCGGGGTCCGCCTCTCCCCGAACGCCCTCCGCGTGCTCGAGAAGCGCTACCTGCTCCGCGACGACCGCGGCCGCCCCGTCGAGTCCCCCGAAGAGCTCCTCTGGCGCGTCGCCCGCCACGTCGCCCTCGCCGAACGCGCCTACGGCGCCGACGAGGCCCGGATCGTCGAGGCCGCCGAGGCCTTCTACCGCGCCATGGCCGCCCTCGAGTTCCTCCCCAACTCCCCCGCCCTCATGAACGCCGGGCGCCCCCTCGGCCAGTGCTTCGCCTGCTTCGTCCTCCCCGTCGCCGACTCGCTCTCCACGCCCGACGACGACGGGATCTTCGACGCCGTCCGCGCCGCGGCGGACGTCCACCAGACCGGCGGCGGCACCGGCTTCGACTTCTCCCGCCTGCGCCCCGAAGGCGCGACGGTCTCGACGACCGGCGGCCGCGCGAGCGGCCCCGTGAGCTTCATGCGCGTCTTCAACGCCGCGACGGACGCCGTCCGCCAGGGCGGCTTCCGCCGCGGCGCCAACATGGGCATCCTCCGGATCGACCACCCCGACATCCTCGACTTCATCGAGCTCAAGGCGACGCCGGGAGAGATGACCCACTTCAACCTCTCGGTCGCCGTGACCGACGAGTTCCTGCGCGAGCTCCGCGGCGGCCTGAAGCACTACGTCGTGGATCCCCGCACCGGCCGCAAGGAGGTCCTCCGCGACAAGGCCCGGGACGCCGAGGGCGCGCTCGCCGGCCCCGGCGACCGCGAATGGACCGCGCGCGAGCTCCTCGACCTCATCGTCCGCCGCGCCTGGGAGACCGGCGAGCCAGGCCTCTTCTTCGTCGACCGCGCCAACCGCGCCAATCCCACGCCCGCCCTCGGTCCGATCGAGGCCACCAACCCCTGCGGGGAGCAGCCCCTCCTGCCCTGGGAGGCCTGCACCCTCGGCTCCATCAACCTCGCGCGCTTCGTCGAGGCGGTAGGCCCGCTCGCGGCGGCGACCTCCCCCGAAAGCCGCGTCCGCTGGAAGGCCCTCGGGGACGCCGTCGCCCTGGGCGTCCGCTTCCTCGACGACGTGATCGACGCGAGCCTCTACCCGCGCGCCCGCGTCGAGGAGGCCGTGAAGGGCAACCGCAAGATCGGCCTCGGCGTCATGGGCTGGGCCGACCTGCTCTTCCAGCTCGGCGTGCCCTACGACGCCCCCGAGGCCCTGGCCCTCGCCCGCGTCCTCGGCCGCTTCATCAAGGAGGAGGCCCAGCGCGCCTCGCGCGAGCTCGCCCAGGCCCGCGGCTCCTTCCCCAACTGGCCCGCCAGCGTCTGGGGACGCGGCCCCGCCGCCGCGCCGATGCGCAACGCCTGCGTCACCACCGTCGCGCCCACGGGCACCCTCTCCATCCTCGCGGGCTGCTCCCCCGGCATCGAGCCCCTCTTCTCCCTCGCCTACACGCGCCAGATCCTCGACGGCGAACGCCTCCACGAGGTCCACCCCCTCTTCCGGGAGATCGCCGAGCGCGAGGGCTTCGCCTCCCCCGAGCTTTTCGACGCCGCCGCGCGCGACGGCTCCATCCGCGGCCTGCCCCAGGTGCCGGCCCGCTGGCGCGCCATCTTCGCCTGCGCGCACGACGTCCCCCCCGAGGCCCACCTGCGAGCGCAGGCCGCCTTCCAGGAGAACGTCGACAGCGGCGTGTCGAAGACCGTCAACCTGCCCGCCTCCGCCACGCCGGAGGACGTCCGCCGCGTCTTCGAGCTCGCGATCGAGCTGGACGTCAAGGGGGTGACCGTCTACCGCGACGGCACGCGCCCGGCCCAGCCCATGGCCCTGCGGGAGGACCCCGACGACGAGGCCGCCCTGCCGGACGCGGTCGGCCGCCTCGTGACCCTCGCCCTCGCCCGCGGCGCGTCCGCGGCGGAGGTCGCCCGCGCCGTCGGCGGCGCCGCCCCCCCGCCGGAAGCCTGCCCCGAGTGCGGCGGGACGCTCGTATATCAGGAGGGGTGCCGCGCGTGCGCGTGCGGCTACGGACGATGTAGCTAGCCCTTGAAATCTTTCTTCCCCCAAAGTCAGGGCGCCCTCGAAGTAAGGGGCGCCCTGTGTTTTTACGTCCTGTATACTGAGAACCTTATGAAGCACGCGGCGCTGGCCCTCCTGCTCCTGCTCCCGCAGGACGACCTCAAGGCGAAGTTCGAGGCGAAACGCGCGGCCGATCCGCTCGCCGCGTTCAAGCTCCTCGCCGACGCGGGCGGCGAGCCCGCCGCGAAGCTCGCGCGGCCCGCCCTCGCCCAGCAGATCACCGCCGACACCGCCGCGGGCCTCAAGGCCTGGGCCGAGGCGAAGGGGGACGTCGCCGACGTCCACCTCGTCCGCGCGGCGCTGCTGGCGGCGCCCTATTCCCCCGACTTCTCCCGGCAGCTCCTGCGCACGCTGTCCCTGCTCAAGGTGCCGCGCAAGACGGTGACCGGCTGCGGCGGCTGCAAGGGCGCCGGCAGCGCGCCCTGCGCGGGCTGCAAGGACGGCCTGGTCCTCGGCCCCTGCCCGCGCTGCGAGGCGAAGGGGACCGTGGCCTGCGTCCTCTGCGACGGCTCGGGCACGCTGGACCACCACGGCTACAAGGGCCAGCTGGTGCTGACGATCGAGCGCGACACGCGCGTGCCCGTGAAGGACGACAAGGGCAAGACGCGCTTCGGCACGCTGCCCGCCCAGGTCCTCACCTACGGCATGGCCAGCTGCGCCGGCGGCTCCTTCAACCTCCAGACCCGCTCGGTCGTGACCAAGACCAACGCCGAAAAGACCGGCAGCGCCAACCAGACCTGCGAGACCTTCTGGAAGGAGATGAGGATGTTCGCCTTCTCCGGGAAGGCGAAGATCAAGGTCAACGACCCCAAAGGCCAGATGAAGACCATCAGCTCCATGGGCGCGCGGCGCTTCTTCGGCGACTACGAAATCTGCTCCGGCGGCCGCGTGCCCTGCGACCGCTGCGCCGGCAAGAAGTCCGACCCCTGCTCCACCTGCCAGGGCAAGACCCAGGCCATGCTCCTCTGCGCCCAGTGCGAGGGCACCCTGGCCGTGCCCTGCACGGTCTGCAAGGGCGTGGGGGACGTCGCCTGGCTCACCCGGCTCCTGCCCCAGGCGCCCGTGCTGGCCGCGGCCCTGAACGAGCAGGCCGCCCAGCTCAAGGGCTGGCTCGACGAGCGCTCCCGCGCCGCCTTCCGGAAGGCGGACGTCGCGCGCCGCCTCGACGACGCCAAGAAAGGCGCCGACGCGACCGCGAAGTTCTCGCCGGACGTCGTCGACATCGTCTGCCCCAAATGCAAAGGCTCCGGCGGTGAATGCGAGGAGTGCTGGGGCGGGGGACGTCGGGAGTTCTCCTACGGCACGGGGCCCTACGAGCGCTACGCGCTGATCGACCGCCTGACGAAGCAGGTCGCGGACCTGGCCAAGGCGCCGGCCGTGCCGCCGGCGCTCGCGGCGCTGCCCCTGGCGGAGGCCGACGCGGGCACGCCGGCGAAGCCGGTCACGCCGGTCACGCCGCTGCCGGGCGGGCCGCTGGTGATCCCCAAGAGCGTGGAGGAGATGCTCCGCAAGGCGGACACGCTGTACGAGAGCGGCAAGGTCCACCTCGAGAAGTCGAAGGCGTCGAACGACAACGCCGTCTGGATCGAGGAAGGGCTGCTGGCGGTGAAGGACCTGCGCGACGCCCAGACGCTCTACGCGAGCGCGCAGGAGACGCTGGACGCGACCGGCCAGCCCGTGCCCCGCGAGCTGCAGATGAAGTTCCGCACCAACATGCAGGCGCTCGTGATGGCGCGCAAGCAAGTCCCCTAACCCGGAACGGGACCCGGAACCGGAACCGGTCAGCGGGCCGTGATGGCCTTTTCGAGCTCCGCGGCGGCCGCGGTGCCCTCAAAGCGGAGGCGGTGGAGCTTGAGCGCCTCGCGGGCCTCGGGCGTGGCCGCCCTGCCGGTCAGGGTCCGGACTTCCTCCCGCGCCTTCTGCTCGATGCTCTTCATCGTGTCGTCCGCGGTTCCGCGATCCGCGTCCGAGCGCGGCTTCTCCAGCCAGGCCTTCCACTCGCGGAGCGCGGCGCCCCAGCGCGCCTTGCCGCGGGTCTCGAGCTCGCACTCCCGGCTGATCCGGGCGCGCGTTTCGGCGACCGTCGGCTCGGGCTTCGGAAGCAGCGCGTTCAGGCGCGCGAGATGGGCGTCGTGCTTCCAGAGTCGCGGGTACGCCAGCTTCAGGCGCTGGCCCTCCTCCAGGAGCGGGCGCGCCGTCGCCGCGGTCGCGGCGTCGACGGCCTTCTCCCAGGCCGACATCCGAGCCTTGGCCTCCCGGAGGGCCGCGATGAGGACCTTGAGCTCCTTGATCGCGCCTTTCCACTCGAGGATCTTCACCCTCCAGCGATCTCCGGCCGCGATCGAGAGCAGCTCTTCGTAGACCTTGATCGCCTCTTCCGGCTTGTCCTCCGACGACAGCCGGGCGGCCTTCTCTTCCAGCTGGGCGATCCGGTCGGGGAGGGCGTCGACGTCCGGCGAGCCGCCGAGCAGGACGAACCCGATGACGACCGCGAAGCAGACGCCGATGCCGCCGATGAGCGCGAAGATGGGGCGGGAGCGGGGGGACCCGTGGAAGCGCTGGGAGGCTGTGGGCGCACGCCGGGTGACGCGACCGGACATCGCCATGGCTCGCCCTCCGGATCAGATCATTGGACGGAGAGGGAGCCGGAGGTGATCAGGAAAATCGGAGCGCTACTCTTTGACTTCGAACGCGGACTTGTTCGTCTTCCACCACGTCTCCCACTCCTTGGACGTGGCGTACGGCATCCGCGTGATCGAGCGCAGCGCGTCGTTGATCGGCTGCTTGAGGAGGTCGCGTTCGCTCATGGGCCGCTCGTTGCCCTCGGCGCCGAGCAGGCCGCCCAGCGTCACTTCCTTGAAGGCGTCGATCAGGGGGTTCAGGGCGACCTGGCCGTCGCCCATCGGGCCCTCGATTCGCTGGAGGGCGTCGATCAGCGTGTCCACCGTCTTCTTGTTCTTGATCTTGCCCGCGGCGTCGATCGCAGCCTTGGCGATCCAGACGTTCTTGTCTTCGACGTAGCGGTCGACGTCCTGGGACGCGTCCTTCATCCGCAGGTCCCCAAGGCCCCGGAGGAGCTGGATGCGCACGGACGCGTACTTGTTGCCGCCGTTGGCGTTGTTGCGGAGGGCCTCCAGCAGGATCTTGCCGGCCTGGGGAACCATCGTGAAGCGGCCCAGCTCGCGGGCCGCGACGATGCGGACGGCGGCGACGTCCCGGGCGAAGAGGTTGGAGAGGGCCTTGGCCGTGTGCTCGTTCTTGTGGACCGCGAGGGCGATGATGGCCTGGATCTTGGCCTCGGGCTTGGCGCCGTTCCGGTAGAAGTCGTCCTCGAACTTCTTGAGGGCGGCCTTGACGGCGGGGTCCTGGGGCTTGGGGCCCGCCAGGACGACCAACAGAGCGACCACTCCAGCGGCGATCTTCACCGGGAACCTCCCTGCCTAGCGTGCCCGCCGAAGAAATTGTACCGAGTCGACCTCCAGAAGGCCACTCTTTCCTCCGGTCGGGACTCCCTGGAAGCGGATCTCCTGCATCGACGTCGTGGGCACCACAGGCACCCCTTCATCGCTCAGGCCCGCCAGGGGCAGCTCCGCCTCGGTCCAGACCGCCGTGCGGCCCTTGACCTCGACCTTGGCGACGTACTCCCTCTCCTTACCTTCAGGAGCCGGCTCGGATACTTTCACGAAAAACACCGGGAGATTCGTACGGTAACGGAAACGCAGCACCATGCCCTCGCTCGCCGCGATCGGCCGCGCGGGCTTCAGCGCCGCCGCCAGCCCGGTCGAGGGCCGCGCCGCCTCGAGGTACGCGCCCGCGGTCGTGGTCGACATCACGACCCGCCCCATCGTCACCGTGTAGGGGAACGGCTGCACGACGTCCTTTTTCTCCTCGAAGCTGGCGGCGAAGGCCGTCGACGTCCTCGGCCGGATCTTCATGAACCGGGCCAGCTTGTCGGCGGCCGGGCCGCCCTTGCGGAGGTCGACCTTTCCGTCGCGGGCGAGGACCACCTCGCGGCCGGGCTCGACGGTCCGGCGGCCGTCCTCGAGGACGCCCTTGCCGTCGAGCAGAAGGACGCTCAGGACGTCGTCCCGCCGCTCCACGAGCACCCGGCCGGTGAGCTCGGCGAAGGACATGCGGGCGAGGCCGGCGGTCAGGAGCCACTTCTGCGTGTTGCTTTCCGTGTCGAGGTAGACCGGGCCGCGGACGACGTCGAGGCGGAACGCCCCGTCGACCTTGAACCAGGAGACGGCGGCTTCGGCGCCCTTCTCCAGGGCCACCGAGGCGCGCGACTCGATCGTGAAGGCCGCCGCGTCGCCGCGGGCGGCGAAGACGTCCTTGTAGGCGACGCTCTCGAACGCGCCGGCCTTCGCCGCGTCCGCGCCGTCGCGGCGCAGCCAGAGATCGCCGGTCGGATCGACCGCGAACACGGGCATGAAGACCAGCGCCAGGTCCGTCTCCGTCGCGGGCGTGGGAGCGGGCTTCGCGACGTCCGTCGGCGCGGGAGCGGGCTTCGGCGGCGCGGGCGGCTCCGGGGACGGCAGGGGCACCGGGACGGCGATGATGGGCTTGGGATCCTCGACGGCCTTGGGCGGCGCGGGCGTCGGCTCGGGCCCCTTCACGACCTCGGGGGTCGGCACGACCGGCGGGATCGCGGGGGGAGCCACGTGGGCGGCCGGGCGCGGCAGGTCCGCGACTCGCGGGGCGGCCGGCGTCGGCCGCGGCGCGGGCGACGGCCGGGTGACCAGGACCACCGTGCCCGCCGCGAACAGGGCGGCCGCGGCGGCGGAGGCCATCCAGGGCCAGCGGGGGCGGCGCCGGGATTCGTTCGCGAGGCGTTGAATGAAGATCTCGTCGACGGCCCCGGCGGCGGCTTCGGCCGGCTCCAGGGTGGCCGAGAGCGAGGCGGCGCGGCGGCAGTCGTCGCAGACCGCGAGATGGGCTTTGACCTCGGCCCGCTCGGGGGCGGCCAGCCCGCCCTCGATCCAGGCGCCCAGGACGTCGGTTTCCGGACAGACCCGTTCCATGCGTTTCATGAGACGCCGCCGGCCCCCTCCGTGATGCATTTTTTCAACTTATCTCGCGCGCGCAGAATATAGCTGGAGACGGTGTTGGGGGCCACCCGGAGGGTGGCGGCGATGGACCGGTAGGACAGGCCGTCGAGGTAGTACATCTTCAGGATGAGCCGGTCCTCCTCGGGGAGCTTTTCCAGGGCTTCGTGGAGGCCGAAGACCTCGTCGAGGGAGAAGCGCTCCTCGGCCTCGGGCGCCTGGAGCTCCTTGACGAGGTCGCGGTCCTCCCCGTCCAGGTGGACCGTGCGGAGGGCGCCCTTGCGCATCTCGGTGCGGATGTAGTCGAGGGCCTTCCGGCTGGACAGGACGGTGAGCCAGGTGGAGAGGGCCGATTTCATCTGGAAGCCGCGGAGGCGGCGGCAGCCGTCGGCGCAGAGCGACAGCCAGACGCCCTGGACGGCGTCGTCGACGGCGCTGGACTCGGCGCGCTTGAGGACGCGGGTGAGGACCGTGCGGACCGCGTGGGCGACCAGCGCGCCGTACTGCTTCATCAGCGCGCGCCAGGCGTCGACCTCGCCCGCGACGCAGCGCTGGACGAGCGCCAGCTCTTCGGGGTTCCCAGCCACGGTGAAAGTATATCCGGAACCCGACGGCCGGAACCCGGAACCCGCTTCAGCGGCGGAAGCGCCGGATCACGAGCGCGGGAATCAGCAGGGCGATCCCGGCCAGGGCGAACGGCAGGACGTAGCCGATGCCTTCCACCAGCACGGCGGCGCCCATCATGAGATGCGACGCGCTGCGGTCGAAGCTCGCCGCGAGCGTGCCGCGGCCCTCGAGCACGGCCTGCGCCACCTTCTCGTCCGCCATCCGGATCGCGACCAGGCAGAGCTCGCGGGGGTCGACCTCCTCCGCCGCCACGGGAGTCGAGCCGCCCTTGATCTTCGCCGCCGTGATCTTTTCCGCCTGGACCTTCCCCATCTCCCGCAGCTCGCTGACGAACGCGCGGAACGACGGCGACGGCACGAGCACGCGCAGGACGCAGCGCCGCGAGCCTTCCGTGCCTTCCATGAGCATGTCGAGGATCTCGCCGCGGATCTTCTCGAGCTTCCCCTCGAGCAGGTCCTCGGCCTTGACGCAGTCGTTGACGCGGAGCGAGAGGTCCGCCGTCCGGCGGTAGTCCGGCGAGTTGACCCGGGCGAGGAGTCCCGGAGGCGGCTTCGCCGCGGGCATCGCGTCGGCCATCTCCAGGTCCGCTCGCGGCGCGTCCGCGGGACGCGCGACCTTCGCGGGCGACGGCGCGGCGGCGCCGACGAAGAACCCCGAGAGGCAGACGACGCTCAGGAGGATGAGGATGCCCGCGCCCACGATCTTCATGACGATCTCCTTCTTCGGCTCTTGGACGCGGGGGCCGTTGCGCCGGTTCCATCCGCCGTGCTATCCTGCGGGACGTGCGCGAGATCAGCCTCCTGACGTCCAAAATCTTCGTCGGCGCCAACATCCTGCCGGCGGCGGGACGGATCATCCGCGACCTGTCGCCCAAAGCCCGGCGGGCCTTCCTCGTCACCGACCGCAACTGCCTCCGCTACGCGAGGTCGATCGCCCGCGGGCTCGAGGCCTCCGAGATCGAGACCGAAGTCCACAGCGTGCCGCCCGGGGAGTCGAAGAAGACCCTCGCCACGGCGGCGTCCCTCTACGACGCCCTGGCCCGCTTCGGCGCCGACCGCCGGACCCCGCTGGTGGCCGTCGGCGGCGGCGTGATCACGGACCTGGGCGGCTTCGTGGCGGCGACGTACATGCGGGGGATCCCGGCGTTTCTCGCGCCGACGACGCTGCTCGGGCAGGTGGACGCGGCGATCGGCGGGAAGACCGGGGTGAACCTCCCGCAGGGCAAGAACCTGGTGGGGACGTTCACCCAGCCGCGCGGAGTCTTCCTCGATCCGCTGGCGCTGGCGACGCTCCCGGCCCGCGAATACGTCGCCGGGCTCGGCGAGGTGGTGAAGTACGGCATGATCCGCGACGCGGAGCTCTTCGGCGCGATCGAGCGGGGGATCGACGGCGTCCGCGCGCGCGATCCCGAGGCGCTGGAGGAGATCGTCCACCGCTGCGCGGCGATCAAGGCGGACGTCGTGGGCCAGGACGAGAGGGAGTCGGGCCTGCGCGCGATCCTCAACTACGGCCACACGATCGGCCACGCCCTTGAAGCCGCGGGCGAGTACCGCCTCCTGCACCACGGGGAGGCGGTCTCGATCGGCATGGAGGCGGAGGCCTTCATCGGCGTGGAGCTCGGGCTGGCGGGGATCGACGTCCTGGCGGCCCAGAACCGGCTGCTCAAGCTCTGCGGCCTTCCCACGCGCGTGCGCAAGCTGCCGCGGCGCAAGCTGATGGCCGCGCTGAAGCTCGACAAGAAGAACGAGTCCGGCCGCGCGCGCTTCGTCCTGCCGGAGGCCGTCGGCCGCGTCCGCTTCGGCGTCGAAGTCGCCCCCGAGCTCATCGAGTCCGCCCTCCGCACGATCACGCTCTAGTCCGGAAGCCGACGTCCGGAACCCGGAACCCGAGACCGCATCCCGGCCTCCGACGACCCGGAACCGAAGTCCGGACCCCCGACGACACACCTGGAATCCGCGCGCTCCCCCCTTGACATACTTCCATACTGTTGTATGATTGTATTGTATGGAGTACACCGTCACGAACGTCCGACTGGAAGCGCCGGTGTTCCGCGCGCTGAAGTTGAGGGCCTTGGAGAGAGGGGTGCCCACCGCCGTCCTGATCCGGGAGGCCATCGCGGCCTACCTGGATCAGGCGGCGGCGCCGTTGTACGACTGGGAAAAGGAGCGCGCGGAGCTGCTGAAGCTCTGCGGGATCGGGCGGAGCGGCGGGAAGCGATGAACCTCTTCGTGGAAGCGGACGCCTGCGTCGGGCTGCTCGACGCGGCCGATCCCCGTCACGCGGAGGCCGTCGAAGCCCTCCGCTCCCTCGAGGCCAGCCGCCTCATCACGAGCTCGTTCGTCCTGGGCGAGGTCGCCGCGCGCGGCGCGCGGTTGGTCGGGGCCCGGACGACGGCCCGCTTCCTCCGCGGGCTCTGGAGCCGGGAGTCCGCGCACGTGGTGGAAGTCGGCCGCGACCTCTTCCTCGAAGGCCTCCGGATCCAGGAGAAGGATCCGGGCCTCAGCCTGACCGGCGCCATCAGCGTCGTTCTGATGCGGGCCGCCCGGATCAAGACCGCCTTCAGCTTCGACCGCGGGTTCCGGCGCCTCGGCTTCCGTCTCCTCCCGTAAAACCGCGTGCCACGCGGATTTTTCGACGACTTTTTCGGTCTTTTCGCCACGGGAGGGCATGACGATGATCGAAGCCCTCCTCAAGCTGAACCTCTCCGGCATGGTCGGCAGCGCGCTGCTCCGCGAGCTGCGCCGGGCCGTGGACCTGGCGAAGCTCGACCGCCTGTCCGAGGCCGAGCTCCGCCGCGTTCCCGGCGTCGGGCCGATCACCGCCAGGGCCATCCGCCACGCCCCCGACCCCCGCGAGGAGATCGCCCTCGCCGCCCGGCACGGCGTGGAGATCCTTCCTCTCGACGACCCCCGCTACCCCGCCCCGCTGAAGACGCTCTACGACCACCCCATCGTCCTCTACCGCCGCGGCGAAGCGGTCGACGTCCCCGCGATCGGCGTCGTGGGCTCCCGCGAGTGCACCGACTACGGGCGGCGCCAGGCCGCCCGCTTCGCGCGCGAGCTGGCGTCGATGGGCGTCGCGATCGTCAGCGGCCTCGCCCGCGGCATCGACACGGCGGCGCACCGCGGCGCGCTCGAGGCGCGCGACGGCCGCACGATCGCGGTCCTCGGCAGCGGGCTGCTCCGCGCCTATCCGCCCGAAAACGCCGGGCTGCTCGAGGAGATCTGCCGCCGCGGCGCCGCCTACTCCGAGTTCCCGCTGCGGACGCCCCCGGAAGGCGTCAACTTCCCCCGCCGCAACCGCGTCATCGCCGGGCTCGCCCTCGGCGTGCTGGTCGCGGAGGCCGGCGAGACGTCCGGGGCGCTCCTCACCGCGGACTGGGCCGTCGAGCAGGGCCGCGAGGTCTTCTGCCTCCCCGGCTCGGTCGAGAACCCCCTGTCGCGCGGCGGCCACCGCCTGATCCGCCAGGGCGCGAAGCTCGTCGAGACCCCCGCCGACATCCTGGAAGAGTTCCCCGTCTTCGCTTCCCTCGTGGCGCCGGCGACGTCCCTCACGCCGCTCGAGCGGGCGGTGCTGCGGGGGCGGAAGAAGTGCTCGACGCCCGAAGGCATCGCGGCGGAGACGCGGCTGCCGCTGGCGGCCGTCGAACGGGCGCTCGACTCCCTGGGCGCGAAGGGCGTCAGCTAGTCGCGACGCGCAGGGGGAGATACTCCGCCTCGA
Source organism: Planctomycetota bacterium (assembly GCA_036383955.1). Lineage (GTDB taxonomy): Bacteria > Planctomycetota > MHYJ01 > MHYJ01 > JACPRB01 > JACQFK01. The sequence continues at coordinate 4,552 of DASVNH010000158.1, read as the reverse complement.
GGGCGCCGTCGACGGTCATGCAGTACGGCACGCCGCCCTTCCTCTTGACCAGGACTTCCGCCCCGTGCTTGTGCGCGACGTCGCCGTAGCGCACGGCCAGCGCGCCGGCGAGGCGGATCTCGGCGGGACCGTAGCCGCCGCGGACGAGGACCATGGGACCCTGGTGGTCCTTGAGGTAGACGATCGAGTCGCCCGGCTTCTGGAAGATCTCGAGCATCCCGCACTCGCGCTCGTCGCGGCCGACGATGATCTTGCTGGAGGGCGTGGGTCTGAAGTGGCGTCCCACGCGGAGGAGGTTGATGTCGTGCGCGCCCGCGTCGGGATCGTGGTCCCAGAGGTCGCGGAGCCGGGCGGAATAGCCGGGATCGGTCAGGAGGCAGCCGCCGGAGGGCTGGGGGATGTCGGTGATCCCGTACTGCTTCGCGAGCCGGTACTGCGGCTGGCGGCCGCGGCCGGAGATCATGAGCAGGCGGGAGCGGTCGACGAGGCCCTCCTCCTCCATGAGGGTCGGCTCCAGCAGCTTGGCGGAAAGGGGCCGCAGGACGCGTCGTTCGAGGTGAAGCTGCTTGTCGATCTGGCGGAAGCGGTCGCGCGTCTGCGACATGGGACGCTGGTTGAGGACCTCCCCGGTGATGAGGAAGCCGGCGTCTTCGCGCTCGAGGGTCTCGGACGCCCAGTCGAGCATCATGATGCGGCAGTCGACGCAGGGGTTCATGTTCTTGCCGCGGCCGAACTTCGGGTTCTTCACCATCTCGATGTAGTCCTGGCCGAGATGGGACATGCGGACGGTGAAGCCGAGATGGCCCCACATCTTCACGAGGGGCTCGACGTCCTTCCCGCACGAGCCCGAGCTGACGGGGTCGCAGCCGAAGTGGGTGATGAAGCGAATCCCGACGACGGGGATGCCCTGCTCGAGGACGACCCGGACGGCGAGCATGCTGTCCAGACCGCCCGACAGGAGCGCCACGGCTTTGCGTTTCATCATGCAGGGAAAACGGCCGGCGGCCGCGTCTGAGATACTAGGTCCGCGGGGAGGCTGGGTCAAGGTGGCGTTTTAGTTGACTCCCCCCCGGGGAGCCCGCTAGATTCGAACGCTGTCCGTCGGGTCCGTCTGGGGATGAAGGAGCTGCCATGGTCAACCTGAGCCGCGCGGTTCTCACGCTGGCCCTCGTGGGCCTCTTCTGCGGCCCGCTCGCCGCGGACGTCATCCCGGTCCGCTACGCCTCCGACTCCGGCTCCAAGAAGGCCGTCGAGTCGAAGCTCGCCGCGTCGGGCGTCGATGCCCAGATGGCCCACGCCCGCGCCCAGCGGCTGACGGAAGAGGAAGCCGCGTTCTTCGCCGCCGACGCGCGGCGCTGCCAGGTCGTCGGGCAGGAGATGTGGGGCGGCCAGTCGGACAACCTCTGGTGGGAGTGGCTGGGCGGCCTCGGCTTCCTCGCGATCACCGCCGCCGGCATCGCCATCTTCGCCGTCTCGAACGACTAGGGGAAAACGACCGTGACGAAAACGCTCCTGTGCCTGCTCGCCGTTCTGACGGCGGCGACGCCTTGCTTCGCGGACGTGATCCCGACGGCCTACGACCAGAAGTCGAAGGCCGACCGCCAGGCCGTCCAGGCCCGCCTGGAAGGCCTCGGCTCCGCCCCCGCGGCGGCCGAGCTCCGCGTGCGCCATCTCTCCGCCGACGAGCTCGCGTACTTCGCCGCTCAGCCTGAGCGCGTGCAGGCCGCCGGCGGCCTGTACTGGTACGAGTGGCTCGGCGGCGCCGTGTTCCTCGGCGCCCTCGCCGTGGGCTACTTCATGGTCACCGGAGATTAGGGCGTCGCGCTGAGGTTTTTCGCCTTCATTCTGGTCACGGTCCCGCTGCTCCTGGCGACGGCCTGCGCGGGGATCGGCCGGACGGTCGACCGCCTGCCCGCCGACGCCGCCGCGCGCGGCTACGTGCTCCTCCCCCGCCCCGTCTCCCTCCCCCGGAGCCGCCTCACCGCCGACTGCGGGCCCGAGTCGATCTGCGCGGTCATGAACTACTGGGGACGCCCCGCCACGGTCGAGGAGCTCTCCCACGCCGTCCGCGATCCGCGCCTCGGCGGGATCTACTCGACCGACGTCCCCCTGCTCGCCCGCCGCAAGGGCCTGACGGCGACCTTCTCGGAGGGGACCGTCCCGCGGATCCGGCGCGCGTTGGAGCGCGGGGTGCCGCCGGTGATCATGGTCGCGTCGGGCGGCGGCGAGTTCCACTTCTTCGTCCTCAGCGGCTTCCACGACGGCGACCGCGTGGTCGTCGCGGAGGACTACGAGGGGCTGAAGCGGCTGATCGGCTACGACGAGCTCGAGGAGATCTGGGGGCCGGCCGGCCGCCTGTTGCTGGAGATGGAGCCGTCGAAGGCGGACGACCTCCACCGCCAGGGCGCCAACCTGGAGGCGGAGGGGCTCTTCAAGGAGGCCGCCGTCCTCTACCGGAAGGCCATCGACCTGGACGCCGACCACTACGAGGCCCGCACGGGCCTGGGCAACTGCCTCCTCGCGGACGGCAAGCTCGAGGAGTCGCTCGAGGAGTACCGCCGCGCCCGGCGGATCAACGCGTCCGACCCGCGGCTGCTCAACAACCTCGCGAACGTGCTCCTCGAGCTGAAGCGGGACGTCGCGGAGGCCGAGGCGGCGGCGGAACAGGCGGCCGCCGAGTTCGAGGCGGCCTGGCGGCGCGCGCGGGCGGAGGCGGACCGGGAGACCACGCCGTCGATGCGGGCGCTCAAGAGCCGGGACCTGCCGGCGCTGGAGCGCGACCTCGCGCACGGCCTGGGCACGCTCGGCCAGGCGCGGGCCGCCGCCGGCAAGCACGAGCTCGCCGTGGCCGCGTGGAAGGCGTCGTACGACCACTTTCCGGTGACGGCCTTCGACGTCCGCGCGAAGCGCCTCTACGAGATCGCCCAGTCCTGCCGCGCGCTGGCGATGCCCGCCGAAGGGCGCCGGCACCTCGAGCGCGCGCTCGGCGAGGCGAAGGACGCGGCCCTTCGCGCGAAGATCGAGACGGCGCTGAAGGAGTAGCCGGCCTCTGTTTTAGTGATATAATACGGGCATTCGGAAGGGAGGGCGCATGGCCCGCGACGAATGCCTCTGGTGCGAATCCCGCCGCCTGGCCGAGGGGACGCTGTCCTCCACGGGCCGGGTCTACTTCAAGGCGAAGAAGACCCGCTTCTGGACGTTCGACGAGAACATGGTCGAGGTCCGCGCCCGCGTCTGCGTCGACTGCGGCGCCGTGGACCTCTACGCCGACACGGCGAAGCTCAAGCGCCTGGTGCAGCCGTGACCTTCCCCTTCCTGATCGACCTGGACGACGCGGTGCCCATCTACGCCCAGATCGAGCGCCAGATCCGCGCCCTCCTGGGCCGCGGGTACTGGGCGGTCGGCGACCGCCTCCCCAGCGTCCGCGAGACGGCCGCCCGGCTGCGCGTCAACCCGCTCACCGTGGTCAAGGCCTACCGCGCCCTCCAGCAGGAAGGCCTCCTCGAGACCCGCCCCGGCGCCGGCGTCTACGCCGCCCGCGTCCCCAAGACCCCGCGCGGCGCGGCCAGACAGGACATCCTCCGCCGCCTCGAAGAAGCCGCCGACGAGGCCGCCGCCCGCGGCATCGGCCGCGAGGAGCTCGAGGAGATGTTCACGGCCGCGCTCGACCGCCTCCAGGAGCGCCGGAAGAAGTAGCCGCCGGGGTAAATAAAAAACCCCCGCCTTTCTCGGGCGGGGGTTTCCCACAGTTCTACCCAGACAGCTTTACTTCTTCTTTTCGTCCTTCTTGGCGGGAGCGGCGGCCTTGGCGTCCTTGGCGGGAGCCTTGGCGTCCTTGGCCGGAGCGGCACCCGCCGCGGGGGCCGCGCCCGCGGCCGGAGCGGCGGCGGCGTCGGCTTCCTTTTCCTTCTTCTTGGCCTTGGCGAGGATGTTGCGCACCTTGGGGAGGCCGAAGATCGACTGGCCTTCCTTCCAACGCTCGTCCTTCTTCAGGATCTCGAGCCGCTCGGCCCGGGTGAGAACGTTGCGGTGGCGCTTCAGCTTGCCGGCGGTCGCGAGGCTTCTGTGAATGGACATGGGGAGGGAAGATACCCCAACCCCCATGGTGAATCAAGCCAAAAAAAAGCCGCGGAGCCCTGGTTCTCCCCGTCCAGGGCCCCGCGGCGAAGTCCCAGGCTTGCGGCCTGAGGGTCCGACGACGTTAACCGGGATCCGGGATCCGGAACGCGGAACCCCACGCGCGGGTTCCGGCCGCCGGGTTCCCGGTTCCGCTCATTTGGGCATCTCGACGAAGGCCGCCTGCGCGAAGGGCGTCTGCGTCCCGAACTTGAACTTCCGGAGCGTGTCGAGGCGCGCGCGCGACTCCGCCGACGCCACGTCCTTGGTCTGGTCGATATAGAGCCCGAGCCGGGTCTCCGTGCCGCGCCGCACCTGCATCGACTGCGCGCCCTTCAGCCCGGCTTTGTCCAGCGACGCCTTCAGCTGGCGCACCGCGTCGTCGGCCTTCACCCGCTCGCTCGGCGCGCCGTACTTCCATTCCGCCAGCCAGACC
>DASVNH010000157.1:0-30744 GCA_036383955.1 Planctomycetota bacterium | reverse complement strand
CACGCGCCGCGTCAGCGTGACGAGCGCGGGCGCCGAGACGGCCACGATGGTGGAGGAGCCCTCGGTCTCGCCCGACGGCCGCTGGGTCGCCTTCCTGGAGACCGGCGACGGGCTCGTGGCGGGCGACGCGAACGGGAGGCGGGACGTCCTCGTCCACGACCGCGACGTCGACGCGGACGGAATCTTCGACGAACCGGGCTTCGTCTCCACGGCGCTCGCCAGCGTCGCGACGGGGGGCGCCCAGGCCAACCAGGACTCCATGTCGCCCTCGATGGGCGCGGGCCGCGTCGCCTTCGCGTCCCCCGCCTCCACGCTGGCCGCGGGCGACAGCAACGGCACGTTCGACGTCTTCGTCCGCGATCTGGCCTCGGCGACGACCGCCCGCGTGAGCCTGACCGACGCCGGCGCGCAGGCCGCGGGAATCAGCTTCGAGCCGTCGCTGTCCCCCTCCGGCCGCTACGTCGGCTTCAGCTCCTTCGCGCCGATGACGCCGGGCATGGTCGGTCTCCAGGCCTACGTCCGAGACCGGGACGTCGACGCCGACGGGATCTTCGACGAAGCCGGCGCTTCGACGACGGTCTGCGTGAGCGTCGACGCCCTGGGCGGGAGCGCCGATGGCCAATCCGCCGGGCCGGCGCTCGCCGGGGAAGGGGTGAGCGTGGTCTTCGGTTCTTTGGCTTCCGACCTGCTCGCGGCCGCCGACGCCAACGGCATTATCGACCTCTTCTCGCGACCGCTGCCCGGGGGGCCCTCCGCCCGCGTCAATCTCCGGTCCGACGGCGGGGTGTCGGACGCGGGAAGCGAGGGCAGCTTCCAGGCCCGGGTTTCCGCCGACGGCCGCCATATCGCCTTCATGTCCGCGGCGATCGATCTCGTGCCCGGCGACGACAATCTCTGGTACGACGTCTTCGTGCGCGATCGGACGGCGGGAACGACGGAGCGCGTGACGGCGGCCGGCGGCGGCTTCCTGAGCGACATGAGCCCGGACGGGCGCTTCGTGGTCTTCCACAGCACCGACGCGGCCCTGGTGCCCGGCGATACGAACAACGCCATGGACGTCTTCCTGCGCGACCGGACGTTGGGGACGGTGGAACGCGTGAGCGTGGCCACCGGAGGCGGCCAGGCCGCCGGGTACAGCGCCCTCGGACGCGTGTCCGCGGACGGCCGCTACGTGGCCTTCGTGTCCGAGGCGTCCAATCTGCCCGCTCCCGGCGCCGTGGGACGGAACATCCTCCTCCGGGATCGAACGGCCGATACGACCGTCCGCGTCAGCGTATCGACGGGCGGGACGCCGGCGACCTTTACGGACTCGCCGGCGCTGTCGGCCGACGGCCGCTGGATCGGGTTCACGACCATGAATGCCCTCGTGGCGGACGACCTGAACGGGGATGTCGACGCGTACGTCCACGACCGGGTGAGCGGAACGACCGTGCGTGTCAGCGTGGCCACGGACGGCAGCGAGGGGACGTCGAACGTCGGAAGTCTCTGGCTTTCCGCCGACGGGCGCTTCGCGGCGTTCGCCACGCACGCGGTCCTGGAGCCCTCGGACGCGAACGCCACGTCGGACATTTATGTCCGCGACCGCGATACGGACGCGGACGGCGTCTTCGACGAGCCGGGGGCCGTCGCCACGGCCCGTGTGAGCGTGCCGGACGTCGGGGGCGAGGGGAACGGCCCGAGCTGGTTCGCGGCCTTCTCCGCCGACGGCCGCTACGTGGTTTTCGATTCGGAGGCCGACAACCTGACGGCCGGGGACACGAACGGCCTGCGCGACGTCTTCGTCCGCGACCGGGTCGCAGGACGGACCGCCCGCGTCAGCCGGACGTCGAGCGACGGCCTGCCGCTCTCCACGGGCGCCGGCTCTCAAGAGCCGCATATCTCCGCCGACGGCCTGCGCGTGGTCTTCTATTCGGGGGCCTGGAATCTCGTGCCGGGAGACGCCAACGGGGTCGCGGACGTGTTCAGGGCGATCAATCCCCTGCGGCCTTAGGTCTGCTATACTCCGCGTCCATGGTGAAGCTCGCGGTCGGGGCGGCGGGGGTCGTCGCCGCCATCGCTCTTGTCGTCACGCTCTATGCCGGCGCGTCGACGCGCGGCCTGGAGCTCCATTGCCGCAACAACCTGCGGCATCTCGGCTCCCACGCCGCGAACAACGCGGGGGCCATCGACCCCTCCAAGACCGGGCGGGTGTTCTGGCAGGAAGTGCGGATCGCCCAGTACCGGAAGATCGACGGGCAGTGGAAGGAGATGCATCCGGATCCCTTCGTCTGCCCCGTGCACGGCCGGACGGCGTCGAAGCCGGACGACGTCCAGGCGATCGACTACCGCGGCCCGAAGAAGATGCCCGAGGAGATCAAGACCTACGGCAAGGACACCCCGCTCGGCGCCGACCGCCCGGGGAATCACGCGTCGGGCGGCTGGGTGCTGCGGCTGGACACGTCGGTCGACGCCCTGCCGCCGCTGGTTGACCGCGCGCTCGACGGCGACCCGCTCTGGAAAGCGGCCGCCGATTCCCTCACCGACTAGCCACAGAGACACAGAGGCACAGAGACGCTCTGTTTGTGTATCTCCGGGAAGGGGCCGCTCTGTGTCTCGGTGCCTCTGTGGCCAATTACGGACTAGGCCGGATCTCGCCTCCCGTTCCGGGTCCGGGTCCGGGTCCGGGTGGGGGCTTGATCCTCACGGTCGTGAGCTCGGCCACTTCCGCGAACAGGGGCCAGACGTAGTCCTCGATCATGATCTTCAGGGCGCAGGCCAGCGGGATCGCGATCAGCATGCCGAAGATGCCGAAGAGCGAGCCGAAGCTCATCAGGGAGAGGGTGATGAGGATCGGGTGCAGGCCCGTCTCCTTTCCGAGGATCAGGGGCTGCAGCACGACGCTCTCGAGGATCTGGATCGCCACGAAGAGCCCGACGACCGTGAAGAAGAGCCCGCCGAACGCCCCGGTGTCGATGAGCGTGAAGATCAGCGTCGCGAAGAGCCAGGTGAAGGGCCCGACGAACGGGATGAGGCAGAGGAAGAAATAGGCCAGGCCGAAGAGCAGCGAGAGCTTCGCGCCCGCGATCCAGAGGGTGAGGAAGACGACCGTGGCCTCGATCGCGCCGATGGTGGTCTGGCCGCGGAAGAAGGAGGCGTTCGCGCGGTGGATGCGGTGCAGCGTCGCGAGCGCGCGCTCCCGGAGCGTCTTGGGGATCAGGTGGGTGAAGCGCTCCCACCACGCGTTGAGGTTCATCAGCAGGAAGAACAGGTAGACCGGCACCAGGGCCACGAAGCCGAGCACCGTCAGGAACGCCCCCACGCTGCTCGTCGCGAAGCCGAGGATCCGCGTCGCGAGCTCGCCCCCCGTCTTCGCGACCTCCCCCCAGTGGCCCGCCAGCCGCTCCTTGAGCGTCGTCGCCATCTGCTGCCAGGTCTCGACCCCCATCCGCTGCTTGAGGTATTCGCCCGCCCGGGTCACCAGCTTGTAGACCGGGGCGTCGGGCTTGGAGATCTCCTTCACGAAGGCGTCGCCCTCCGCGACCAGCGCGGGGATGCCCACGAAGAAGAACAGCGCCGCCAGCGAGAGCAGCAGGACGTAGACCAGGATCACGCCGGCCAGCCGCGGCACGCCGCGGCGCTCCAGCGTCTCAAGCAGCGGATTGAGGATGTACGCGAGGCCCAGCGCGACGAGCAGCGGCGTGATGACCGCCCGGAGCAGGTAGCCGACGTAGAGCGCCGCGAGGCCGAGGACGACGAGGACCGCCGTCTTCTGGGGGCGCGTCAAATCCACTCTCCGGGCCGGGCGTCGAGCGTGAACGTCCGCGCGAAGTCGTAGACGTCCTCGAAGTCGGCGAGCGAATCCGTGTCGGAGCGGCTCATCAGCCCGGCCCCGGCCAGGTTCCAGACGATCTGGCCCCAGTCGGACGTCCCCTTGATCCCCCAGCGGTCGAACACCATCGGCGCCAGGCCGCCGAACTGCTCGATCGCCAGGTCGCGGATCCCGAAGAGCAGCTCGCGGCCGCTGACGTGCCGCTTGCAGCCGATCTTCTTGAGGGTGTAGTCGAGCGATTCGTAGACGAAGCGGTAGGCGTGACAGGCGTAGCGCCCGTCGCGCTCGACCACACCCTTCAGACGGCGCTCAAGGCTGTTTGGCATTGATCACTTGGAACAGCACCGGCCCCGGCCGCACGCGCGTTCCTGCCTTAATATACTCGCGTTCTCTCGCGACATCCAAGGTCCGCGGCATTTCCGCGATGCCCAGCTGTTCGAAGATCTTCTCCGACATCCCCGGCACGAACGGCGCCACCAGGATGCCGATGACCCGGAGGGCCTCGGCCGCGCGGTAGAGGCAGCCCGCGACTTCCTCCGTCTTGCCTTCCTTGATGATTCGGAAGGGCGCGGTGTTTTCGATGAAGGCGTTGATCGCGCTGGAGGCCTCGAAGATCTCCGCTAGGGCCATGTGGAAGTCGAAGCGGTCCATCATCGGCGCCACGCGGTCGACGAGCCCGTTCATCTTCTCGTTGAGCGCGGCGTCACCCGGCAGGGCTACGCCCTTCGAGGCGAAGGCGCCCTCGAAGTACAGTGTGGCCATCTTGACGATTCGGCTCAGCAGGTTGCCCAGGTTCTTGCCGAGGTCGCCGTTGCAGCGCAGGACGAGCTTCTCCCAGGTGATGTCGCCGTCCTGGCCGAAGGCCGCCTCGCGCAGCAGGAAGTAGCGGAGGGCGTCGGCCCCGATCTTGTCCGCCAGCGCGATGGGGTCCTTGAGGATCTTGTCGTCGTCGCTGCTCTTGGAGGCCTTGCGGCCGTCGATGTAGATGAAGCCGTGGGCCGCGACGTTCTTGGGGACGTCGAGCCCCGCCGCCATCAGCATCGCCGGCCAGATGACGCAGTGGAAGCGGGTGATGTCCTTGCCGACGACGTGGCAGTCGGCGGGCCACCACTTGGAGACGTCGCCGGGGAAGCCGGCGGCCGTGATGTAGTTGATGAGGGCGTCGAACCAGACGTACATGACCTGCTCGGGGTCGCCCGGGATGGGGACGCCCCAGCGGGTGGTGCGCCGCGAGATGGAGATGTCTTCGAGGCCTTCCTCGACGACCGACAGCAGTTCCTTGGCGCGGAAGGAGGGGTTGACGAAGCCTTCGGTCTGGAGGAGCTTCCGGATCGGGTCCGCGTACTTGGAGAGCAGGAAGAAGTAGTTCTCTTCGTTGACGGGGCGGAGCGGCTGGCCCGGATGGTTGGGGCACTTGCCTTCGACGATCTCTTTTTCGGTCTTGCGCGCCTCGCAGCCGACGCAGTAGAGGCCGGTCCAGAGCGCTTTCTTGATGTCGCCCTTCGCCTGGAGCCGCTTGAAGATCTCCTGGCAGGCGGCGTAGTGGGCCGGCTCGGTGGTGCGGATGAAGCGGTCGAAGCTGATGGAGAGCTTGGCCCAGGTGGCCTTGAACTTGCCTTCCATCTGGTCGCAGTAGGCGCGCGGCTCGAGCCCGAGCGAGGCGGCCTTGTCGGCGACGTTCTGGCTGTGTTCGTCGTTGCCCATGAGGAAGAACACGTCGTCGCCCTTCAGGCGGCGCCAGCGCGCCTGGGCGTCGGCGAGGATCTTCTCGTACGACGTCCCCACGTGGGGGACGCTGTTCACGTAGTCGATCGCGGTGGTGATGAAGTACTTGGCCATGCGAGGATTCGGATTGTAGCGCCCGCGGCGGGGAAGTCCAGAGCGGACCTGTTACGAAGCATCCAGTTTAGTTCGTAACATCCCGCTACACTATGGGCCATGCGCGGGATCGACATCTACGCGATCGTGGCGGTCGTCGTCACGGTCCTCGCGACTCTCTTCCTTCGAAGTGTCTCCCGCGCCCGGGGGCCGTCCCGGGGCCACGGCGGCGTCTACGCCGCCCTCCTGGGCACCGGCGTCTGGGCCGCCGGAACGCTGCACGGCCTCGTCGTCTCGATCGTCGCGCTGGCGCGGGGGCCGACGCCGACGGCCTGGGCTTGCGCGGGCGCGCAAGGCCTCCTGCTTCTGATCGCGCTCCTCGGCTACCGCAAGTAATCCTTCAGGGGGAAGGCCTGCGGGTCGCGCAGATCGTCGAATGAGAAGGAAACTGCGCGGTCGGGCCGCCCGGGGCTTTCCTGGGTGCTGGCTTCGGGCTTGCTTGGCGAGGGGACGTGCTTCTGTTCGTCGGCATCAGCCTCTTCGTTGTGTTCGGCCTGAGCCTTTTCGCGGCCTGGGTCTGCTGCCTGGCGCTTGGCTTCGGGGGGCCTCACGCCTTCGGCGCCACCGTTCTTCTCATCGCCGCCCATGGTGCGCTGCCGCTGCTGAGTGGAAGCGCTCTGGTCGGGCTCCTGATGCGTCGCCGCTGGGCCTGGTGGATCGCGCTGGCCGGATTCGGTCTGCTCGCGGCGATGGCGGCCATGGTCGCGTTCCTGATCTTCGTTCCGGTGCCCCTGTTGGGCGGCGAGGTGGATGCTGATTGGTGGCCTTTGGCCTTGGGCTACGCTATTTGCGCGTGGCCCGGCACCGTCATGCTCTTCCTGGGCAGGGATGCCCTCGATGCTCTCCGTTAGGGCTCCGGGGCGGACTACTTCTGAGGTTATTGACCGAAGCGGTTACGAACTAAACTGGATGCTTCGTCACACCCGCAGCAGCGCGTCTTCGACGCAGAGGCCGACGTTGGCGTTGAGGTCGATCATGCGGGCGTGGTCGATGAGGGTCTCGATGCGCTCGAGAATCGCGTCCTCGTCGAGCTTCGACAGCTTCTGGAGGAACGTCGGCGTGGCGAGCACCGGCTTGTAGCCCGTGCGGGCGAGCAGGACCTCGCGGAGGGCCTGGGCGACCAGGCCGAGGTCGCGCTTGGCGCGCGCGCGGGCCTCCTCGTTGTCCTTGATCTTGCCGAGCGCCTCGATCAGCTTGTTCAGCTCGCCCGTCACCGACCGCTCCTGCAGGTCGCGCGCCGCCGAGATGATCTCGTCCAGGGTGTCGATCAGCCCCGACAGCGCCCCGATCGAGCCGCGCGCCAGCAGCGTCGCGATCTTCGCGCGGTCCCCGTCCAGGCGGTGCTTGCTCCGCGCGATGCCCTCGATCTCCGCGTCCGCCAGCGGGTGGAAGAACAGCGTCTGGCAGCGCGAGCGGATCGTCCCCAGCAGCTTGTCCGGCACGTGCGTCACCAGGATGATCGTCGTGTTCGCGGGCGGCTCCTCGAGCGTCTTGAGGATCGCGTTCTGGGCTTCCTCCGACATCCGATGCGCGTCGTCGATCACGATCACCCGCGGCTTCGCCGACGTCATCGACAGCTCGCGCGTCAGCTCGTGGATCTGGTCGAGGATGACGTCCTGCTTGTCCTCGCGGCGCTGGATCAGGATCGGCGTCGCGCCCAGGGCCTTGCCGTACTCGACGGCCGCCAGGGCCTTGCCGACGCCTTCCGGCCCGCCGAAGAGGAACGCGTGGGGGCGCCGGCCGCCTTCGATCATGACCGTCAGCCGTCGCAGCGCGGGCGCGTTCCCGAGGAGGCCCTCAAAGGACACGGTCCACCGCCTTTCGGGCCGCCTCGAAGACCTCGTCCGCCGGCCGCGACGCGTCGAGCACCGTGAAGCGCCGGTCGGCCTTCGCCATCTTCAGGAAGCCGCGGCGCACGCGCTCCTGGTAGGCCTCGCCTTTCGATTCCACCCGGTCGCGGCGGTCGCCGGCCCGCTGCCGCGCGACCTGGGGGGGGACGTCGAAGAGCAGCACCAGATCCGGCCGCTGGAACTTCGCGACCTCCTCCGCCAGCTTCAGCACGACGGGGATCCCGACCTTGCCCGCGGCGCCCTGGTAGGCGGCCGTCGAGTAGTAGTAGCGGTCGCAGAGGACGTCGACCCCCTCCTTCAGCGCCGGCCGGATGACCTGGTCGACGAGCTGGGCGCGGCTGGCCATGTAGAGGAAGAGCTCGGTCCAGGGGACCATTTCGGCGTTCGCGGGGTCGAGGAGGACGGCGCGGACTTTTTCGCCGATCGGCGTCCCGCCGGGCTCGCGGGTGCGGAGGACGCGGCGGCCGGAGGATTTGAGCCGCTCTTCGATTTTCGCCGACACGGAGGACTTGCCGGACCCGTCAATGCCTTCGAACACGATGAACTTGCCGCGCATGGCGCCCAGTGTATCAAGGGACAAAGCTTCCCGGGATATTTGTCCCGCGCGGGACAAATATCCCGGGAAGCTTTGTCCCGTGCGCGTTATCATTTTGCCCCCATGACCACCATCCTCGCGGTCCGTCGAGAAAACGCCGTGGCCCTCGGGGGCGACGGGCAGGTCACGCACGGCAATACGGTCGTCAAGCACGAGGCCGTGAAGATCCGCCGCCTCCACGAGGGCAAGATCCTCGCCGGCTTCGCGGGCGGGACGGCCGACGCCATGACCCTGCTCGAGAAGTTCGAGGGCATGCTGAAGAAGTTCCAGGGCAACACGGCCAAGGCGGCCGTCGAGCTCGCCAAGGAATGGCGCACCGACCGCATGCTGCGCCGCCTCGAGTCCCTCCTGCTCGTCGCCGACCGCGAGCGCACCCTGCTCATCTCGGGGCAGGGGGACGTCATCGAGCCCGACGGCGGCGCCGCCGGGATCGGCTCGGGCGGGCCGTTCGCGACCTCCGCCGCGCTCGCCCTTCTCAAGCATACGGCGATGAAGCCCGGCGACATCGTGCGCGAGGCCATGGCCATCGCCGCGAAGACGGACATTTACACGAACGATCGCGTTCATGTAGAAGAGCTTTGATGGACGCAAGGGATCTCACCCCGCGCCGCATCGTCGAAGAGCTCGACAAGCACATCGTCGGGCAGCCCGAGGCGAAGCGGGTCGTCGCCATCGCCGTCCGCAACCGCTGGCGCCGGCAGCACCTGCCGCCCGATCTCCAGCGCGACTTCACCCCCAAGAACATCATGCTCATCGGCCCGACGGGCGTCGGCAAGACCGAGATCGCCCGCCGCCTGGCCCGCCTCGTCCAGGCGCCTTTCGTGAAGGTCGAAGCCACCCGCTACACCGAAGTCGGCTACGTCGGCCGGGACGTCGAATCGATCGTCCGCGACCTCGTGGAAGTCTCCGTCTCCATGGTCAAGGCGGAGGAGATGTCGAAAGTCCAGAAGAAAGCCGAGGAGCACGCCGAGGACCGGCTGCTCGACATCCTTCTTCCGAAGCGGCCCACGGCGGAGCAGGGGACGTCGGAGGACTCCCGCTCCAAGATGCGCGACAAGCTCCGCGCCGGCGAGCTGGACGCCCGGGAAGTCGAAATCCAGGTCGAAGAATCCCAGTCTCCCTTCCTCAAGGTCTTCTCGCCCGGCGGGATGGAGGAGGTCGGGATGGACATGCCGGGCGCGATGGGCAACATGTTCCCGTCCAAGCAGGTGACGCGCCGCACCACCGTCGCCGACGCGCGCCGCGTGCTCACCCAGCAGGAAGCCGAGAAGCTGATCGACCGCGAGCGCTGCACGCGCGAGGGGATGCGGCGGGCGCAGGAGTCGGGGATCATCTTCATCGACGAGATCGACAAGATCGTGGGCGCCGACAAGGGCGGGGGGCCGGACGTCTCGCGCCAGGGGGTGCAGCGCGACCTCCTGCCGATCGTGGAAGGCGCGACGGTGAACACGCGCTACGGCGTGGTGAAGACCGACTACATCCTCTTCGTGGCGGCGGGCGCGTTCAGCTTCTCGAAGCCGACGGACCTGATCCCGGAGCTGCAGGGCCGCTTCCCGCTGCGCGCGGAGCTCAAGAGCCTGGGCCGCGAGGACTTCGTGCGGATCCTGACCGAGCCCAAGACCGCGCTGCTCAAGCAGTACGTCGCCCTCCTGGAGAAGGAGGGGATCCAGATCGACTTCCGGCCGGACGCCGTCGAGGCCATGGCCACCATCGCCTACGAGATCAACGCCTCGATGCAGGACATCGGCGCCCGGCGCCTGCACACGGTGGTGGAGAAGGTCCTGGACGAGATCTCCTTCACCGCCCCCGACATCGCCCCCGCGCGCATCCCCATCGACGCCAAGTACGTGCGCGAGCGGCTCAAGGGGATCCTCGAGGACGAGGATCTCCGCAAATACATCCTGTAACCGGAGCCCGAAGCCCACGCCCCGGTCTACTGTCTACCGTCTACCGTCTACGGGCTACATTGCTTTACAGAAACCCTTCGCCTCGCTATTATGGGCTCCGGGATGGCCTCCCGCCGTACATGGGTAGGGGCCTTTCGGGCATGAATCGCGGATCACTCGACTTCCGCTGGAGAGAGATGGTGGGAAAGGCGCTCCTCATGGAGTCGCCCCATCTCCGCGTCCAGGCATGAACATCCTCTACCTGTCCGACATCCTCAACGTCCACGACGAGAGGCTCCTCAAGCAGTTTCTGGGCGCCGGCCACACGGCGACGCTGCTGACGTTCTTCCATCGCGCGCCCGAGCTGCCCAAGTTCGTCGAAGGCATCAAGGTCATCCACGAGCGCTACCAGATGTATCCCGACGGCAACGGCGCCAGCCGCTGGAAGCTCATCCGCGACATCGCCTACAAGCGCGACGAGGCCCGGGCCTGCCTCAAGATCAAGGACACCCTCCGCAAGGGCCGCTACGACGTCGTCTTCGCCAACTGGGCGCTGACCTCCGGCTACGTCGCGGGCCACGCCGGCGCCAAGCCCCTGGTGCTCTTCCCGTGGGGCTCCGACCTCCTGGTCTGGCCGAAGCTGCACCGCGGCTTCGCCGAGCGCGCCAGCAAGGCCCTGCGCTCCGCCGACCTGGTCGTCTGCAACTCCAAAACCGCCGCCGAGGAGGCCAAGCGCCTCGGCCACCTGCGGCCGGACCGGGTCGAGGTCCTGCCCATCGAGCTCGACGGCGGCAAGTTCGAGCCGAAGACGCGCGACGAGGAGCTCCGGAAGTCGTGGGGCTTCCCGGCGGACGCGGTCGTCGTGATGTCCACCCGCCCGCTCAAGGAGATGTACGACCACCCCATCCTCCTGGGCGCGCTCGCCAAGCCGGGCGCCGAGAAAGTCTGCGTCGTCTTCGTGGGCGAGGGCAACCTCCGCGAGGACCTGGAGAAGCGCGCGGCGGACCTCAAGGTGACCGAGCGCGTCCGCTTCGCCGGCATGATCGAGAACGAGAAGATCCCCGAGTACCTCTCGACGGGAGATCTCTACATCACCTGCTCGCGGAGCGACAGCGCCTCGCTGGGACTCCTGGAGGCCATGGCCATCGGGGTCCCCTGCGTCGCGAGCGACATCCCGGCGAACAAGGAGTGGATCGCCGACGGCCAGTCGGGCTGGCTTTTCCCGGGCGGCAACTCCGAGGCCCTCGCCAAGGTCTTCGAGAAGATCGCCGCCGACGAAAAGAACCGCGCCGAAGTGGCCTTCCGCGGCCGGGCCATCGCGCTCGCCCGGGCCGACTCCCGCAAGAACTTCCCCAAGCTGCTCCAGAGAATCGAATCGCTGGTGGCCGCGTCCAAGACCGCCCCCCGGCTGCCGTAACCCGACGTCCGGAATTCGGAGGATGATGCGCGTCCTCTATCTCACGTTCGACGACCTCTCCCGCTCCGGCCCCTGGAGCGCCCACGTGAAGCGGGTCGCCGACGTCCTCGGCGCGAAGGTCGTCGCCGCCCCCCGTCGCTTCGACCGCCTTTCGGCCTGCGCGACGTCCTTCCTGAACGAGGCGCGCGCGTACAAGCCGGACGTCATCCTCTCCCGGGGGATCCACCTCAGCGTGGCCCCGGCCCTCGCCGCCGCCCGCGCGGGCGTGCCGCTGGTGGTCGAGATCGACAGCCTCCTCGAGGATCAGGTGCGCGGGAAGATCCGGCGGGCCATGATCCGCGCGGCGCACCGGTTCACGCTGGCCCGGGCGGCCCGGGTCGTCGCGTCCTCCGCGGAGCTGCGCGACGCGCTGGTGGAGCGCTACGGCTATCCGGAAAAGCGGGTGGACGTGGGGGATGTCGAGGCTTCCGTCCGGAAATCGCTCCGGTAAGTCTGGTTGTAGCGGCAGGAGAATCGCGGGGGGGAAGGTCTTCGGGATTCTGGATTCCGGATTTCGGATTCCGAGAGGCCGGGGACCCCGGATGACCCGGAGTCCCCGGCGTGGAATTCAGCTACTCTTTGACCTCGATCTTGACGGCGGCGCCTTCCTTGACCCAGACCTTGACGGCCTTGCCGACGGCGACCTCGCCCTTGATCTCGGTCTTGTCGTCGACCGTGTACTTCTTCTTCTCGGCGCCGACCTCGAGCTCCAGGCTCTTGCCCTTCTCGAACGCCGCGACCTTGCCCTCGATCGGATCGTCGCTGAGGACCAGGGCGCTGGCCGAACCGCCGATCACCAGGAGCGCGAACGCCGCCACGGCGGCGTAACCCAGGAGCTGCTTCATCTGAATCCTCGCTTCAACTGCCCGCCGACGGCTTCCGGGGACCTTCCCCGGACCGCCTCCAGCGGGAACGATTGGGACGTGTCGGAGACCCCCCGGGTCGTTACACTAGCCGGCTGGATTTACTAGCCTGTAACGCATGGACGAATTCAGACACTCTAAGGACATGGAAGCCCTCCGCGAGGAGACCGCGGAATCCCTCGCGGGGAAGCATTTCCGCCGCGTCTTCAGCTTCTGCCGGACGCTGCTCGGCAGCGACGCCGACGCCGAGGACGCCGCGCAGAACGTCTTCCTCACCGTCGCCCGCCGCCGGGACGAAATCCCCGAAGTCCTCCAGCCCGTCCCCTGGCTCCTCCAGATCGCCCGGCTGACCTGCCTCAACGCGCGGCGGGAACGCGACCGCCTCCGCGCCGAGATCGACGCGCCGGAGAAGTCGGGGCCGCCGCTGCCGCCCACGGAGAATCTCGACCGCGTCCGCGCGGCGATCCAGAAACTTCCGGAGCGCTACCGCTCCGTGCTGACGCTGCATTATCAACAGGGCCTGTCTCACGAGGAGATGGCCCAGGTGCTGGGGCTGTCCAGGGGAGCGTTGAGGGTTCTCTTGCACCGCGCCGTGACGCGGTTGAGAGAAGACACGAGGGAGTCATGAGCCATCCGACCGACGACGAGCTGCTGGAGCTCGCGCTGCTCCGGGGCGAGCCGGACGCGCCGAGCGACGCGCACGTCCGGGACTGCCCGGCCTGCGGGGCGCGCTATCGCGCGGTGCTCGCCGAGCAGGACCTGTTCAAGGCCGCCTTTCAGCCCGCGGCCGCCAAGCCGCGCCGCCGCTCCGAGCGCTGGGCCGTCGCCGCCGCCCTCGTCCTCGGCGCCCTGGCGGGCGTCGCGGCGTCGCGCGCCACGGCGCCGCCCCGGACGTCGCCGTTCTCCCGCGGGCAGGTCGAAAGCGCGCTCCGGAAGATCCCGGCCGAGATCGGCGACCTCCGGGACGCGGATCCGACGCGCCTGGAGAGCGAGTATCCCCGCGTGCTGTCGCGCGCGGAGGACCTGTACGCGGAGCTCCTCGAAGCGGTCCTGGACGACGCGTCGCCGCTCTCGACGGGACAGCGGGGCGGCATCCGGCAGGCCGTCGAGGCGATGTACACCAACGTCTGGTCCGACGGCGACGAGGAGAAGGCCGTCGAGGCGTTCCGGACGTCGCTGCGGGCGGCGCTGAACGCCGACCAGTTCCACGCCCTCACCGAGCTGCTCCGGCGCGAGATGGAGAGCGGCTGGGAGGCGGAAGTCGACATCGTGACGGACGACCTGTCGGCGGCGCTGAATCTCCGCTACTCGGAGGAGGAGCGGGTCCGGCAGGCCGTCAAGACGCGCTATCCGAAGTCGGAGCTGCCGGCGCTCTCGCTCGCGCAGTGGCCGCCCGACC
This sequence comes from Planctomycetota bacterium, assembly GCA_036383955.1. Lineage (GTDB taxonomy): Bacteria > Planctomycetota > MHYJ01 > MHYJ01 > JACPRB01 > JACQFK01. Next base: position 17,009 of record DASVNH010000157.1, on the reverse strand, counting down.
GGCTCGCCGACGACCCGGAGCTGGCCGCCGCCGTCCGGGACGCCCTGGGGAACGGCTACCATCCGGCGTTCGACGCCTATCTGGAGACGGTCAAGGACGGCCACCGCCGCGCCGAGCGCGCCGCCCGCGGCTTCGCCTCCGGCCAGGGCCGCTAGGAGAAATCTGCCCTCTACTTTTCTCCAGCGTGGAGAAAAGTAGAGGGCAGATTTCTCCGCGATTCCCCTCAGGCGTTCCCCGACGCGTTACAATTTGACCGATGGCGTGGCTGTTGGCGCTCGGTCTTCTGGCGCAGGACGCGGTCCAGCTGCGGAGCGGCCGGACGCTCGCCGGCGCCGTCCGCGTCGACAAGGCCGACACCGTGGGCTTCCACGTCGATCTCTGGGACACGGGCGGCCGGATCTACGTCCTCTGGGAGCAGCTCCCGATGGCCGAGCGGAGCCGCCTCCTCGGCCTCGAGAAGCCCCTGGGGAAGCGCTTCAGCGACAAGATCGACGGCCTGCTCGTGCGGACGACGGCCCGGGACGTCTTCGGCGTCTCCGTCAAGGAGGAGGCGGGCATCCTCCACCTGCGCACGAACCGCGGCGTCGTCCAGATCCCGCTGAAGGCCGTGGTGTCGCGGGAGGCCGTCGAGATCCACGAGGCGGAGATCTTCACGGACGCGGAGCGGCTGGCGCGGCGCCAGGGGGCCGGGGACGCGGCCTCGCTGATCGAGGCGGGCCGCTTCGCCGAGCGGATCCGCCGCTTCGACGACGCGCGGGCGCTGTACGCGAAAGCGGCGGAGGTCGACGCCGCCCGCAAGGACGAGGTGGACGAGCTGCTGGTCCGGCTCGAGGCGCGGAAGCGGGAGGCGGCCGCGGAGGCGAAGCTGGAGGCGGTCCAGGAGCTGGCGGACAAGACCCAGTTCAAGGAGGCGCTGAAGCTGGCCGAGGAGTTCCTGGCGGAGTTCGCGGGGACGGAGACGGCGGCGGCGAACGCGAACCTGATCGCCTCCTTGCAGGCGGACCAGGTGGAGTACCACGCGCGGCGCGAGGCGTTCCTGGCGAAGAAAGTCCCGGGGGCCTACAAGCGGCGGCTGAAGGAGCTGACGTCCGACCTGGCGCGGAAGTCGCTGGCGGACGCGCGGGCCGGGCTCGCGGCGCTGGACGACCGGATCGAAGGCGAGCTGGCGGCGCGCTACAAGTCCGATCCGCTCGAGATCCGCTCCGCCTGGCAGAAGCGCGAGGTGCAGGTCCGCTCGGTCGGCTACGGGGCCGGAACCTGGATCGCCCGGGGGCTGCCGGGCGCGGTGCCGGACTACGCCGACGTCCCTCCCGACCCGAACGCGCCCAAACCGCAGATCATGATTCCCTTCGGGAACGACCCGAACAATCCCAACAAGGGGCCGACCTGGTGGGTCGCGGCGGATGCCTCGACTCCCTACAAGCCTTTCGGACGTCCGCTGCTGAGCGCCGAGGAGCACTGGGCGCTGACATCCGGCCAGGACCGCCGCGAGTGGGTCGAGACGGAGTACGCCCGCGCCTCGAAGCGGGTCACCGTGCTGGAGGAGCGCTCGCGCTCGTGCGGCGCCTGTCAGGGCCTCGGCCAGATGCGCGCCCTGCGCAACGCCCGCATGGTCGTGGTCACGTGCGGCCGCTGCCACGGCGCGAAGCACGACATCAGCGTGAGGTACTGGTGATGACGAGAATCACGAATCACGAATCACGGGAGGGGGATGGTAAAGACTGTTGTGCTCATCCTCGTGGTCGGTGGGATCTCGGCGGCGGTGTTGGCGGTGAACTGGGACTCGTTCACATTCTCAACAGAATTGCATGAGATCCACGTCAAAGCGGGTCGGCCTACTTACCGAGGTTCTCCCGAGGGCGTGATTTATAGAAATACGTTCGATCACGCCTTCAGTCCTTCCTTGCTCTATGACGAAGCGTGTGGACGTCTCGACGTGATACGCGGCTCCTGCCCTCGGAAATCGTATGCGTGGGAGGACTCTCTGACATATCCGGGGGAAAGTACCATCGCTCAGTTTCCCCTCGGACACGTTATCGTGACAAGGTTCCAGGGTAACGATTCAATTACCGTGAAGGTGGAAGTCGCGCCAGGTCCCTTCATCGGGGGGCATCGGCTCAAGCTTCGTGAGATCTCCTCGCGTCCGTGATTCTTGATTCTTGATTCGTGATTCTTCGTTCTAGTCCTTGCCGCGGCGCAGCGCCTTGCCCGGCTTCTCGCCGGTGTGCTTGCCTTTGTCCAGCACGACGCGGCCGTTCACGATGACCGTGTCGATGCCCACGGGGTACTGGAAGGGCTCGAGGTAGGTCGACTTGTCGATCACCGTCGCGGGGTCGAAGAGCACCAGGTCCGCCTTGGCGCCGGCGCGGATCACCCCGCGGTCGCGCAGGCCGACTTTGGCGGCGGTGAGCGAGGTCATCTTGCGGACGGCGTCCTCGAGCGTGAGGAGCTTCTTCTCGCGGACGAAAACGCCCAGCACGCGGGGAAACGTGCCGAAGTTGCGCGGGTGCGGCTTGCCGCGGCGCAGCGGGCCCTCGATCGCGTAGGCCGAGCCGTCCGAGCCGATCGAGCACCAGGGCTGCGACAACGCCAGGTCGCGGTCCGCGTCCGTGTGGTGCTCGTAGATGCAGCTGATCGAGGCCTTCTCCTCCAGGAGGAAGTCGAGCCAGCCGTCCAGCTTGTCCGTCGCCCCGCGCGCCTCGAGGATCTTGTCCATCGTCCAGCCTTCGAAGCGCTTGTTGGGCGTCGACAGATCCTCGTTCACCAGCATCCGCGCCCAGTCGCGGCCGACCGCCGTGTAGTGGTTGTACCAGCCGGGAAGACCGGCCTCGACGTCCCTCTTGATCTTCGCGCGCTCCGCCGGATCGCGGAGGCGGTCGAGGATCTTCTCCTTGCCGCCTTCGCGCGCCCAGGGCGGCAGGATCGCCGCGAGGTTGTTGTTGCCGCGGGTGTAGGGATAGATGTTCGATTGGACGTCGACGCCCCGCTTCCGCGCCTCGTCGATGAGGGCGACGACCTCCTTCATGCGCCCCCAGAAGGCCTGGTCGGCGATCTTGATGTGGATGATGTCGACGCGCGCGCCGGAGCGCTCGCCGACCGCGATGGCCTCCTTCACGGCGTCGAGCACGCCCGTGCCTTCGTTGCGGATGTGGGTCGAGTAGACGCCCTTGTAGCGGGCGGAGACCTTGGCGAGCTCCACGAGATCGTCGGACGTCGCGAGCAACCCCGGCGGCTCGGCGACCATGATCGACATCCCCCAGGCGCCTTCCTCCATGGCCTGGGCGAGGAGCGCCTTCATCTCCTCGAGCTGGGCGGGCGAGGGGCGGTCGAACGATTCGCCCATGACGCAGCGCCAGAGGTTGCCCTGGCTGACGTAGCTCGCGACGTTGAGGGAGATGCCGGAGCGCTCGACGGCCGCCAGGTAGTCGCCCAGGGTGCGCACGCCCGGCCGGTGGGGCGGCAGCTTGCCGAGATAGGGGCCGCCGGAGGTGTGCTCGCCGAGGATCTCGGTCGTCACGCCCTGCCGGATCTTGCTCTGGGCCAGGCCGTCCTCGAAGAGCAGGTCGTCGGAGTGCGCGTGGTTGTCGATGAACCCGGGCGCGACCACGAGGCCCCGGCCGTCGATCACCCGGCGCGCGTCACCGGGGACGGGCCCGACGGCTTCGACGCGGTCGCCGCGGATGGCGACGTCCGCCGTGAAGGCCTTGCGGCCGGTGCCGTCGACGACCTTGGCGCCGCGGATCACGAGGTCGTAGCGGTCGTCGGCCGGGGACGTCGCGCACCCGGCGAGCCCTTCGACTCCGCTCAGGGCAAGGCAGGCGATCCAGAAGAATCTCATCCCTACCCTACAACCCCCGCGGACTCACGCGCGTTCATATCTATAGAGGTTCATATGAAGAATATTCCATCGACGTCCGGCTGCGCCGACATCCTCAAGGCGCTCGGGGACGCGACGCGCCTGCAGGTGCTGCAGGTCCTGCTGACGGGCCCGCTGCACGTGAACGACCTCCAGGAGAAGCTGGGGACGGAGCAGAGCCTGCTCTCGCACCATCTGAAGGTGCTGCGCGAGGCGGGCCTGGTGCTGGCCGAGCGCGACGGCAAGGCCGTGCTCTACCGGATCTCGCCCGAGGTGAAGGGGACGGGGCAGGGGATCGACCTCAAGTGCTGCCAGGTCACGTTCCATCCGGTGCTGCGGGGACGCCGGGCCCCATGATGGTCGCGTTCCTGGTCCTGGCGGTCCTCTTCGTCGCCTACACGAACGGGGCGAACGACAACTTCAAGGGCGTCGCGACGCTCTTCGGCAGCGGCACGAGCGGCTATCGGGTGGCGCTCGCGTGGGGCACCGTGACCACGTTTGCCGGTTCGGTCACCGCGCTCTTCCTTTCGGAGAAGCTCGTGTCGCGGTTCAGCGGCAAGGGCCTCGTCCCGGACGCCCTCGTGGGGAGCCCCGAATTCGTGGGCGCCGTCGCGCTGGCCGCCGCTCTGACGGTGTTCCTGGCGACGCTGCTCTCCTTCCCGATCTCCACCACGCACGCGCTTACCGGCGCGCTGGTGGGCGCGGGCTTCGTCCACGGCGACGTCCAGCTCCAGGTCCTGGGCTCGGCGTTCTTCCTCCCCCTGGTCGCGTCGCCTCTCGCGGCGATGGTCCTGGCCGCCGTGTTCTACCTCGTGGCGCACGCGATCCGCGTCCGGACGGGCTTGCGTCGCGAGAGCTGCGTCTGCGTGAACGGACAGTGGGTGGCGGTCGCGGGCTCGGCCGCCCTGGTCCCGGCCCAGCTCGAAGTGGCCGCCTGCCAGGAACGCTATCAAGGAACGATCTTCGCGCTCACGGCCCACGGCGTTCTCGACGGCGCGCATTACCTGAGCGCGGGGGCGGTCTCCTTCGCCCGGGGGCTCAACGACACCCCGAAAATCGTCGCCCTGCTGGTCGCGGCCCAGGCGATGAACCTGCGCGGGGGAATCCTGCTCGTCGGCCTGGTCATGGGCCTGGGCGCGGTCCTTCAGGCCCGGAAGGTCGCCGAGAAGATGAGCCATGGGATCACCCGGATGAACCATGGACAGGGCTTTTCCGCCAACCTCGTGACGGCCGCCCTCGTCCTCGTGGCCTCGCGCTTCGGGCTTCCCGTGTCCACGACGCACGTCTCCTGCGGCGCGCTCTTCGGCATCGGCGCCGTGACGCGACAGGCACGGTGGAAGACCATCGGAACGGTCCTGCTCGCCTGGGTCGTCACGCTGCCGGCCGCGGCGATCCTGGCCGCCCTGGCCGCGAAGCTGATATAAGCGGCCCGCATCGCGTGCCGCTTACCCTGAGCGAAGGCCGGGGCCGGAGTCGAAGGGTTACTTGGGGGTTGGGATTTGGGATGGCCCCACGTATAATCCGCGGCCGTGTACGACTTCCTCAGCGGCCGCGTGGCGGCCCGCAAGGCGAACTACGCGGTCCTCGACGTCGGCGGCGTGGGCTACCGGGTGGAGATCACGCTCTCGACCTTCGAGCGGCTGCCCCGCGAAGGCGCGGTCAAGCTCTTCACCTATCTGAAGGTCAGCGACGACGACCTCCGCCTCTACGGCTTCCTGACGGAGCGCGAGCGGGAGGTCTTCCTGAAGCTGGTCGAGGGCGTGCAGCAGCTCGGCCCGGCCAAGGCGATCGCGATCCTCTCGACGGTCTCGCCCGAGGAGCTGATGCGGGCGATCGACGAGGGGGACGTCGCGTACCTCCGCCGCATCAAGGGGGTGGGGGAGAAGATCGCGAACCGGCTGATCGTCGAGCTCAAGGGAAAACTCCCGCCGGCGGCAGGGTTGGACGGCGGCGCAACGTCTATGAATGACGAGGCCGTGCGCGCGATGATGTCGCTGGGCTACGACCGGAAACCCTCGGAAGAGGCGGTGCGGCGGGCCCTGAAGGATCTCGGGGAGAAGTCGAGCGTGGAAGACGTGATTCGGAGAAGTTTGCAGCATGTATAAAAGCGCTCTGGCGGCCCTGATCCTGGCGGCGCTCGGAGGATGTCACACCTGCGAGGACCACGAGAAGTCGGACTTCGCGGTCACCAACGCGAAGTCGCAGTTCGACGCCGGGCGCTTCGACATCGCCAAGCAGATCTTCAACCGGGCCCTCGAGTACTGCCCGGACAACTACGACGCCCTCATCGGCTACGCGAACGCCTGCCGCGAGTACGGCACCCAGATGTACGCGCGGACGGAGGCGACGGCCAAAGCCGGCAAGCCCGAGGCGGCGAAGAAGGAGTTCGAGGAGGCGAGCGCGAACCACCTGCAGAGCGAGCGCGCCTTCCGCTCCGCCCTGATGCTGCGCGAGGAGGACCTGGCGCCGCACTACGGCCTGGGGCTGCTCCACTACCAGCGCGCCACCAGCCCCGTGGGCTACCCGTATCCGCTCGACGACCGCGTCAACCGCCGCCAGGCGCGGGACACGGCGATCAAGGAGTTCGAGACCGTCACCGCGAAATTCCCGAACCTGCTGCAGGTGCGGCGCTACCTGGGCCTCGCGCTCTTCGCGGCCGGCAAGTTCGACCTGGGGCGCGACCACCTGCGCGCGTACCACGACCGCATGCAGAACGAGTACAACAAGTGGCTCGCGTTCCGTCCGACGACCGACGCCGAGAAGGAGGTCAAGCGGATCGAGCTGACGAAGATCGAGCTCGACATCGCGAGCGTGCGCGACGTCTTCATCGCCTACAAGGACGACCTGAACCGCGAGGGCGCGGAGCTCCAGGGCAAGGCGACGCGGATCCCGGCCGAGGAAGAGCGGCTGCGGACCCTCACGAAGGACCGGCTGGCCGTCGAGCTGATGATCCGCACCTACCAGCTGGTGAACCTGAACGCCGCGGAGATGGAGGTGCGGGACCGCTGCGCCGACTACCTCGCGCTCTGGAACATGGGGAAGCTGGAAGGGGTGCAGCCCATGTGCCTGCCGCCCCAGGGCCAGGAGGGCGTCTTCTACCAGCAGCTCCAGCGCAAGCTCGACGACGGCGTCCGCTACCGCAACATCAACTACCGGGCGATCGTGGTCGCCGGCGAAGACGCCTCGGTCGGCTTCGTCTGCGAGTACTCCACCGCCAAGTCGTCGAAGCCCCGCCCGGACACCGAAGTCACCCTCCGCTTCCGCCGCGCGGGCGGAACCTGGCGCGTGACCGAGCACCCCTGACAGGCAAGGTCAAAGGTCAAGGTCAGGGAAGTGCCGGGGGACGAGGAGTATGCCCCTCGTCGACGCGGCGGCTCCCGCGCCGGCGTGACCAGGTTCTTCCGCCGATCGCGGCGCCGTTCCACCGCCTCGTCCGACGGACCATAGCTGTCGAACGGCGACCTTCGCGGGAGGCTGGAGGGGGCTCCTTGACCTTGACCTGGACCTTGACCTAGCGCTGGAGGCGCGCGGCGAGGATGCCGCGCAGGTCGTCCATGGGCAGGCCCTTGCCGGGGCAGAGGGTCTCGGGATCCACTTCCCGGTGGCAGCGCACGCGGTCGGCGGGGATGCCGCATTCCCGGCAGAGGCGCTCGAGAAGCTCCAGGAGCGCCGCGAGCTGCTTCTCGCTCGGCGGGCTCTTGCGGAGGTCGCCCACCACGCAGATCCCGATCGATTCCAGGTTCACCGGCTGGTTCTTGGTGTGCGGGCCGGGAATCTGGTCGCGCCAGCGGTAGCCCGTCTCCACCTCGCCGTCGCCCGCGCCCGTGCCGTTGCCGACGATGAAGTGGTAGGCCAGGCCGCCCAGGCGCGCCCGGTGGTCGCGCTCGAAGGCGGCCGCGTTCCCGCCGTGCGTCGCGCTGTGGTGCAGCACGATCGACTTGAAGCTTGGATTGCGCTCGGGCGCCGCGTCGGGCGGCTGGAACGCCACCGCCGGATTCGTGTCCGTGCAGAAGACGTAGGTCGTGAAGCAGCTCAAGCCGATCGCGACCGACAGGAGGAACAGGTCGATAGGTTTCATCACCGGCAATAAGTTCTATCGGCCGGAGGCGATTCGCTCTTGAATCCATCGGCCGGCCCGTTCCGCCGCCGCCGTCAGCGCCGCCGCCGTCCGCGCCCCCGTCTCGAACGCCGGCAGGTCCAGCTCGCAGCGCCCGCAGACCACCACGACCGGCGCCGTCGACAGCTTCAGCAGCGTCCCCACCACCTTGCCGCCCAGGGACGTCGCGTCCACCTTTCCCTCGCCCGTCACGACGACGTCGCAGGGCCGCGGAAAGCCGTGGAGCTTGGCGATGAACGCCGCCCCCGGCACCAGCTTCGCGCCGTGGGCGAGCAGCGGCGCGGGGAGCCCGCCGGCCGCGCCCGTGCCCGGGACGCGGCGGACGTCCTTCGGCAGCGTCCGCGCCCAGGCCGCGTTGCGCTTCTCGAGGACCTCGACCATGGCGGGCGTCGCGCCCTTCTGCGGGCCGAACACGCGGGCCGCGCCCTTGGGGCCGAGCAGGGGGTTCTCGACGTCGCACAAGATCGTGATCCGCCGGCACAGGGCGGGGGTGAGGACCTCCATCGCGCCGCGGCCGCCGTCGACCGTCGCCGACCCGCCCACGCCGAGCAGGACCCGGCTCGCGCCGTCGGCGACGGCCCGGGCGATGAGCTCGCCGCTGCCGCGGGTGCTCGCGAGGAGGGGGTTTCGACGTCCTTCGGGGACGAGCTTGAGGCCGCTGGCGCGGGCCATCTCGACGACCGCCGTGGAGCCGGCCCGGAGGTAGCTGGCGCGGACGGGATCGCCCATCGGGCCGGCGACCCGGACGGAGACGAGGCGGCCCCCGTAATGGGAGCGGAGGGCCTCGAGGGTGCCGTCGCCGCCGTCGGCGAGCGGCAGGAGGATCAGCCGGGCGCGGGGAAGGGCGCGGCGGAGGCCGCGGGCGATGAGCCGGGCGGCCTCGCGGGGCGAGAAGGTTTCCTTGAACGCGTTGGGAGCGACGACGATCCGAAGCGGCGTCACTTGCCCTGTTTAGCGATCCAGGCCTCCCACTCGGCCTTGACCGTGCTCTTGTTGGCGTCGTTGGGCATCTGGCCCTCGCGGCCCGTGAGGATGTTGAGCACCTTCACGGCCGCCTTGGCGAGGAGGATGTCTTCGTTGTCGATGTACTTCGTGAGGTAAGGGTACGCCGCGGCGCCGAAGCCCTTCACCTGCGAGAAGGCCTTGCCTTCGGGGCGGTCGGGGGCGTCGAACGCCCCGCCCGCGCGGAGATCCCGCATGAGCTTGTCCCAGTCGGCCTTCGAGGGATCGCCGGAGCCGCCCTTGGTGCGGATCTCCTCTTCCAGCTTGGCGTCCTTGACGCCCATGGCGAGCTTGTTCTGGGGCTTTTCCCACCAGTCGGACCAGTGCATGTGCTCGCCGCCGCGCCACTGCGAGGAGGTGAAGAGGTCGAGGCGCACGGGATTCTTGCCCGAGTCGGTGGTGATGTTCTTCGCCTTGCACATGTCGTGGATGGCCTGGAACGCGCCGCGGGCGACCGGCTCGTTGTCGCTCAGCATCGCCACCAGCATGGCGGGGAACCACTTGCCCGGTTCGCGGACGATCTCGTCGATCTTGCCGCTGGAGGCCAGGCTTTCGAACTCCTTGAGCAGGGTGGGATCGGCCGTGACGCTGGCCCCGCCCTTGGCCTGGCGGGCGGCGCCGGGCTCGAACGTGGCCGGAGCCGTGTAGCCGCCTTTCCCGTCCTTCTGCAGGGCCGGCTTCTTGCCGGCCTTCTCGGCCGCTTTTTCGGCCTTCTCGGCGGCCTCGTCTTCCTCGGCCTGCTTCCGGAATTCCGCGAGCTTGCGCTCGTTGTCCTTCTTGATCTGCTCGTTCTTCGCCTTCTGCGCTTCCTTGTTCGAGGCGAACTGCGCCTGCTTCGACTGATTGAGGAAGATCAGGAGGATGACGAGCACAAAGAGCCCGCCCGCCACCATCAGGCCGATCATCGCCGGGCTGCTGCCTCGCCCCCGCGCGGGCATGGGGCGGCGCTCGACGGCCTCATTCGAGGAGCGGCTCGGCGGGCGCGAGCCGCCGGGGGCGCGCGTGCCCGCCATCTTCTTGAAGAGCGAGGTCGACTTGCCGCCCGTCCGGGTGGCCGGAGCCGCGGCGGGCGCCTGCGCCGGAACCGCGGGCCGCACGCCCGTCGACCCCGTCGGCACGCGGACCATGGCGCCGCAATCGGAGCATCGGACCGTCGTGCCCCCCGAGACGCTCGTGACGTCGATCTGGGACTGGCAACGGGGGCACTTGATCAGTCGCGCCATAGTCGCATTCCTTTCCCGAAGCTCGCCCGAAGAGCCGGACATTATACGCCGACCCATTATGGGCGTTCAAGCCGGAACGCGGAACTCGGAATTTCGGGTTCGGGGTTCCGGACGCCGGGTTCCGGACGCTATACTGTCCCCTCCATGGCGCTCCTGGTCACCGACCCCCTCTATCTCGAGCATCAAGCGGCGGGCCACGTCGAATGCCCCCAGCGCGTGCTCGCCATCCTCGAGCACTTCCGGGCGACCGGCCTGCTCAAGATCCTCGACCCCCTCCCGGCCCGCGACGCCACCCTCGACGAGCTCGCCCTCGTCCACGGCAGGGACTACATCGAGTCCGTCCGCTGGGCCTGCGAGCGCGGCGGCGGCTGGTTCGACGCCGACACCTACCTCAACGAGAAGTCCTACGCCGCCGCCGTCCGGGCCGTCGGCGGCGTCCTGGCGGCCGTCGAAGCCGTCCGCGACGGGAAGGCGTCGACGGCCTTCTGCCTCGTCCGCCCGCCGGGGCACCACGCCACGCCCTCGCGCGGCATGGGCTTCTGCCTCTTCAACAGCGTGGCCGTCGCCGCGCGCTTCCTCAAGCGCCGCGTGCTCATCGTCGACTGGGACGTCCACCACGGCAACGGGACCCAGGACATCTTCGAGCACGATCCGAGCGTCGTCTACTTCTCGACCCACCGCTGGCCCTTCTATCCGGGCACCGGCCGGGAGGACGAGCGCGGCGCGGGCAACATCGTCAACGTCCCCATCCCGGAAGGCACGGGACGTCGGGACTTCCTCGCGAAGTTCAAGGACGGCCTCGCGAAGGCCGCCGTCGTGAAGCCCGAGTTCGTCCTCATCTCCTGCGGCTTCGACGCGTACGCGCGCGATCCCATCGGCGGGCTCGGCCTGGAGCCCGAGGACTACGGGACGATGACGGACGTCGTGCGCTCCCTCGGCGCGCCAATCGTGTCGGCGCTGGAAGGGGGGTACAGCCTCGACGGCCTGGGCCCCTGCGCGGAGGCGCACGTCCGGGGGTTGATGGCATGACGCTGCTGCTCGTCCTGGCGCTCCAGGAGAACCCCGAGTACCGCTACTGGGCGGACTGCAAGCCGGGGGCCTGGACGACGATGAAGGTCGACTCCCACCAGAACGGGATCCGCTTCGAGGGCGAGGTGAAGGCCACGCTCGTCTCCATCAGCGCGGAGCGCGCGGTCGTCCAGCGCCAGTCGAAGATGAAGATCGGCGAGCGGGTGGTGGAGGAGTCGAGCCGCGAGGAGGTCAAGGCCAAGGACGACAAGGCCGGGAAGATCCTGCGGGAGAGCGACGTGGAGTTCGAGGTCGCGGGAAAGACCTTGAAGTGCAAGCTCTACGAGCTGGTCCAGGAGAAGACCAAGGGCGTGAAGATGAACGTGAAGTGGTGGGCCGCCGCCGAGATCCCCAGCGGCCTCGCCCGCATGGAGATGGTCCCCGAGGGGGCGGACAAGGCGCTGATCACGATCACGGCGACGGCCTGGGAAAAGAAGTGAACTGGCGCGTCGCCGGGCCGCCCGCCCTCCTGTCCCTCGCCCTCTCGATCCTCACGGTCGGCACGGGGCCGCAGTGGCAGGACTCGACGATCTATCTCACGGCGGTCTACGAGTACGGCGTGCTCTATCCGCCCGGCTTCACCCTCTATCTCACGCTCTGCAAGGCCTGGACGCTCGCGACGGCGCCGCTCTTCGGGTTCACGCTGTCGGTGCACCTGTTTTCGTCGCTGTGCGTGGCGGCGGCGGCGGGCGCCCTCGCCCTGGCCGCCTGGGCCGTCAGCCGCCACGTCGCGGCGTCCGCGGCCGTCGGCTGCCTCGCGGCGTCCGGCTACACGTGGTGGTACGCGGGGATCTACGCGAAGGGCTACGCGCTCTACGCGCTCATCGTCGCGCTGCTCCTGCTGAGCCTGATCCGGCGGGAGCACCGCCGCGCGATGGTCCTCCTCGCCCTCGGCTGGGCGGCCCATCCCTCGGCCGCGCTCCTCATCCCGGCCTTCCTCTGTCACGTCTACGCGCACCGCCGGGAGATCGGAGAGCTCGGCCGCCGCAAGCTCGCGCTCACGGCCGGCGTCGCGCTGCTCGCCGGGCTCGGGCCCACGCTGCTCCTGCCGCTGCTCTCCGCCCGCGAAACCGACGCGGCCATGGGCCACGTGAACTCGCTCGGCCGCCTGGCCGCCTACGCCGTCGGCAAGAAGTTCGTCGAGATCCCCGACGTCTGGGGCTGGTCGACGCCCCGGGTCCTGACCGTCGTGCGCTACGTCTGGGAGGAGTTCCTGGTCATCGGCCTCGGCCTCGTGGCCCTGGGCCTCCTCGCGCTCCGCCGGGAAGGCCCCGCCCGGGTCCTGGGGATCGCGATCTGGTGCGGCAGCGTCGCCGTCGTCACCACCCTCTTCAAGATCGAAGGGCAGCACGACCTCTGGCTCCTCGCCGCCTACGTGCCGCTCTGGGCGGTCGCGGCCGTCGGTCTCGGCGAGCTCGCCCAGCGCTGGCGCTTCGCCCCGGCCGCCGTCGCCGCGGCCGGCGTGCTCTGGGCCGTCGCCGCGAACTACCGCGACGTGAACCAGCGCGGCTACGATCTCGTCGAGCGCTTCGGCGCGGCCCACTTGAGGCCGCTCGCGCGCGACGCGATCCTGATCCTGGGGTCCGACGACACCCTGGGCGTCTGCCGCTACCTGCAGGCGGTGAAGGGAGAGCGGACCGACGTCCTCATCGTCTCCGCGCCGCTCATCTGGTCGCCCGAAAGCCAGGACTGGTACCTCGAGCGGCTGCGCAAGCGGCGGCCCGACCTGAAGGCGCCCGACGAGCGGCCGCCGGATCCGACGGCCGACTTCTCCCGCGTGTCGCAGCCGCTGGTCGCGCAGGCCGCCCTCGCCAACGCGAACGCCGACCGCCCCGTCTACTTCGAGGCGCCGCCGCCGCCGCGCGCGCTGCGCCCGGACTTCGTCGCGGTCCGCTCCGGGCTGCTTTGGAAGATGACTCCGAAAGGCGCGGCCGAGCCGGCCGAGGATGTCGACGGCGACGCGGAGGAAGTCGCCTCCCGGATCCGCCGCTCGCGGGGCCAGTCTCTGAAGATGGGGGAGGGGCGGCTGGTCGTCGCGCCCGAGCCCTACGAGTGGCGCTACCTGAAGGTGCTGCTGGTGGCGCGCGCGGCGCGGGCGGAGCGCCGGACGGCGCTGCGGACGCCCGAGGGGTTCCGCGAGGCCGCGGCGCTCTACGAATCGATCCTCCGGCTGGACCGCGACGAGGTCTTCGACGGCCGCTGCGCGTTCTTCTACGGGACGTCGCTCGCCGCGCTGGGCGACCGGCGGGCCTCGGTCGCCTTCGCGAGCGCCCTGGAGAAGGGCGGGCTGGCGCCGTCGCAGGAGGTCGTCGCCTGGCTGCAGCTGGGCGACCGGCATCGCGCGGAAGGCCGGGCGGGCGAGGCCCGCGCCTGCTACGAGCGGGCCTCGAAGCTTCCGGCCCAGGATCCGGCGCTGCGCGCGGAGATCGAGCGCCGCTTAAAGTAGGGTGGCCTTCGCGCGGGCCATCTCGATCGCGACGCGGATCGCGGCGATCATCGGGCCCGGATCGGCGACGCCCTTCCCGGCGATGTCGAAGGCCGTCCCGTGGTCCGGCGACGTCCTCACGAACGGCAGGCCGAGCGTGACGTTGACGGCGTCGGGGTGCATCGCCTTGATGGGGCCGAGGCCCTGGTCGTGGTACATCGCCACGATCGCGTCGCAGGGGCGCTTCCAGATCGTGTCGGCGGCGTAGGGGCCGTCGACGCGCAGCCCCTCCTTCCGGGCGATCTCGATCGCGGGCTGGAGGACGTCGATCTCCTCGCGCCCGAACTCGCCGCCTTCGCCGGCGTGCGGGTTGAGGCCGCAGACGGCGAGGCGCGGCTCGAGGACGCCGAAGAAGGAGCGGAGGCTCCGCGAGGTCTCGCGCAGGACGGCGAGGAGGCGGTCGCCGGTGAGGAGGGCGGGGAGCTTGCGGATGGAGACGTGGGTGGTGACGAGGGCGACGCGGAGGGGGCCGGCGACGAAGCACATGACGGGGAAGCGGACGCCCGCCTTGGCGGCGAGGTGCTCGGTGTGGCCGACGAAGGGGACGCCCAACTTCGCGATCCGCTCCTTGGAGACGGGGGCGGTGACGACGGCGTCGACGTCCCCCTTGAGGGCGAGCTCGGCCGCCTGATCGATCGCGGCGAGCGCCTCGGCGGCCCCGCCGCTCCGCGCGCCGAGGACGCGGATCTCGGCGTCCCACTTGAGGGCGAGGGCTTTGTCGACGACCTCCGGGCCGACGCCGGCGGGATCGCCGAGCGTGACGGCGAGCCGGATAGGCACGGCTACTTCCCGACGAGCGTTTCCGGGAGCTCGGCGTTCATGTAGACCTTCTGGATGTCCTCGTTGTCGTCGAGGTTCTCCAGGAGGGTCATGACCTTGCGGCCGATCTCGTCGTCGACCTTGATCCAGTCCTTGGGGACCATGGCGATGTCGGAGGACGTCGGCTTGTACTTCTTGGAAAGGGCCTTCTTGACGGCCTCGAACTCGGCGGGCGGGGCGGTGATGACGTAGAGGTCGCCGTCGGTCTCCATGTTCTCGGCGCCGGCGTCGAGGGCGTCGGTCATCATCTGGTCTTCGCCGGCGGCGGAGACGGGGAAGGTGAGGACGCCCTTGCGCTGGAACATGAAGACGACGCAGTTGGTGGTGCCGAGGCTGCCGTTGGCGTTCTCGAAGATGCGGCGGATGTCGGCCGCCAGCCGGTTCTTGTTGTCGGTGAGCGCCTCGGCGATGACGGCGACGCCGCCGGGGCCGTAGCCCTCGTAGGTGACCTGCTCGAAGGTGGCGCCGTCGATCTCGCCCGTGCCCTTCTTGATCGAGCGCTCGATGGTGTCGCGGGGCATGCTGGCGGCGCGGGCGTCCTCGAGGGCGGTCGCCAGCTTGAAGTTCATGTCGGCGTTGCTGCCGCCTTCCTTGGCGGCGACCTGGATGTTGCGGGCGAGCTTGGCGAAGAGCTTCGCCTTTTTCTTGTCCGCCGCGCCCTTGGTGCGCTGGATGTTCGCCCAGTGGGAATGTCCGGCCATGAGGCGATTATAGGGAGGGGGTCGCGCGCGGTCAACGGCGTGGACCGTGCCGAAGAGGTTGCCTGGAGCCGGGTCTCGGTCTATCATCGGAAGGATGATCGGACCGGGATTTCTCGTCTACATCGCCGGGCAGGGGAAGCGCGACGACCGCAAGGTGAAGGCGTTCTCCGACGTCCTCGGCCTGAGCCTCTACGACGCGAAGGTGCTGCTGGGCGCGCCCGGGCCGCGGCGGGTGGCCTCCTTCGCGAAGCAGGAGGAGGCGGAGGCGAAGTCCCTCGAGCTGCGCCAGGCGGGCTTCGTCGCGATCGTCGTCGACAAGGACCGGTTCTCCCGCGCGCCCAAGATCTTCAAAGCCCTGAAGGCGGTGGAGGGGCCCGACGGCCTCCTGTTCACGATCGAGACGGCGCCCGCGCCCGGGGAGCTGCAGGCGCGGGTGATGGAGTATCCGCAGCCCAAGGGCTTCGTGCGGATGGTGATCCTGGGCTGCTACACGCAGACCTCCACGCACACGGAGGGGGTCGGCGGCAAGAACAAGCTGGTGACCTCGAGCAAGAGCGACCTGCGCGCCCCGTTCATCCACCTCTACGCGGAGGATCCCCACACGATCCTGGAGATCCACGATCCTCGCTTCGACTTCCCCTGGCTGAAGCAGATCGGGATCTACGGCGACCTCCGCTGGATCCAGCTGGCGGAGCGTTTCCGCGACTACTACCAGGCCAAGATGGACATGTCCCTGTTCAAGGTGCCCGAGGAAGTGGGCATCATCACGACCCCGCTGAACGTCGACCCCCTGAAAGGGAAGGGCGGGAGCGGGGCGACGTCCTCGAGTTCGTCGTCGGACGACGCGCCGCTGGCGATGGCGGCGTCGCGGGTCGTCGCGATGGCGACGGTCTTCGGCGTATGAGCGAGCTCGATCCGGTCTTCATGCGCTCGAAGTTCCTGCTGCGCCAGAAGCATCTCTCGCTGTCGGAGAAGTACTACGTCTGGGACGAGGGCGGGCAGGCGCTCCTCTTCATCGAGCGTCCCGCGATGATCCTCCGGAGCCTGCTGGCGGCGCTGGCGGTCCTGGGGGTCTTCCTCGGGACGGGCGCGCTCTGCGCGGCCATCGGGGCGGCGGCGCCGGAAGGCCCCGCCCAGGGGATCCTGCTCGCCTTCGCGTTGCTCGGGGGGCTCTTCGGGGCGATCGTGGCCGGCGTCGCGTGCTCCCCGAAGCGGCATGTGTATTTCTTCCGGGACGACACCCGGCGCGAGCGGATGCTGACCGTCGAGCAGGACCGCAAGTTCATGCCGGTCGTCGCCACGTACACCGTGAAGGACGCGGCCGGGAAGGTGCTCGCGCGGCTGCGGAAGAACTACCTGTACAACTTCTTCCGGAAGCGCTGGACCTGCTCGGATCCGGACGGGAGGCTCCTCAGCCTGATCCAGGAGGACTCCCTGCTCCTGTCGCTCCTGCGCCGCTTCCTCGGGCCGTTCTTCGGCCTGCTCCGCACCAACTTCGTCCTGTTCAAGGGCGATTCGGAGGACGTCATCGGCGAGTTCAACCGCAAGCTGACCCTGCTCGATCGCTACGTCCTGGACCTCTCGGCCGACGAGGGGGGCCACCTCGACCGGCGCGTGGCCCTCGCGATCGGCGTCATGCTCGACACGGGCGAGCGCCGCTAGCCCCCCCCCCGGCTCCCGGCTTCCCGCCGCCCGGCCTCCCCCGGCTCCCGGCTTCCCGCCTCCCGGCCGCCCCCGG
>DASVNH010000156.1:0-9414 GCA_036383955.1 Planctomycetota bacterium | reverse complement strand
TCGACCTCCTCCGCGCCCGGTCCGCCCAGAAGTCCCACGCCCGGCCCGCCCGGCGCTCCGCGTCCGCGATCTCCAGCGAGATCCACGCCTCCAGGATCAGCGCCCGCGGCGAGCCCGACATCCTTTCGATCTCCCCCAGCGCGTCCGTCGGCCGCCCCAGCCGCGCCCGCGCCGCCGCCCGGATCGTCTTCGGCGCCGCCCAGCGGTCGTCCGACGTCCCCAGCGCGTCCGCCCGCGCCACCGCCTCCTCGAGCAGCGCCTTGTCCTTCAGCCGCGCCCCCAGCCCCAGACGCGCCTCCGCCGCCGCGACCTTCCCCGCCCACGTGACCGGCGCCTTCAAGGCCTCGATCGCCGCCTTCCACTTCGCCGCTTCGTCGTGCCCCGCCAGCGCCCGGCGCCGCAGCCGGCACACGTCCAGCACCGCCAGAGTCTCCCCCTTCGCGCGCTTCTCCGCCGCCTCCACGTAGGGCGTCGGGTCCATCCCCGCGTCGAGCGCCTTGGACGCGAGCGCCGCGCCCAGCGCCGCCTCCGCCCGCGCGTCCCCCTGCGCGACCGCCCGCAGCCCTTCGAGCTCCTCGATCGTCGCCGCCTTCGCCATCCCCGCGCCCAGCCGCTCGCGGCCCGCGTCGTCGACGCCCAGGACGTCGTCGAACCGCCTCGCCAGATACGCCGCCCGCAGCCACGCCCGCCGGACGCAGGGCGCCGCCGGCCGGTCCTTGGGTTTCTCCAGGAGCTTGGCCGCCTTCTCCCACGCCCCCTCGCCGAACGCGATCAGGCCCAGCATCGCCGCCTGGTCCTTGTCGAAGGCGCCGGCGTCCTCCGACGGCACCGCGCCGCGCTCCACGCGGCGCAGGTCGTCGAGCCACTCGCCCCCCGGCGCCTGGGCGGGTCCGGTCCAGCCGAACGACGGCCCCTCCAGGTCCGGCAGCGGCGCTTCCGGCCACGCGGCCGCCTGCAGCCGCAGCAGCCCCCGCAGGAACGGCACGCGCCAGTCGGCGAGGCCCTCGACGTCCCGCAGCGCCTTCTCGGCGTCGGCCGTCCGTCCCGTCACCGCGAGGGTCCGCGCGCGCAGGATCCGCGGCCGCGCCTCCCCGGGCCGCAGCGCCAGCGCGCGGTCGAGGCGGCGGAGGACTTCCGTCTCCGCCCGCGCCGGCCGCTCCTCCGGGGGCAGCGTTTCGAGGACGCCCAGCGCGATGGCGGCCGCGCTCACGAGCCCGGCCGCCTCGTCCTGCGCGGCGGCCTTGGGCGTCGACGGCGCGAAGACGAACGGGATGGCGAGGCGGAGCGTGACGCCGAGGAGGACGCCGGCGACGAGCGCGGGCCACCAGCGGCGCGCGAGCAGCTTCGCGAGGCCGTAGCGGCCCTCGTAGCGCTTCTCGCGCAGGAGGCGGTCGAGCGCGTCCGCGAACGCGGCCGCGGAGGGGAAACGGTCGTCGGGGCGCTTGGCCATCGCGCGCTCGAGGAGCATCTCGAGCTCGGGCGAGACGCGCGGATTGAACTTGCGCACGGCGGGCGGATGCTTGCTCGCGACGGCCACGATCAGCGCGGCGACGTCGCGGCCCTGGAAGGGAGGATGGCCGGCCAGCAGGGCGTAGAGGGTGGCGCCGAGCGAGTAGACGTCGCTGCGCGGCCCCACGACCCGGCGGTCGCCGCGCGCCTGCTCGGGGGCCATGTACTGGGGCGTGCCCAGGACGGCGCCGGTGATCGACATCGGCGCGCTGCGCTCGGACGCGTGGTCCTTGGCGAGGCCGAAGTCCGTGATGAAGACGCGGCCGCCGTCCTCGACGAGGATGTTGCCCGGCTTGACGTCGCGGTGGACGACGCCCTGCTCGTGGGCGTAGGCCAGCGCGCGGGCGGCGTCCCGGACCCGCGCGACGGCGTCGGGCACGGCGACGGGAAGGGCGTCGACGGCCGCCCCCTCGATGAACTGCATGGCGATCCAGCCGCGGCCGCTGGTCTCGCCCGCGTGGAAGACGTGGGCGATGTTGGGATGGTTGAGGCGGCCGGCGATCTGGGCCTCGCGGACGAAGCGCTCGCGGGCGTCGGGATCGCCGCCTTCGAGGACCTTGAGGGCGACGATGCGGCCGACCTGGGGGTCCCAGGCGCGCCAGACCCGGCCCATGCCGCCGCGCCCGACCTCCTTCAGGAGGATGTAGGGCCCGAGCCGGCGGCTGGGATCCTCGGAGGCGGGGCCGACTTCGGGGGGGATCTTGTCCCGACGTCCCGGGAGGACCCGGGTGGGGGCGGAGGCGGCCTCGCGGAGGCGGCGCTCCTTGTCGGCGGTGAGGACGCCCTCATCGCGGAGGATGGTGATGAGGCTGCGGGGACGCGCCCCCGACCGCAGCTCGCTTTCACGCCGCTCGCGGGCGGCGGTCAGCTCGGCGGCGGAGACCTCCTCGAAACGCTCGAGAAAGCTATCGAGCTCGTCGTCTGAAAGATTCAGCATGGGCCGTTCGGCCCCCCGGGGCAGAGAATGATACCCCATGGGCGGGCACAGGTCCAGCGGGCAGACCGTCAGACCTGAGGGTTCTTGAGGGGGGGGCGCGAAGGCCTTAGCCGGTGACGATGTCCGTGATCTTGACCAGGGTCAAGTTGGACCGGTGTCCCCGGGTGCGGTGGTAGCCTTCGCGGCGGCGGTACTTGAAGACGCGGATCTTCTCGCCGCGGAAGTTCTTCACGACCTCGCCGAGGACCTTGGCGCCCTTGACGGTCGGCGCGCCCACGCTGGCCTTCTGGCCGTCGTGGACGAGCACCACGTCCGTGAACTCGATCTTCTCGCCTTCCTTGGGATCCTGGCGATCGAGCTGGATCGTGGCGCCCTTTTCGGCGCGGTACTGCTTGGAGCCGGTGCGAAAGATGGCGTACATGGGGCGATCCTTGTATCAGATGCGGGGACTGGATTCAAGCATAAAGAGAGCGCCAAGTCCCAAGTCCCAAGTGCCAAGTGCCAAGCCCCCCCTCCCCCGGGGGGAGGCAGGGGGGGACGTCTAGGCACTTGGAACTTGGCTCTTGGCACTTCATCGAACGAAGTCGACGACCTTTTCTCCGTCCGCGTTGTAGCACGAGAATTCGACCCGGTTGGACGCCAGCTCGCGGGTGGGGGTGAGGTGGATGCGCTTCTTGTAGCGCTCCTCCATCTTCTGGAGGTCCTCCATGCGGAGCTTGAGGTGGGCGGCCACCTCGGGGCTGACGCGGGCCTCCACGAGCGCGATGTCCTCCCGGTCCAGCGTGCTCTTGAGGGCCCGCATGATCTCCAGGCCCATGGACTCCAGGTTCTTCACGAAGCCCGTCCCGCCGCACGCGGGGCACGGGTCGCTGGACACCACCTGCAGGCTCGGCCGGGTCTTCTGCCGGGCGATCTGCATCAGGCAGAACTGCGAAAGCGGCAGGATCACCATCTGGGCCCGGTCGCGCTTGGAGGCCTCCCGGACCGCCGCCTCGATCTCCCGCCGGTGCTTCTCCATCTTCACGTCGATGAAGTCGATCACGATGATCCCGCCCAGGTCCCGCAGCCGCAGCTGCCGCATGACCTCCCGCGCGGCCTCGAGGTTCGTCTTGAGCGCGAGATCCTCGGGGTTCGACTCCCGCACCATCCGCCCCGAGTTCACGTCGATCGACGTCATCCCCTCCGTCGGCTCGACGACGATGGAGCCGCCGGACGGCAGCGGCACGATCCGGGAGCTCAACTGGTCGATCTGCCCTTCGATCTCGTGCTTGTGGAAGAGGGGCGTGGGGCCGTCGTAAAACTCCAGGCGGTCGCGGAACCGCGGCATGACGTGGTCGAAGAACTCGCGCAGCCGGTCGAAGACGCCGCGGTCGTCGACGACCACCGACGTGATCTCGGGCGAGAAGAAATCGCGCACGGTGCGCAGGACGAGCTCGGTCTCGCGGTAGAGCTCGGCGGGGGCGTGGGCTTCCTTGGCGCGGCCCTCCACGGCGCTCCAGACCCGGAGCAGGTACTCGTAGTCGTTGCGGAGGTCCTGCAGGGGGGTGTCGGCGGAGGCCGTCCGCACGATGAATCCCACGTTGGAGGGGAACTCCTCGGTGATCTGCTTCATGAGGCCGCGGAGATCGGCGCGCTGCTGGTTGTCGGTGATCTTTTTCGAGATCCCGACCTTGTTCGTGAGCGGGGTGAGGACGAGGAAGCGGCCGGGGAGGGAGACTTCCATGGAGACGGACGGGCCCTTCTCGCCGAAGGGGTCGCGGATGACCTGGACGACGATCTCCTGCCCCGCGCGGAGGAGGTTCTGGATGAGGCGCTTGGGCCCGCGGGGGGGCCGGCCGCGCTGCGGGCGGTGGTAGGCCTCCTCGCCTTCGCCGACGGTCTCGGACACGTGGAGGAAGGCGTTGCGGTCGAGGCCGATGTTGACGAAGGCGGCCTGCAGGCTCGCGTGGACGTTCTCGACGCGCCCCTTGTAGACGTTGCCGACGAGGGTCTCGTGGCTGGTGCGCTCGACGTGGAGGTCCTCGAGGCGGAAATCCTGGGCGATCGCGATGCGCGTCTCGTCCTTCTCGAGGGCGTTCACGAGCATGAGACGGCCTTCGGCGATCATGGGCGGGCCGCGACTTCCGTATAGGTCTTGCGGATCCGGACGGTCCCGTCGATCTTCACGCCGCAGGCGCGGAGGACCTCCTCCGGCTTGGCGGTGCCCTGGTCGGTGACCCGGACGCGCAGGAGCACGCGCTCGCCCTCGCGGTCGGCCGCCAGGACGTAACGCCGGATCTCGACGGTCTTGGAGCCCTTGTCGGACACGCGCTCGATCGGGCACTCCTTGAGCGCCAGGAAGGCGGCGATGCCCTCCGACAGCGCCGCGCCCTGGCCGGGGACGTCGGCCTCGAACTCCACGAAGTCCACGTGAGAGCGCTCCTTGCGGTCGAAGGCCTCGCAGGAGACGACCTTCACGCCCTCGGGCAGCTGGCCGCCCAGGGTCGTCTCGATCTGCCGGGGGGCGGTCCAGCCCGTGAGCTCGAACTCCAGGACCTCGTCGAGCGACTCGATGCCCAGGCCCAGCGCGGTCGGGAAGGAGATGATCGGGTGCGGGTTGTACCCCTCCGTCATCCGCAGGGGCAGGCCGGTCCGGCGGAGGGCGCGCTCGAACAGGCGCATCAAGTCATGATGCGACAGGAACCGCATCCGACCGGTTTTCGTGAACCGGATCCGATAGGAGAAGATGTTCATGCGCCGGCGGGGGGAGAGAGACGGAACGGCGGAAGGCGGCCGGGGCGGTCCCCCCGGCCGTACGACCAATATTTCTGTCGATCCCGCTCCCGGAGGTCATCGCCATCACGGGAACGGAGCCGTCCCACGCTCCCCGCCCGTCGGGGCAGGTCCCGGGCGGCTCCCCTTCGCCGCCCGGGCCGCGGGGTTTGGACGCCGGACGTCCGGCGTCCCGCTTACTTCTTCTCGACCTCCTGGGCTTCCTTCCTCGCCTTCTCGAACTCGCGGCGCTCGACGTCCTCCCGGACCTTCAGCAGCTGTTGGAAGGAGTCGGAGAGGCCGCGCCCGCTGCGGACGATGCGGGGCGTGATGAAGATGAGCAGGTTTTCGCGGGTGACGTCGTCGCTGCGGCTCTTGAACAGGTAGTTGACGATGGGCAGGTCCTTGAGGACCGGCACGCCTTCATCCTGGTACGAGGAGCGCTCGACCACCAGGCCGCCGAGGACGGCGGTCCGGCCGCTGTCCACGATCAGCTTGGTCAGCAAGGTCGTCTCCGAGATGCGGGGCAGGTCGATGGACTGGGCGGCGCCGTTGGACACCAGCGCGAACCGGGTGAAGCCCGGCACGGCCGCGTCGGGCGACGTTCCCGAGAGGAACGTGTTCTGCGGGATGACGTTCAGGATGACCTTGTTGGCTTCCGTGACGATCTTGGGCGTCACGAAGAGCTGGAAGCCGACCTTGGCGGGCGAATTCGCGGCCTCGCCGAGGGAGAACTGCAGGCCGCCGAACTGGTTGGTCGTCGTGTTCACCTCGGCGTACGAGATCGTCTCGCCGACGAAGATCGTGGCCGACATGTTGTCGATGACCGCGAGCGTGGGCTCCTGGATGAGCCGGGAGAAGCGGTCCTGCTTGAACGCGCGGAAGACCATTTCCATGTCGTAGCGCGTCAGGAAGAGCTGGTCCTGTCCGGTGCCGCCCGTCTCCTC
The DNA here is from genome assembly GCA_036383955.1 of Planctomycetota bacterium. Lineage (GTDB taxonomy): Bacteria > Planctomycetota > MHYJ01 > MHYJ01 > JACPRB01 > JACQFK01. The sequence goes on along the minus strand of DASVNH010000156.1, from coordinate 3,270 downwards.
GCCCAGGCCGAAGGGAAGCTTGGTGATCTTGCCCTGGCGGACCGTGCCCGTCACGTCGGTGAAGGACGTGGGCGGCAGGATCTGGTTGCTCACCGTGACGCCGCCCTGGCCGCCCAGGTTCCAGTTCACGCCGAACTGGAGGAGGTCGCGGTTGGACGTCGAAATGAACTTCACGTCCAGCACGACCTGCTGGGGCTCGACGTCGAGGATGCCGATGATCTCGGCGACCTTGTCCAGGACCTGCTTGGTGTCGCGGACGATGAAGACGCTCGTCTGCGGATCGAAGTCCAGCGTGCCGAGCACCTTGCCGGCGGCCGTGCGCGAGAGCACCGTCTCCAGCGTCCGGCGCATGATGAAGCGCCTCTGGATTTCCTCGATGGACGACGCCGGCTGGGGCGGACGGCCGGAGACCAGCTTGTTCGGCTCGATCTTGGCCTCGTACGTCGGCGGCGGCTGGATGTACTTCACGGAGTACACCCGGATCTCCATCTGCTTGAGGAGCTCGTCCGGATGGATCACGCGGATGATGCCGAACGACTCCTTCACGGTCGTGAAGTTCAGGGTCTTCATGACCGCGTTCAGGACGTCGGTCCACGGCACGTTGCTGATCGACAGCGTGATGGTGCCCTTGATGTCCGGCGACACGATGATGTTGGCGCCGGAGACCCGGGCGATCATGTCGATGACGACCTTGATGTCGGCGTCGCGGAAGTTGAAGGTGAGGCGCGGGGGGCGCGACAGCATGATCAGGGTCGCGCTGACGTCCTCGATGGACAGCTCGGCCTTGGCCGCGAACGCCTCGAGGGCCTTGCGGGCCGGCTCGGACTCGACGATGAACTCGTCGACGCGGAAGTCGTCGGGGATGTTGCGGCGGTCGACGACGATGTTCCACTGCGTCTGGCGGCGGAACTCGTCGACGATCTGGTCGACGGAGGCGTTCCGGACCTTGATCGTCACTTCCTGGCGGTCGCGGCGCAGCTGCTCCTCATACGCCTCCCGCACCGCCCGCGCGCGCGGGTCCTGGTCGCCGCCGGGCGGAGGAGGAGCGGGCTTCTGATCCTGGGCGCGGACCGCCGCGGCCCCGAAAAGCACCGCCAACATCGTGACGCAGACACGGACGCCGTTCATGGTCGAAGCTCCGCTCAATGTTTTCACCGGTCACCGGGCTTCCCGCCCCACATGCGGGATCCCGGAATCCCCTTCCCCACGCTTCCCTACTGCCGGATCCCCACGTCGCGCGTCTCATCGCGCAGCGACACCTGAACCCCGTGCGGCCAGATCTTCTCCACCCGCACGCTTTCCCCGTCCACCGTGTCTCCCACGCGGTACGGCTTCCCGTTCAAAATCGCGATCCGGACGGGCTTCACGAAGCGCACGTCCAGCACCGAACCCACCTGATGGCCGAAGACGCTGAGGCGGACGTCCACCGGAACCTGCTCCCAGACGTCGCTGAGCGTCGTGCCGGTCAGCACCAGCTTCTTCTTCGCCAGGTCCAGCCGGGTCTTGCAGCGCACGATCAGCGGCTCCAGCTGGCCGATCCACTTGTGCATCTCCGACAGCTGGTTGGGCGAGTTCTTGAGCTCCTTGGCCGTCAGGAGACCCTTCATCTCCTTGACGCCCAGCTCCATGCCCGCGCAGTCGTCGCGGTCGAACATCTGCGTGCTGCGCACGAAGATCAGGCGCGCCTTCTTCATCAGGCGCTCCACGCCGCCCCAGATCTTCTCGACTTCCAGCTGCATTTCCTGGACCGACTGGAAGTCCTGCGGCGACAGCGGCTCGCGCGCGTGCGTCTGCAGGAGGGCGTCGATGATGTCCAGCATCTTCTGGTAGATCTTCTCGCCTTCCGCGTCGCGCTTCTCCGTCTTGGCCTTCTGGAGATCCTCGAGGCCCTTCTTGCCCATCGCCAGGTTGTTGGCCACGGCGTCCTTGCCCGTGGGGATCTTTTCCGTCTTGGGCGCGCCCTTGAGCTCGCCCTTCTTGCCGCCGAACGCGAAATCCTTCTTGAAGGGGTCGCGGCGCGCGCTCAGGATGAAGGGCCGGTCGCCCAGCGCCTCCTTCTCCGTCTTCACCAGAACCCGGCGCGTCCGGCGCGACTCCTCTTCCACGATCCGGCCGTACTTGTCCACGAAGGCCGACAGAAGCTCGTCTTCGTTCGAGGACGCCGGAGGCGGCCGCAGATAGGTGATCGGGGTGACCGAGACGTCCTTCTTCCCCATCACCTCGCGCTTGATCGGCTCCTTGATCTCGATCGTCACTTCCGCGTAGGGAGGCGTGCCGTCCTCGCGCGGATGCATCAGGATCGCCTTGCGCGTGCCGGGCCGCGACAGCGCGCCGCTCTGCCGCAGCGCGATGAACATCAGGAAGCGCGAGTAGAAGATCTCCTCGTCCGGATTCACCATGAACGGCTTCTTGTCGCCGCCCGTGTACTCGACCTCGATCTTCCGGACGTTCTCCTCCGCCGTGACCCGCGTCGGAAGGGCCACCGCGCCCTTCAGGTCCTGGCGGTCCATGTAGACCGGCGTGTAGGTGTCGTCGAGATGCGCCCGGATATGCGTGGCGTGGATCTCCGGCATCAGGGAGCCCGGCTTGCCCTCCACCGGCGCCATCACGTCCATCTCGCCCGTGAGGTCGTAGGTGTAGAGCCAGGGGCTGCCCGGCGCCATCCGCGTGATCACCTCGTGCACGAAGCCCACGGCCTTCTCCTCGCCGGGCTTGTCGCTCTTCTGGATCACCGCGTACCAGCTGTCCAGCGCGCCGGCGATGTCGACCTTGTCCTGCGTCGCCGTCCCGGAAGGCTGGTCCGGAGCCGGAGCCGGCGGCGCCGCGGGCTCCTTCTTGTCCTTGTCCTGGCCCGCGGCGGGTTCCTTCTTGTCCTTGTCCTGAACCGGAGCCGGAGCCGGCGGCGTCGCGGGATCCTTCTTCTTCTCCTGGGCGTATCCCGAGAAGGTCAGGGCGAGCAGCACGACCGAGGCGCCGATCGCCAGGACATTGCGACGCATACCGCCTCCGTGTGGGGATCGCGGGAATTAGTTGAAGATCAGCCGAATTATAGACCGGGGTATCCGGAAGTCAATTTTTTTGTCGGACAACGCCATTTGACGATGTCCGGGCGCCCCTGCTAGAATTTTTGGCGACCCATGAGTTCTCCCGCGGCCCGCTGCGCGTCCTGCGCCGTTCCGGTGCCCGACGAGGCCCTGGAAACGGGCGCCGCCATCCTCCTGCTCGGCAAAGCCTACTGCCCCGCCTGCAAGGGCGCCGCCGCCCGGAACG
>DASVNH010000155.1:0-6225 GCA_036383955.1 Planctomycetota bacterium | reverse complement strand
ACGCCTCCTCCCTACTCCTCGACCATCGCCTGGGCGGGAACCCAGGCCGTCGACAGCGCCGCCGGCACCGCCATCACCGGCACCCGCGCCTCGCGCAGCACGTCTTCCATCACGCCGCCCAGGCGGAGACGGGACAGGCCGTGCCGGGGGTGGGTCGCCATCACGATCAGGTCCGCCTCGTGGTCGGCCGCGGCCCGCGGGATGACGCTCGCGGGCGCCCCCTCCTCGACGAAGGCATAGGCCACCACGCCCGCCGAGACCAGCTCGCCGCAGAGCTCGTGAGCCTGCCGCTCGGCCGCCTCGCGCCCCTCGGGGGACGTCGCCCGCAGCACGATCACCGCCGCCTCGTGCCGCCGCGCCAGGTCGGCCGCGCAGGCCGCCGACGCCTTCCAGTCGAGGCTCTCGTCGATCGGCAGCAGGACCGTGTGGACGTCGCGGGGCTCGACGTCCTCCTTCGCGCGGACCGCGAGCACGGGGGCCGGGCAGGAGCGGATGACGCGTTCGATCAGGCTGCCGAAAAGGAGCCGGGCGAGCCCGTGCCGTCCCTGGCTGGCCATGGCGACGAGGGAGGCTTCAGTGCCTTCGACGACCGCCAGGATCTCCTCGACCGGCGCGCCGCGGCGGGCCAGGCGCGTCGTCCGCGACGGATTCAGGAGGAACTTGGACGGGATCTCGTCTTCCTCCCCGCTCCCGCCGCCCTCCGGATGGGGGCGCTCCAGCTTCAGCAGGATGATTTCGGCGTCGCGTTGCCCGATCACCCGGGTGAGGGTCGGGAGGACCGCGTCCAGCACGTCCGGGCCGTCGAAAGGTACGACGATTCGATCGAACATCGCGGCCTCCTTTTCATTTCCTCTGAAGCCTGCCCAACTCCTTCTCCAGCATGTGCTTGCGCTGCATGCACTCTTGCGCCATGTCCTCGTAACCGAAGGCGCGGTAGTCGGCGATCATGTCGTCGAGATGCTTGATCTCCGATCTCAGGGCCTCCGGGTCGTCCAGGACCTGAGAATCGGGGGAGCAGCCCCAGATCCAGGAAAACAGTCTCAACACGCGGCACCTCGGGGAAAGAGGAAGCGCAGACAGGCGGAGCCGGATCCCCGCGCTCCGTGATGCTTCGGCCTATCTACGACGTTTTGCCGGCCAAGTCGCGCGGGATGGGACATAACTGTGTGATGGCGCTCTGGATCTCCCTGCTCCTGGCCCAGTCGGATTTCAGCGTCGGAGGGATGTCGAAACGCTTCGGCCCCGAAGGGGGACCTCCGAAGGAAAAGGCGCCGCTGGTTTACCTGCCGCCCGACCGCCCCTGCCCCCCCGCGCGCCACAACGGGGGGATGGCCTACCAGGTGGGCGGCCCGCCCAAGACCGAGGCCGGCGATTTCAGCAGCACCCAGGCCCAGGTGCTCTACGCGGGCGACGCGGGGCCGGGCGTCGACCGCGTCCTGCTCCTCGAGATGCAGAACAACTGCCTCAGCGAGAAGCCCGAGCCGCCCTGGTGGGGCGGCTTCCGGCCCGAGCCCGCCGTTTTCGAGTGGCGCAAGAAGGGCGCCGCTCCCGCCGCCCCGCTCGCGATCGCCCGCGGCCTGGCCACCTGGTCCAACCACGCCATCCTGCTCTACGGCAACGGCTGGGTGACGACGGCGGGGACGGCGACGTCCCAGGGCTCCCATCCGGTCCTGAAGCTGCCCGCCGGGAAGCTCCCGACGGCCCTGGCGGTCAGCCCTCGCAATGAGCTCGCGCTGGTGACGGTGATCGACTCCCGCAAGGGCGCCCAGCTCGCCGTCATCGCGCTCGAGGCCTGCGCGCCGGGCTTCGCGCACGACTGGCATCAGCGCTACCCGCTGTTCCCGAACCAGGGCTCGTTCTCGGACCTGAAGCTCCTGGGCTTCATCGACCTCCCCCTGAAGTCGGCGTCCGGGATCTCCGCGTCGACGAACAACGCCGGCGGGCGCCTGAGCGGCCGCGACGGCAACGTCGCGATGGCGAGCCAGCTGAACCTCGACGACGCCGACACGCGCGAACGGCTGGCGAAGGACTACCTCAGCGGCAGCGGCTACGCGGTGGTCGTCTCCCGCGAGGAGAACAAGGCGGTCTTCGTCGACCTCCAGCCGCTCCTCGAAGGCGTGCGCGACGCCTACGCCGCCCGCGACTTCTCCCGCGGCGAGTCCTGGCCGCCCACCTTCGAGAAGAAGCCCGAGTGGACGCCGGTGGTCGTGGCGGACGTCGAGGTCCCCCGCCCCAGCTCCGTTCTCGCGCGCGCGGCCGGCGGCGAGCACAACCGGGCCTTCCTCGGCCTCGAGGAAGGCGAGATCCGCTCGTTCTCCGTGGGCGGCCTGGGCACGAACGCCCCGGCGAAGGCGGAGGACGTCAAGCCGTCCGGCGCGCTGGCGGTCGGCAAGAATCCCTGCTGGCTGGCCGTCAAAGGCGCCGCCGGCGGCCCCGACTGCGGCTTCATCGTGGTGAGCCGGGGCGAGCGGGCGCTGCAATGGGTGTCGTTCGGCCCCCAGGAAGGCAAGATCACGCGGGAGCTGCGCGACCGCCGGATGATCGACCCCGTCTACTGCGAGATCGCGGACACGCACGGGATCGAGATGCAGCTGGTGACCGTGGCGGACTTCCGCGGCCGCAAGATCATCAACTACCGCTGCTCGCCGGTCGTCTTCGCGACGAACGGCGGCGCCCGCTACGGCTGCGGCCCCAAGGGCACGGACGAATTCGAGTGCGGCGGCATCCTGCCGATTCCGGGCTTCCCGCTGGCCGTGTGCGGGACCAACGTGAACTAGAGAATCTCGAATCTCGAATCTGGAATCTCGAAGAGGCGTCCCCCCTTCCCCCGGGGGGCATGAATCTAGAAGGACAGGTTGCTGCGCGACGACCTTTTGAGAAAAGGTCTCCGAGATTCTAGATTCGAGATTCGAGATTCTACTTCGGCGGGCTGGCCCAGCTGCGGTGCAGGTGGGATGCGCGCCAACGGCCGTCGCTCTCGCGCACAAAGACGTGCGTCACCGCGGCGAGCATGTGGCCCGTGCCGCCCTCGGCGGCCGTGCGGACCTTGTAGGTCGCCACGGCCGTGGTGCCGTCGACGGCGACGTACATGTCCAGGAGCTCCGACTGCCACTTCTCGCCGGGCTTGTGCCGCGACAGGATCGCGCCGAAATGGTCGAGCACCGCCTTGCGGCCGATCAGCAGCTGGGACGTGTAGACGTCGTAGCAGGTGGAGCTTTCGGTCATGTAGGGCGCCACGCCGTCCAACGTCTTCGCCTTGAAGGCGTCGTACATGCCGTGGACGGCGGCCGCGACGGCCCTTTCGTCGGCCGCGGCGCCGGCGCCGGGCGTGGAGCAGCCCGCGGCCAGCGCCAGGAAGAGCGGGACCATGCGCCTCATCGCGTCTCCCTCCGGGGGTCGGGGGGGCCCCCTTCTAGATTCCAGATTCGAGATTCCAGATTCTAGTACTTCACGATGGTGAAGAAGTCGCGCTTGCCGAGCTTCTTGCGGCCGTCGAGGAACCCCAGCTCCACGACCACGCCGCAGCCGGCGACGACGCCGCCCACCTTCTCGATGAGCTTGGCGGCGCCGATCAGGGTGCCGCCGGTCGCGAGGAGGTCGTCGATGATGAGCACCCGCTGGCCCTTCGACACGGCGTCCTTGTGCATCTCGACGGTGTCCTTGCCGTACTCGAGGGCGTAGCTCTGGCGGATGGTCTTCCAGGGCAGCTTGCCCTGCTTGCGGATGGGGACGAAGCCGACTTCCAGGCGGGCGGCGACGGCCGCGCCGAAGATGAAGCCGCGCGATTCGATGCCCGCGACGAGCTCGACGCCCCGGTTGCGCCCGTAGGCCTCGAGGGCGGCGAGGACGCGGTCGAACGTGACGCCGTCGCGGAGGATCGGCGTGATGTCCTTGAAGACGATGCCCTTCTTGGGGAAGTTCTTGACGTCCCGGACGAGCGACTTGACCTTCGAAGCGAGGCTGCTCATCCGCTCCCCTATGCCCTCCCGGGCGCCTAATCCTCGCCGCGCTCGGCGAGGCGCTTGTGCAGCTTGCGGAGGGCGATCTTTTCGATCTGGCGCACCCGCTCGCGGGTGATGCGCAGCTTCTTGCCGATGTCGCCCAGGGTCATCGGCTGGCCGTCGTAGAGGCCGTAGCGGAACCGCAGCACCGAGGCCTCGCGCTCGTTGATCGAGCGGAGCAGCTGCTCGATGCGCTCCGAGTCCATCTGGCTGAGGACGCTGTTCTCGGGCTGGGACGCTTCCTTGAGGTCGGCCACCTCCTGCGTCGGCCACATGACGTCGAGGCTGACCGGCCGCGAGAAGTTGTCGGAGGCGTTGATCGCGCGCTTGAGGATGTCGATCCCCTCCGGCCCCAGGTCCATCGCCTCGGCGATCTCCGCCAGGTCGGGCTTGCGGCCGTGCTTCTGGGTGAACTCGTTCTGGGTGCTCTTCCACTTGGCGATGATCTCGACCATGTACGACGGCACCCGGACGGTCTTGGAGGTGTTCACCAGCGCGCGCCGGATGGCCTGCCGGATCCACCACGTCGCGTACGTGGAGAAGCGGCACTTGCGCTTGGGGTCGAAGCGCTGGACCGCCTTCAGCAGGCCCAGATTGCCCTCTTCGATGAGGTCGAGGAACGCCAGCCCCTTGTTCAGGTAGTTCTTCGCGACGCTCACCACCAGGCGCAGGTTCGCCTTGATGAAACGCTCGCGCGCCGCCTTCGCGTCGTTGACCTCCTCCTCCTTCTTGGAGGAGAACTTCTTCATGCGGTAGGCGAGCTCGCGCTCCTGCTCGGCGTTGAGGAGCGGGACGTCCTGGATCTCCTTGAGGTACTGCTCGACTCCCGACTCCTGGCGCATCAAGGGCATGGCGGACATGAAGGCCTCATTATATAGACGCGCGACTCGACGTCAATTGGATGTACACGTCCTCGTACGCGCGGATCATCCGCTCCGGCGCGTGCCTCTCCGCCGCGCGCGCGCGGCCCGTCTCCCCCAAGCGCCGCCTCAGCTCCGGATCCCCGGCCAGCCGCAGCAGCGCCTCCCTCAATCCCCTCACGTCCCCCGGCGCGTACAACAGCTCGTCGACCGCCTCCGGCGTCCCCCCCGACCGCGCCGCCACCACCGGTTTCCCCGCCGCCATCGCCTCCAGGGCCGCGTTCGGACATCCTTCGCCGAAGCGCGAGGGGAGGATCACCACGTCCGACGCCGCCAGGACGTCGCCCATGTCCCGCCGCGCTCCCAGCAAGATCGCTCCCCGCCCCTCCAGGCGCCGCCGATTGGGGCCGTCGCCGGCGAACAGCAGCCGGAGCCCGGCGCCCGCGCGCAGCACGTCCTCATGCCCCTTCCGCTCCACGAGCCGGGCGGGGACCGTGAACACCACCTCGTCCGCTCGGATCCCCCATTCGGCCCGAAGGTCCTTGCCGGACGTCGGGAGCGCCTCCACCGCGCTGGGGATGACGCGCACCTTCTGGACGTCGAGCCCCAGCCGCGCGTAGAGGTCCCGATAGTACGCCGAGTTGGAGACCACCGCGGCGGCCCGCGGCCAGGTCCGGCGCTCCAGCCAGAGCCGTACCGACGGCCCGGTTTCCGCCGCGTCCGACAGGGAGCCCTGCAGGCCCGACACCACCGCGCCCTGCCCGATCCAGCGGCAGAACAGGTTCTCCGTGAAGAGAAAGGACTGGACGACGTCCGGCTTGCGGGAGCGCAAGAGGTCGCGCAAGGCCCCATCCGTGCCCGGCGACCACTTGCGCTTCCGTCCCAGCTCCACGACCTCCACGCCTCCCAGGCGGTCGCGCAGCGGCCCCGCGTCCAGCAGGGTGACGACGAACGGCTCGAAGCGGGAGCGGTCCAGGCCTCGAGCCAGGCGCGCCAGCTCGGCTTCCGCCCCGCCGATGTTGAGGCGGCCGATCACCAGAGCGACACGGATCATCGATCAATCATGAGCAAGGACCCCGCCGCGGGGGTTTGGGATGTCGGATTCGCTTCAGGCCGCCAAATAGCCGAGGAGGCGGCCGATCTCCTTCTTGAGGCCGCGGCGGTCGACGACCATGTCGATGAAGCCGCGGTCGAGGAGGAACTCCGAGGTCTGGAAGCCCTTGGGGAGGGCCTGCTTGATGGTCTGCTCGATGACGCGCGGACCCGCGAAGCCGATGAGGGCCTTGGGCTCGGCGATCATGACGTCGCCCAGCGCGGCGAAGCTGGCCATGACGCCGCCCATGGTCGGGTTGGTCAGGATCGAG
>DASVNH010000154.1:0-2497 GCA_036383955.1 Planctomycetota bacterium | reverse complement strand
GGGACCGCAAGGAGCTGAAGCGGACGCACGACGTCGCGAAGGAAAAGCTCGCGGAGCGGCGCGCGGCGTGGGACGTCGTCAAGAAAGTCCTCGCCTGGCCCGGCGTCGTCGAGGGCCTCGCCGCGGAAGTGGAGCGGGCGGAGCGCTGGCGGGCGGAGCTGCCGAAGCTGCCGGCCTACATCGGCTACGCGCGGGTGAGGAAGGTCGTCGAGGCCCTCGGCCTGGCCGATCTGGTCAAGCTCGCGCACGCGGGGACGCTCGCGGCGGACCAGGCGGCGCCGGCGCTCGAGGAGGCCTGGGCGCGGCAGGCGGCGGAGCGCGCGTTCCGGGAGCGGCCGGAGCTGCGCGACTTCGACGCGACCACGCACGCGACGGCCGTCGAGCGCTTCGGCGAGGCGGACGCGGCGGCCTTCGCGGCGAACCGGACGCGGCTGGCGGAGAAGCACTGGCGCGGGCTGCCCCCGCTCGTCGGCTTCGGCCAGGTGGGCACGCTGCGGCGCGAGTGCGCGAAGAAAGCCCGCCACATCCCCATCCGCAAGCTGATGATCGAGGCCGGCCGGGCCGTGCTCGCGGCCAAGCCGGTCTTCCTGATGAGCCCGCTGTCGATCGCGGCGTTCCTGCCGCCCGACGGCCCCCGCTTCGACCTGGTGGTCTTCGACGAGGCCTCGCAGGTGAAGCCCGTCGACGCCTTCGGCGCGATCCTCCGCGGAAAGCAGCTGGTGGTCGTCGGGGACGAGAAGCAGATGCCGCCGACGTCCTTCTTCGACACGATGATGACCTCGGAGAGCGTGGAGGAGGACGACGACGAGACGTCGATGACGCGGGACCTGCAGAGCATCCTCGGCCTCTGCTCCGCGAAAGGGATGGCCTCGCGGATGCTGCGCTGGCACTACCGCAGCCGGCACGATTCGCTCATCGCGCTCTCGAACCGGGAATTCTACGAAGGCAAGCTGGTCGTCTTCCCGAGCCCGGCCCGCGTCGGGGCCGGGGAAGGGCTCGCGTACCGCCACCTGCCGGACACGGCGTACGAGCGGGGGACGTCGAGGACCAACCCGAAGGAAGCCGACGCGGTCGTCGGCGCGGTCCTGGAGCACGCGCGGACGCGGCCGGAGCTGAGTCTGGGGGTCGTCGCCTTCAGCCAGGCGCAGAAGGAGGCGATCGACCGGCGGGTCGAGGCGCTCGCGCGGAAGGACGCGGCCTTCGACCAGTGGTCGACGTCCAACGCCGACGAGCCCTTCTTCGTGAAGAACCTCGAGAACGTGCAGGGCGACGAGCGCGACGTGATGCTGATCAGCGTCGGCTACGGCCGCGACGGCGCGGGCGCCGTCAGCATGAACTTCGGCCCGCTCAACCAGGCCGGCGGCGAGCGCCGCCTGAACGTGCTCATCACCCGCGCGCGGCGGCAGTGCGTCGTGTTCACGAACCTGTCGCCGGACGACATCGACCTCGCGCGCGCGCCGGGGGAGGGCGTCCGCGCCCTGAAGGCCTTCCTCGCCTTCGCGCGCGCCGGGCGGCTGGCCGAGGCCGCGGGCGAGGCGGTCGAGCTCGCCGAGCTCGAGTCGGAAGTCGCCGCCGCGCTCGCGGGGAAGGGCCTCGAGGTGGAGCGCGCCGTCGGCTCCGGCGGCTTCCGCGTCGGCGTCGCCGTCAAGGACAAGAACGCCCCCGGGCGCTTCCTGCTGGGGGTGGAGTTCGACGGCCCCCGCTACCAGTCCGCGCGCTGGGCGCGGGACCGCGACCGCCTTCGCGACGCCGTCCTGCGCGGGCTCGGCTGGCGCCTGCACCGGATCTGGACGGCCGACTGGTACAAGAACCGCGAAGAGGCGCTGCGGCGCTGCGTGGAGGCCGTCGGCCGCGCCGAGGCCGCGAAGAAAGCGCCGTCGATTCCGCGGCTGAAGCGTTCGGACGAGGCGCCGCCGGGGCGTCCGCCCATCCCGCCCTACCAGCCGGCGCCGGCGCGGGCGAGGGGGGCCCAGCACCTGGCGGAAGTCGATCTGGAGCAGCTCGCGCGCTTCGTGATCGGCATCGTGAACCTCGAAAGCCCGGTGCACGTCGAGGAATTGAAGCGCCGGGTGCTGGAGGCGGTCGAGCAGCGTCCCGGCGCGAAGCGGATCCAGGCGATCGAGGAGGCGCTTTCGGCGTCGGTCGCGGGCGGGCACTTGCGCCGGCAGGGCGACTTTCTCTGGAAGAAGGAGCCGCACGCGGTGGCGCCGCGCGACCGGGCGGCGCTGGACGACGCGGGCCGCGGGGTGGAGCGGGTCTGCGACGAGGAGTGCCAGGCGGCGCTGCTGCGGGCGGTGGACGAGTCCCACGGCTGCCCGCGGGAGGACGCCGCCGTGCAGGCGGTCAAGATCCTCGGCGTGAAGCGCAACGAGGAGGCGCTGGCCCGCCTCGCCGGGCTCGCCGACGGCCTGGTCCGCGACGGCGCCCTCCGGGTCGTCGCCGGCCAGTTAACGTTCTAGCGTCGCCTCAACGTTAACTCGAAAGTTAACGTTGAGGC
>DASVNH010000153.1:0-14886 GCA_036383955.1 Planctomycetota bacterium | reverse complement strand
CACGTCCACGTGTTGACGAAATGACCGCGTCACTTTATCAACGCGTGAGCCATTCTTCCTCCAGGGAGGCGAGCTCGGCTTTGAGGCGGGCGACTTCCTCCGTGCCGCTCTTCATGCGGGCGGCGTCGAGGTAGAACTCGGAGCGGGTGAAGGCGACCTCGAGCTCGTTCACGCGGGCTTCGTTCTTGGCCATCCTCGCTTCGAGCTCTTCCTTGGAGAGCCGGGCCCAGGCCGACTTCTTGGCGGGCTCCGTCGAGGCGACCACGGCGGTCTTCTTGACCGTCTCGCGGGCGGCGGCCTTCGCGACCTTGCGCTTCTCGCGGCGCTCCAGCGCGTCCGCGAAGCCGCCCTCGCTCAGGTGGGTCTCGCCGTCCTCGATCCAGAGCATGCGGTCGGCCATCTGGTCGACGAAGTGGCGGTCGTGGCTGACGACGATCAGCGTGCCTTCGTAGGTCGCGAGCGCGATCTCCAGGGCCTCGCGGCTCGGGATGTCGAGGTGGTTCGTCGGCTCGTCCAGGATGAGCACGTTCTTGCCCTCGACGAGCATCGACGTCAGCATCAGGCGCTTGCGCTCGCCGCCCGAGAGGCCGTGGACGGGGCGGTCGACGGCCTCCCCGGGGAACAGCATCGCGCCGAGCAGGCTGCGGATCTGGTATTCGGTCAGCTTGGGCGCGGTGAGGCGGAGGAACTGGTAGGGCGTCGCCGCCTCGTCCGGGAAGGTCTCGTGCTGGGAGAGGATCCCGAGCTTCACGCGCTCGCCCCACAGCACCTTGCCTTCGGTCGGCGTCATTTCGCCCGTGAGGATGCGGAGCAGGGTGGTCTTGCCGGCGCCGTTGGGGCCGGCGACGCCCAGCACCTCGCCGCGGTTGAGGTCGAGCTCGAGGCCCTTGAACAGGACGCGCTCGCCGAACTGATGGCCGACTTCGCGGAGCTTGAGGATCTTGGAGCCCGGGCTGTCGCCGGCGTTGAGCTCGAGGTCCATCGCGCGGACGCGGTCCTCCGGGCGCTCGAGCCGGGCGAGACGGTCGAGCCGCTTGAGGCGGCCCGTGGCCTGCCGCGCGCGCTGGCCGGCCTGGTAGCGGCGGATGAACGCGGCCTCTTTTTCGATGAAGGCCATCTGGTTCTCGTAGGCGCGGGTCGTCGCCTTGAGCCGCTCCGCGCGGAGCTCCTTGGCCCGGCTGTACGGCGCGTTGTACTGCCAGAAGCGGTTCGCCTCGATCTCCCAGGTCTGCTCGGTCGTCCGGTCCAGGAAGCGGCGGTCGTGCGACACGATGACGGCGCTCGCCTTGCTCTCGCGCATGAACTTTTCGAGGAAGAGGATGCCGTCGATGTCGAGGTGGTTCGTCGGCTCGTCGAGGAGCCACAGGTCGGGCTCCTGCACGAGGATGCGCGCGAAGGCGAGACGTCCTTTCTCGCCGCCCGAGAGGGAGGCGACCTGGGACTCGTAGAGGGCGCGGGGGAAGCCGACGCCCTCCAGGATGCGCTCGGCGCGGCTTTCGATCTCCCAGCCGCCCCGCTCTTCGAACTTGTGCTGGCACTCGCCGAGCCGCTCCAGCATCGCGTCGGTCGTCTCGCCGCGCTCCATCGCGTGGTGGATCTCGTGCATCTCGTGCTCGAGGGCGAGAAGCTCGGGGTCGGCGGAGAACATGGCCTCGAGGACCGTCACGCCCTCGGGGAACGTGGGGTCCTGCTCGAGGGCGGCGATGCGGAGGTCCCGCCGGCGGGTCAGGCGGCCGTCGTGGTCGTCGTCGACGCCCAGCAGCATCTTGAAGAGCGTGGTCTTGCCCGAGCCGTTGGCGCCGATGAGGCCGACGCGACATCCTTCGGACAGCGTGAACTCGGCCTCGCTGAACAGAGTCCGGGTGCCGTAGTGCTTGCCGAGTCCCTGGGCCGCGATGACGCTCATGGTGGGGGGAGAGAATACCGGATCAGGCTTCGGGAATCGAGGGGGAATCCGCGCGGCGGGCCAACCTGAGCGTGACCGCGACGTGGGCGCCGGCGGCGAGGGCGTAGATCCACCAGGCCTCCACGCGGGGCGCGAGGACGGCCGCGACGAGGGCGAGAGGCAGGGAGACGACGCCTCAGGCGATGAGGCGGCGCTTCGCGGTGGACATCCGCCGGATCGGGGTCGCTTCGAAACCCGCGGCCGGAATGCGGGGGCGCAGGAGGAACAGGGCGAGCACGAGAGCGGGGAAGACCAGGGGGCTCCAGGGTTTGCCCGAAAGGAAGAGCGCGTCCGCCGCGCCGCCCAGCGCGAGGAACAACGCCCCGCCGAGGCACCAGAGGTCCCAGCGCCGGCGGGTGAACGTCACGCCTCCTAGACGACCTTCAGGGGGAATTCGCGCACGATTTCGGGGACGGCCTCGAAGGCGGCCGCGACCCGGATCCGCCAGCGCACGCGGAACGGCTCGCTGGCCGGGGCGTCGGCGGGCACGCGGACCTCGGCGTCGAGCTGGACGCGGAGGCCGGTGGGCCCGGCGGCGCCCACGGGCAGGTCGACGACCGTCTCCTCGTTTCCGCGGGCGATCTCCCGCAGGCATTGCAGGCGGACGTCGACGCCCTTCACGCCCGCTCCCCGCTGCACGACGAAGCAGCGGAGCGGCTCGCCGCGGCGGGCCGGCTGGAGGCTGACCTCGACGGACGTCGCGCGCGCGAACACCGCGGCTCCCGCGGGCCGGGCGAGGGCGACGACGCAGAGGAGGCTCAGGGCGCCGAGCATGCCGAGGGTGAAGGTCCGCTGATCGGGCTTCAGCGACGCGTCGTTCAGCGCGAAGAGGCCGAGGGTCACGAGCACGGCCGTCACGAGGACCGGCCCGCCGACCGCCAGCCAGGCCGGCCAGCGGAGACCGAGGCGGTGGGGAAGCCGGGATCCTTTGCTCACGCCCCAAGGGTACCCTCGATTGCTATAGTGACGCCGTGAAACAGGGCGTCGTGTACCTCGTCGGCGCCGGGCCCGGCGACCTCGAGCTGATCACGCTGCGGGGGTTCAACCTGCTCCAGGCGGCGGACGTCGTGGTCTACGACCACCTCGTCAACCCGAAGCTCCTCGACTTCGCGCCGCGCGCGCGCAAGATCTTCGCGGGCAAGCGCTCGGACTCGCACACGCTGGAGCAGCCGGAGATCAACCGGACGCTCGTGGCGCAGGCGAAGGCGGGACGTCGGGTCGTCCGCCTCAAGGGCGGCGACCCCTACATCTTCGGGCGCGGAGCCGAGGAGGCCGAGGCGCTGCGGCGCGCGCGCGTGCCGTTCGAGGTGGTGCCGGGCGTGACGGCCGCCATCGGGGCGTCGACCTACGCCGGCATCCCGCTCACGCACCGCGACCGCGCGTCGCAGGTGACGTTCGTGACGGGCAACACCAAGGACGGCTCGTTCGAGGCGTCCGACCTCCCGCGCCGCGGCACGCTGGTGATCTACATGGGCCAGAAGTCGCTGGGGAAGGTCGCGGCCGCGCTGATCGCGAACGGGTGGAGGGCGTCGACGCCCGCGGCCACCATCTCGTCCGCGACGACGCCGAAACAGCGCACGGTGCGGGCGACGCTGGCGACGATCGCGGGGAAGGCCGCGGGCATGGCGGCGCCGGCGGTGACGATCGTGGGGAGGGTCGTCGACCTCGAGCGCCGGCTGCGCTGGTACGAGAAGAAGCCGCTCTTCGGCCGCAAGGTGGTGGTGACGCGGTCGCGCGAGCAGTCGAGCGAGCTGGCGCGGCGCTTCGAGGCGCTGGGCGCGGAGGTGGTGGTCTTCTCGACGATCCGGATCCGGCCGGTCAAGGTGAAGCCGATCGAGGTGGCGGGCTACACGCACGTCGCGTTCACGAGCCGGACGACGGTGGAGTACTTCTTCCGGAACCTGAAGGGCGACGTCCGCTCGCTCGCCGGGACGACGGTCTGCGCGGTGGGGGACCAGACGGCCCGGGCGCTGCTGGAGCGGGGGGTGAAGCCGGACCTGGTGGCGGCGGAGTTCGCGAGCCGTTCGCTGGCGAAGGAGCTGGCGGGCCGGGGGGTGAAGGGCGCGCACGTCTTCCATCCCGGGGCCGACCGGATGAGCCCGGAGTTCGAGGAGCTGCTGACGCGCTGCGGCGCGCGCGTGACGAATCTCGTGCTGTACAAGATCGACAAGGTCGCGCCGGAGAACGTCGACGCGGCGCGGGACGCGGATTGGATCACGTTCGCGAGCTCGCAGACCGTAAGGAACTTCATGGAGGCCGCGGGCGAGCGGCCGGTCCGGGCGCGGGTGGCGTGCATCGGCCCGCTCACGGCGAAGACGGCGAAGACGTACGGACTGAAGGTGGCGGTGGTGCCGCGGCGGGCGACGTTCGACGCGCTGATCCAGGGAATCGTTAAGGCGACATGATCGATGGGTGACGAAGTAAACTGGATGCTTCGTAACAATGAAGACTAGACTGCGCAACCTCCGGCGCCTGGCGCCCCTGCGGGGGATGGTCCGGGAGACCGACCTCCGGCCGGACGACTTCGTCATGCCGTACTTCGTGCGTCCGGGGAAGGCCACGCGGGCGCCCATCGCCTCGATGCCGGGCCAGTTCCAGCTCTCGGTGGACGAGCTGGTGAAGGAGTGCCGGACCCTGGTGAAGACCGGCGTGCCGGCCGTCATCCTCTTCGGCATCCCGCCGTCCAAGGACACGAAGGGCAGCGGAGCCTGGGCGAAGAACGGCATCGTGCAGCAGGCGATCCGCGCGGTGAAGGACGCGACGCCCGACCTGGTGGTCATGGGGGACGTCTGCCTCTGCGAGTACACGGATCACGGCCACTGCGGCGTGCTGAAGGGGGGGGACGTCGACAACGACGAAACGCTCCCGCTGCTGCAGAAGACGGCGCTGGCGCAGGTGGAGGCCGGGGCGGACGTGGTGGCGCCGAGCGGCATGATGGACGGGGTGGTGGGGGCGCTGCGGGCGGTGCTGCCGAAGACGCCGATCCTGGCGTACGCGGCGAAGTACGCGAGCGCGTTCTACGGCCCGTTCCGCCTGGCGGCGGAGTCGGCGCCGAAGACGGGCGACCGGCAGACCTATCAGATGGACGCGGGCAACGCGGACGAGGCCCTCCGGGAGATCCAACTTGATCTTGAGGAAGGGGCGGATATAATCATGGTGAAACCGGCGCTCGCCTATCTGGACGTCCTGAGGCGGGCGAAGGAGAAGTTCGGCTGCCCGATGGCGGCGTACAACGTCAGCGGCGAGTACGCCATGGTGAAGGCGGCCGGGGAGAGAGGGTGGATCGATGAGAAGCGCGTCATTCTCGAAATCCTCACTTCCATCAAGCGTTCCGGCTCGGATTTCATCCTGACATATTTCGCGAGAGAGGCGGCGGAATGGATCAGCTGAAGCAGGCGCTCGAGGCGGTGCTCTTCACGAGCGACGACCCGCTTCCCCTCCACAAGCTCAAGGACGTGGTGGACGCCAAGCCCGAGGAGATCAAGGAGGCGCTGGCGGCCCTCAAGGCCGACTACGACGCCACGGGCCGGGCCTTCGCGCTCGAGGAGATCGCGGGCGGGTACCAGTTGTTGACTCGCCCCCAGCACGCCGATATCATCGCGAAGCTTAAGAAAGCCAAGGCGGATCGCAAGCTCTCCGCCGCGGCGCTCGAGACGCTCGCGATCATCGCGTACAAGCAGCCGATCAAGCGCGTCGACCTCGAAGCGATCCGCGGTGCCGCGTCGGGCGAGCTGATCCGGGCCTTGATGGAACGGAACCTGGTGAAGATCGCCGGGCGCGAAGAAGTCCCCGGTTCGCCCCTGCAGTACGGGACGACGAAGGACTTCCTGGACACCTTCGGGCTGAAGGCCCTGGAGGACCTGCCCCGGCCGGAAGAGGTCAAATGAGCTTCGAGAAGTGGGTCCAGAAGTCGACCAAAGGGCTGTTCCTCTTCATCGCGATCGCGATGATCGTCCCGCTCGTCCTCTGGGGCAACTACGGCGGCGGCGGCGACGACGACGCCAAGCAGGGCGAGGTCGTCGGCACGATCTTCGAGACCGTGCCCGTGCACAAGCGCGAGCTCGACCGCATGACCTCCCGGGCGATGGTCGACTGGTGGTGGAAGCAGTACACCGGGCCCAACGCCTGGATGATGCGCTTCAAGAAGCCGGATCCGCCCAAGGACGAGGAGCTCGTCAAGCTCGCCTGGGAGAACCTCGTCCTCCTCGAAGACGCCAAGATGAAGGGCATCACCGCGACCGAGAAGGAAGTCAACGACCGCTTCCGCGATCTCTACAACCAGCTCACCGGCGGCCAGCAGACCCAGGGGGCCGACGAGATCCTCGCCGGCCGCGTCAATGAGATCTTCCATTCGAACCTGACCGCCTTCGAAGGCTGGGTCGGGGACATCGTCGTCATCGACAAGCTGCTGCAGGCCGTCGCCGACGCCTCCTTCGAAAGCTACGAGGACGTCTACAGCCAGATGTCGCGCGACCACGTCCTCGCGAAGGCCTGGTACGCCGGCGTCGATCCGAAGAACTTCGAGAAGAACGCGCGGCCCTCGACCTCCGACGAGATCGCGCGCCGCTACGAGCAGAACAAGGCCAAGTACAAGGTGCCGGCGAAGGCCGTCGTCACCGCGCTCGCCGCGAACATGGAGGCCTACAAGAAGGCCGTCGCCGAGCCGACGGAGGCCGACATCCGCAAGTACTACGACGAGCACAAGGCCGAGTACCTCCTCCCGCACGAGCACGCGCCGGGCGAGGAGCACAAGGAGAACGAGGCGCCCAAGTACACGTCGTTCGACCAGGCCAAGGCCGAGATCCCCGAGAAGATCCGGACCGAGAAGGCCAAGGAGACGGCCCGCGAGCTGATGGCCAAGGTCGACCGCGCGCTCGGCGAGATGTTCGACGCCGCGACCAAGTCGTATCCGGCGGACGCCTTCGAGAAGCTCAAGGCCAAGTTCAAGGACCAGGGACCGGAGCTGTCGCACGACGTCCTTCCGAAGTTCGGGGCGCGGGACGTCGACGAGCTCGAGAAGTCGATCGGCACCGGCAGCAACCTGGGGTCCTGGTCGTTCGATCCGAAGACCGTGAAGGGCAGCGTCTCGCGGGTGACGTCCACGACGAAGGGCGTCTACCTCTTCCGTCTCATGGAAAAGGTGGACGGCTACGACACGGGCGTGACGGAGCGCGTGCGGGAGTCGATCGAGCGCGACCTCGCGAAGGAGCAGGTGCGGACGCGCGCGAGCAAGGAAGCGTCGCGGCTGTCGCGGGAGATCTCCGCGAAGGGGCTCACGGCGGCGGCGCGGACGACGTCGGCCGAGTGGGGCGTGACGCGCTACTTCAAGACGAAGAATCCGGCGGAGACGGGCATCGAAGACCGCCAGCTGTCGCAGGCGGTGGCGAGCCAGGCCGCGTCGCTGACGCCGGGCAAGACGGGGGTGGTCGCGGGAAGCCAGGCCGGCAAGCCGGACTGGTCGTACGTGGTCTACCTCGAGGACGTGATTCCCGCCGCGCCGGAAAATCCGGAGGCGGAATTCACGGCGGCGCGGAACCGCCTGGACGACGAGAAGCGCCGGAAGGCGCGCGAGGAGTATCCGCGGAAGCGGGTCGACGAGGCGAGGATCCGCCTCGGCGGGGACGCGCCGAAGTCGTAGCGCGCGGCGTCGGGTAGAGGCGCCGCTCGGGGGAGCGGCGGAGAGAGGATTTCACTGTGGGAAACGGGACCCATCAGCCGATCTATAGGTAGATCTTCGTCGAGAGAGAGATTCTTTTTTAGGAGAGGGGGAAAGTCATGGTCACATCGGTCATCGCGGCGGCGCTGCTGGCGGCCGTCGCCCAGGAGCCGGGCCGGGGCCCGGAAGCCAAGGCGTCGTTCGAGAAGCGGTCGTATCCCTTCGAAGGGGAAGTGGCCGCGGATCGCTTGAACGTGCGCATGTTTCCCAAGAACGACCAGACGGGCATCATCACGTCGGTGCTGAGCCTGGGCGAGAAGGTGACGGTCGTCTCGGAGACGGGCGACTATTACCAGATCCTGCCCCCGAAGGGCAGCACGGCCTGGGTCGTCTCGCGCAACGTGAAGCGCGAAGGCGAGGCCGGCACGGTGCTGGGCAGCGACGTCCCGGTGCGCCTGGACAGCCGCGTGAACGCGGATCAGGTCGCCACGCTCAAGCAGGGCGAGGCGGTCCGGATCGTCGGCGAGAACATGGGCTGGTTCAAGATCGAGGCGCCGGCGGCGGTGAAGTACTTCGTCGGCAAGAAGTTCGTCCGGCAGGGCAAGGAGCTCGATCCGAGCCTGCTGACGAAGGACGAGCCCAAGAAGGCGGCGGCCGGCGGCAAGGTCGACGGCGACGCCAAGGCCCGCGCGCTGCTCGCGATGGCGGACGAGGAGCTCAAGGCGCAGGTCAAGCTGCTCGACGAGCGCCGGGTCACCGAGTTCGACCTGACGCGCACGGTCGACCTCTTCGAGAACGCGAAGACTGAGGCGACGACCCCGGCCGTCCGCTCCGAAGCGGACCGCGGCCTGGCCCACGCCGGCACGGTGCACAAGCTCTGGGCCACCACGAAGGAAGAGATCAAGAAGAAGGAAGCCGAGGTCGCGGCCGCGAAGGCCGCCGTCGCGGCGGAGAAGGTCGTCGAGGAGTCCCGGCCCACGATGGCGGGGCACATCGACACCACCGGCCTGCTCTGGAAGCGCCCCGGCACCCACAAGCTGGTCATGGGCGGCAAGACCGTCTGCTTCCTCCGCGTCAAGGACGCGGACGAGAAGATGATCTCGCGCCTGAACGACCACTACGGGCGCTACGTCGGGGTCAAGGGGACGGTCATCAAGAACCCGGAAGGCTGGGACGGCTACTCGGTGGTGGTGGTCGAGGAGATCATCCCGCTGACGAATCCTCAGTAATCCGGTCCGGCGCGTTCGACGCTCCGGCTCCGCCGTCCGGCGGAGCCGGAGCTTTTTTTTCGATCCGCGCGAGGAGGGGATTCAGGGCGAGGGCGGCCTCGGCGGCGCGCTCGCCCGCCTCGATCGCCTCCTCGGGATGCTCGAAGTCGAAGAGCCCCAGCGGCGTGCGGGGGCGCACCACGATCAGCGGCGCGCCCTGGAAGGCCCGCAGGTTGTGGTCCACCAGCGCCCGCGACACGATCGTCTGGGACTGCTCCAGGATCGACGCCATGCCCACCGGCCGCCCCAGGTTGCCGGAGTCGAGGTGCACCGCCACGATGAGGTCCGCGCGCGTGTAGACCGCGACCTTGATCGGCAGGGTGTCGACGATCCCGCCGTCCACGAACGAATAGGGGCCGATCCGCTTGGGCGGGTAGATCCC
This sequence comes from Planctomycetota bacterium, assembly GCA_036383955.1. GTDB lineage: Bacteria > Planctomycetota > MHYJ01 > MHYJ01 > JACPRB01 > JACQFK01. The sequence continues at coordinate 5,635 of DASVNH010000153.1, read as the reverse complement.
GGGGAGCGAGCAGGACGCCACCACGCAGTCGTGGATGGGGATGTCGCGGAACCCCGGCATGCCCCAGACGACCTCCCCGGCGCCCCCGAGGTCGATCGCGGTCATGTAGAGCGGGTGGGGCAGGTCGGCGAAGCGGTCGCAGGGCAGGGTGCGGCGGATGAAGTCGTGCAGGGCCTTGCCGCGGTAGAGGCTGCGGGCCCGGCCGCGCTTCCAGAGCAGGCCGAGCCAGTCGTAGTCGAGGAGGTCCTGCCGGCGGATCGAGAGGGCGATGTCGCGGATTTCATCGGGGGAAAGGCCGCCGGCCGCGAGGGCCGCCACGTAGGCGCCGGCGCTGGTGCCGATGTATTCGTCGGGAGTCAGACCCCGCCGCAGGAGAGCCCGAAGGACTCCCACGTGCGCGAGCCCGCGCATACCCCCGCCCCCCAGCACGAGCGCAATCCGCATACGTCACCGTCCCGTGCAAGGGCAACCGTCCGATCCGTCCTTAGTATAGACGACGGCGGCAGGTATCGAGAATGGGGAATCTCGCTTCCCAATTCCCGCCTCCGGCGCTATTCTGGTCCCGCCTTGAAACGCCTCCCCTTCGTCCCGTTGCTGGCGCTGGCCGCCTCCTGCGGGTTCTATCGGCCCGACCCCGCGGGCCGCGAGGGCGAGCTTCCCGAGCTCGGGGGTGGCGAGACCGCCTCCTTCCGCAGCCTCGCCGACGCCGCCCTGGAGGCCCTGTATTCCGCCTTCCCGGAGCGGGCCACGGCCGACGGCGTCCACGACCACGACAACCGCCTCGGCGACTGGTCGCGGGCCGGCGTCGACGCGCGCGCCGCCTCCCTCCGCCGCCATCTCCGCCGCCTCGAGGCCCTGGCGCTCGACGTCCTCCCCGAGGCCTCCTACTACGACGCCCTGCAGCTGATCTCCCGCTTCCGCGCCGAGCTCTTCGACCTGGAGACGGTCCGGTCCTGGGAGCGCGATCCCGGGCACTACCGCCGGGTGATCTCCGACGCCCTGTATCCGCTCGCCGCGCTCGGCTTCGCCCCCGTCGAGCGGCGGCGCGGCCTGGCGGAGGGACGGCTGGGCGACGTCCCCGGCCTCCTCGCAGCCGCCCGCGCCAACCTGGCCAATCCGCCCCGGATCTTCACCGAGATCGCCATCGAGGACTTCGGCGGCCTCCTCGCGTTCGTGCGCGACGGCCTGCCCCAGGCGTTCGGGGATCCCAAGAACGGCGAATTCGCCGAGGCCCGCAAGGACGCCGTCGAGGCGCTGACCGCCTTCCTCGCCTGGATGAAGGCCGAGCTGCTGCCCAAGTCCGCGGGCGCCTTCGCGCTCGGCGCCGAGGCCTACCGGACCAAGCTCCTGCACGAGGAGATGATCGAGACGCCTCTCGACGTCCTGCTGGACCGCGGCTACGCGCTGCTGCGGAGGACGCGCGAGGAGATGAAGGCCGCGGCCGGCGCCCGCGCGCCGGAGGACGTCCTGAAGGAGGCCGCCAAGGACCATCCGCCGGCGGAGAAGCTCCTCGACGAGACGAAGGCGCTGCTGGCGGAGCTGAAGCGCTGGGCGTCGACCGTCGCGACGCTTCCCGAGGAGGACGACGTCCGGGTGATCGAGACGCCGGCGTTCCGGAGGTCGACGTCCTTCGCCTCGATGCAGACGCCGGGCCCGTTCGAAACCGCGGCGAAGGAGGCGTACTACGCGGTCACGCTCCCGGATCCGGGCTGGACCGAAGACCGCAAGGCGCAGCACCTCTCGTTCTTCAGCCGTCCGAGCCTGGCGCTGATCTCGGTCCACGAAGTCTGGCCGGGGCATTACGCGCAGAATCTCCTGGCCCGGCACGCGCCGACGCGGGTGCGGAAGGCCCTGGGCAGCGCGGCCTTCTCCGAGGGCTGGGCGCACTACACCGAGCAGCTGTACGCGGAGAGCGTGCCGGCGGTCCGGCTGATCCAGCTCAAGATGGCTTTGCTGCGCGTCTGCCGCTACGTCGCCGCCCTGGAGATGCACACGCGCGGCATGAGCGTGGAGAAGGCCACCGAGTTCTTCATGACGGAAGGGCTGCTGCCCGCCGCCGCCGCCGAGCGCGAGGCCCGCCGCGGGGCCGTCGACCCCCTCTACCTCGTCTACACGCTGGGGAAGGCCGAGATCCTCCGCCTCCGCGACGACTGGCGGAACGCGACGGGGGGCTCGCTGAAGGATTTCCACGACGCCCTCCTGCGCGCCGGGCATCCCCCTCTCAAGATCGCCCGCATGATCCTCCTCGAAGGACGTCGTGGCCCGTAAGTTCAGCCACCTGGGGCCCGACGGCGCCGCGCGGATGGTGGATGTCGGCGCCAAGCCCGTCACCCACCGGATCGCCGTGGCGGAGGCGGCGGTGTCGATGGCGGCCTCGACGGCCCGGGCCGTCCGCTCGGGGAAGGGCAAGAAGGGGAACGTGCTGGAGACGGCGCGGCTGGCGGGGATCGCGGGGGCCAAGAGGACGTCGGACCTGATCCCGCTCTGCCACCCGGTGGCGCTGACGAAAGCGGGGGTGGAGTTCGCCTGGGCGGGGACGACGCTGCGGATCGTGACGCGGGCGGAAGCCTGGGACCGGACGGGGGTGGAGATGGAGGCGCTGACGGCGGCGGCGGCCGCGGCGCTGACGGTCTACGACATGTGCAAGGCCCTTGACAGGGGGATGGAAATCCGTACAATCCGCCTCCTCGAAAAGCGAGGCGGCAAAAGCGGTCATTTCATGAGAGAAGAGAAGCGAAAGCGAAAGTCCTAGGATCGCGGCCGTCGATACGGCCGCCGGGAGCGCGTTTCCTTCTCGTTTTTACTCTCAAACAATAAGGACGGTGTACATATGGCCGCTCAGGGTTATCGCGTCGCGATCGTCGGCGCCACCGGCGCTGTGGGCCTGAAGTTCATCGAGTGCATCGAGCGCCGCAAGTTCCCCGTCTCCGAGGTGGTGCTCTACGCCTCCCCGAAGTCCGAAGGGAAGGTGCTGCACGTCAACGGCAAGCCCTGCCGGATCGTGGGCCTGACGCCCGAGAAGGTCGAGAAGTTCGACTTCGCCTTCTTCAGCGCGGGCTCGGGGATCTCGAAGGATTACGCCCCGCTCTTCGCGAAGAAGGGCGGCGTGGTCATCGACAACTCCAGCGCGTGGCGGATGGATCCGGGCACGCCGCTGGTGGTGCCGGAGGTCAACGCGCACGACATCGCCAAGCACAAGGGCATCATCGCGAACCCGAACTGCTCGACGATCCAGATGGTGGTGGCGCTCAAGCCGCTCCACGACGCCGCGAAGATCACCCGGGTGGTCGTGTCCACGTACCAGGCGATCAGCGGCGCGGGCGGCCGGGCCCTCGAGGAGTTCGAGAACGAGACGCACGCGATCATGGTGAACACCAAGGCGCCGAAGCGCGCGATCTTCCCGCGGCAGATCGCCTTCAACTGCCTCGCCCAGATCCCGCAGAAGGACGCGTTCCTCGACAACGGCTACACCACCGAAGAAACCAAGATGATCGAGGAGACGAAGAAGATCATGGGCGACGCGTCCATCCGCGTCTCCCCGACCTGCGTGCGGATCCCCGTGAAGAACGGCCACTCCGAGAGCGTCAACATCGAGACCCAGAAGAAGCTCACGGCCGCCGAGGCCCGCGCGATCCTCAAGAAGGCCCCGGGCATCGTCCTCTGCGAAAAGCAGGAGGACTTCCCGACGCCCGCCGAGATCAGCGGCAAGGACGAGACTTTCGTCGGCCGCGTCCGCGAAGACTGGACCGTCCCCAACGGCCTGCATCTCTGGGTCGTCGCCGACAACATCCTCAAGGGCGCCGCGCTCAACGCCGTGCAGATCGCGGAGGTCATCATCAAGAAATAGCCTGGTCGCCGGACCACTCGAAGACCGGAGGCCGGTTTGGGGCCGGGGGGCCAACCCCCGGCCCCGTTTCATTTATGGCGAAGAAGAGAAACGTCAAGATCGTCGTCGAGTACGACGGCACCGGCTTCTACGGCTGGCAGACCCAGCTGGACAAGCCCACCGTCCAGGGCGAGCTCGAGCGGGCCGTCGGCGAGATCGTCGGACGTCCGACCCACGTGGTCGGCGCCGGCCGCACCGACGCGGGCGTCCACGCCGAAGGCCAGGTCGCCAACTTCCACACCAGCAGCGCCATCCCGGCCCGGAAGTGGCCCGACGCCCTCAACGCCCGCCTGCCCGACGCGATCGCGGTCCTCTCCGCGGAGGACGTCGACCTCGAGTTCCACACCCAGTACGCGGCGACGTCCAAGCTCTACCGCTACACCGTGCTCAACCGCGGGGCGCGGGGGGCGATCGACCGCCTCCGCTCGCACCTGGTGCGCTCGCCGCTGAACGTGGAGGCGCTGCAAGCCGAGGCCGCGACCCTGGTGGGGACGCACGACTTCCGCTCGTTCGGGAGCGACATGGCGAAGAAGGAGCGGACGACGCGGACGATCCTGTCGTTCGACGTCGCGCGCCAGGGCCAGTTCGTCGATTTCCTCGTGCGCGGCGACGGCTTCCTCTACAATCAGGTCCGCTCGATGGTGGGCACCCTGATTCCGGTGGGCCTGGGCACCCGTCCCGCGGGCTGGGTCAAGGAGGTCCTCGAGGCGAAGGACCGGACGAAGGCGGGCGCCAACGTCCCCGCCAAGGGCCTGACGCTCGTCGAGGTCCGCTTCGACGGCGTGCCCCGCCGCCGTCCCGGCGCCTCCGAAGAAGAATAGGAAGATCCAGCCTGGCTAATTTCTCCAGGGGGTTGGAGAAAACAGCCAGGCTGGAATCTCGCATGATCCGCGTCACGCACGTCATCACGCGCCTCATCGCGGGAGGCGCGCAGGAAAACACCATCCTGTCCTGCCAGGCGTTGCGGGAGCGCTTCGACGTCCATCTCGTGTCCGGCCCGGCGGACGGCCGGGAAGGGTCGCTGGTCGACGACGCCCGCCGCCGCGGCCTGCGCGTGACGATCCTGCCCGAGCTCACGCGCGCGGTGGCCCCGTTCCGCGACGCCGAGGCGCTCCGCAAGCTGGCCGGGCTCTTCGAGGCCGAGCGGCCGTCGATCGTCCACACGCACTCCAGCAAGGCGGGGATCCTGGGCCGGGCGGCCGCGTGGATCGCGCGGGTGCCGGTCGTCGTCCACACCAACCACGGCCTGCCGTTCTATCCCGGCCAGAGCTGGCCGGTCCGGGCCGCCTGGTGGGCGCTCGAATGGGCCGCGTCGCGGCGGACCCACGCCGTCGTCTGCGTGGGCGAGGAGATGCGGCGGCAGTCGATCCGGGCCCGGCTCGGCCCGCCCGAGCGGTTCGAGGTCATCCGGAGCGGGATCGAGCTGGACCGCTTCCAGGCCGCGAAGAGCGCGCGCGCCCGCCTCGGGATCCCGGAGGACGCGCTCGTGGCCGGCTGCGTCGCGCGCATGGCGGCGCACAAGGGGCAGCGCTTCCTGGTGGACGCGGCGCCTCCGGGCGTCCGCCTCCTCTTCGTGGGCGACGGCGAGGAGCGGGAGGCCGTCGAGCGCCGGGCCCGCGAGCGGGGCGTGCCGGCGCTGTTCACCGGGCACGTCGCGCCGGAAGAGATCCCGGACCTGCTGGCGTCGATGGACGTCCTGGTGCACCCGTCGCTCTGGGAGGGGCTGCCGCGGGTGGCGGCGCAGGCGCT
>DASVNH010000152.1:0-6217 GCA_036383955.1 Planctomycetota bacterium | reverse complement strand
CCCGGTTCCGCGAGCTGGACGGCACGGGCTTCGTGATCCCGCGGACGCAGAATCGCCGGATCCTGGCGTGCACCTGGACGTCGAACAAGTTCGAAGCCCGCGCCCCCGCGGGCCAGCTGCTCGTCCGCTGTTTCCTGAAAGGGGACGTCGACGACCCCGTGCGCGTCGCCTCGGAGGAGATGACGGCGATGCTGGGCGCGCCGGCGCCGGTCTTCAGCCGCGCGTTCCACTGGCCCGAGCGCAACCCGGTCTACGAGGTGGGGCACGCGCGCCGGATGCGGGAGTTCGAGGCGACGCTGCCCGCCGGCCTCCACCTCTGCGGCAGCGGCTTCCACGGCACGGGGATCCCCGACTGCGTCAGGGACGGCCGCGAGACGGCTCGTCGGATCGCAGGCTCCACAGGATGACCACCTGAGCCCCCGCGGTCGCCAGGATCGCGAGCCAGAGGCCCCACGCGGGGCCGGCGCTCACCTGGGCCGGCGTCCAGAACCCGAGGTCGGTCGCGCTCCGCAGCATGGAGCGGCCCGCGAAGGCCAGCGTGAGGAAGATGCCGAGGCCGGCGCCCAGGCTCGCGAGCGACAGCACCGGACGTCCCGCGGCCGCCAGCCCTCCGGCGATCACCAGGAAGACGGGCGCGATCCAGAACTGCGGCAGGACCACGACCTCGCCGCGATCCGGCGCGGTCTGCGGCCCGCCGGACCAGATGGTCGTCCGAACCTTCCCGGGGCCCGCCTGGATCTCTTCGACGTAGAGGGGGCAAGCGACGAACACGCTCGCGCACGCGAGCAGCGCGCAGACGGCGACTTTACTTGGTCTCGACACCGGGGATCTTCTTTGTTTCGGCGTCATCATCGGGCTCGTTGATCTCCGTGTGGTTCAGCAGCGGCTGCGGAGGCGTGAGGACGCGGTTGCACTTGGGGCAGCGCACGCGCTTGCCCAGCAGGCTCTCATCCACGGAAAGCTTCTGGCCGCAGGGACAGTAGAAGCGGATCATCCGGCGCTCCCCGCCACCAGGAGCAGCGTCACGGCGGCCGCGCCGAGCAGCAGGAGCAGCGTCCCGATGATCCCCAGGACCTTGCCGACTTTCCCGGCCCCGCTCGGCTCGACGCCCCGCGCGCGGCAATCCGACTCGTAGACCGCCCCCATGATCCAGGCGATCGGCGAAGGCAGCCAGCAGAGGAAGATCCAGCTCAGCAGTCCGACCATGAGCGTCCCGACGCCCCCGGCGTCGGTCGTCGGACCCGCGGCGACCGGCGTCGCGACGACCCGGATCGGCTCGTCCTGGACCATCCGGCCGCAATGGCGGCACTTGATCGCGGCGGGCTGGATCTGGCCCGCGCAGTGGGGGCAGGCCTTGGCCGTCGGGGGCGCGGCTTCCGCGTCCACCACAACCGGCTTCGCGGCCGGCGCGTCGGCGTTGAGATAATGGGAGCGGCCGCAGCCGGCGCAGCGGATGCTGATGCCCGCCCATTCGGGCTTCGCGGCGATCGACTTGCCGCAGGCGCAGTTGATGAGGATCATGGCGCTGTTTCAGTATACACGCGCCGCGGGCATCACTCCACCCGGCGCGTCGCCTCGAGCGCGGGCAGCTCCGCGTCGGCGGGCGGCCCCGTCCGGGACGTCGAGACCAGCAGCCCCGACACCCCCAGCCCCTCCCGCTCCGTCAGCACCCGCACCCGCTTCGTCCCTCCGACGGGATACGCGGGCAGGGGCAGCTCCGTCCAGCCCCAGACCGTCGGATGTCCGGGGAAGTGCGTCTTGGGCAGGCCCGCTTCCGGCCGCTTGAGGATCAGCCCGTAGATGCTGCCCGGCTCCAGCGCGACCTTCACGCCGCTCGACGGATGCGGCTTCTCCAGGCCGCTCGCCTGGCCGTAGGCGATCAGCGTCTCCGCGCAGCAGCCGCCGACGCGGACGAAGAGGCGGTACGACGTCCCCGGCTCCGCCTCGAACTCGGCCTCCACGAAGCTGAAGCGGGCCTTGTGGAAGTCGATCTGCCCCTCGGTCCGCCAGCCGTGCTTGCCGAGCTTGAACGTGCCCGCCCCCCGGAGGTCGGGCGCGCCGAAGTAGACCTCCTCCGGTGCCTTGGCGCGGCCCGTGATCCGGCCGAGCGAGCGGCGCGTGACCGACGCGTCCGCGAATTCCGCCAGGAGGATCCGGTACTTGCCGACGGCCGACGCCCGCGTCGCCGGGGCGCGGTACGCCCGCTCGGCCTCGTAGAGCAGGCGCCGCGCCTCGCGCTCCGTCGCGTCCAGCTCGGCGGGGGCGTTCGGCCGCGCCAGGTTCCAGTGTTTCGCCTCGAAGGCGTCGGTGCGACGTCCGGCCGCCTCCCAGGCTTCCTCGCGACGTCCTTCGAGCAGCCAGGCCAGGCCGAGCGCGCGGACGTCCTCGTCGCCCAGCTTCGCGAGCGTGACCCAGGAGAGGTCGACGGCCTCCACGAAGACCGCGTCGTCGTCCCGCCGGATCTCGAGGCGCTCCGGCCCCGCCGCGAGCACCTCGCCCGAGATCACGCCGCCCCCGCGCGTCTCGAGCTCGACGCGCGTGCCGCGCGACAGGGCCGCGAGCTTCGCGCGGGCCCGCTCCTCCAAGGCGCGAAGGCGGTCGAGATCCGCCAGATCGACGGCCGCCTCACGGCGAACCACCTCGGGCCCGCGCCCGGCCTTTTTGAGGAGCGACGCGGCGCCGTCGAGGTCGCGATGGGCGGCGCGGGCGGCGGCGGCGCGCCATTCGCGCAGGTAGCTTTCCTCTTCGACGGACCGCGGAGGCAGAGGCGGGATCGTGAGCGTCGCGGGCACGGGGACGGCCACGGCGACGATCGCCTTCGGTTCCGGCTTCGGGGCGGGTTTAGGCGGTTCCGGCGCCACCACCGCCACCGGTTCCGGTTCTCGTACCGGTTCCCGTACCGGTTCCGGTTCCGGTTTCGGCTTAAGTTCCGGTTCCGGTTTCGGTTTTGGGGCGGCCACGACCACGTCCTGAGGCGGCTCGACGGACCGGAAGTTCATGAACGCGGTGATCCCCGCCGCGAGCGCGACGAGGACCACGAGCTCCGCGATGAACGAGGAGGCCTTGGCGGCCGGCGGCGGCAGGGCCGCAGGATACTCGTCGATGCTCCGCCAGTTCGCGGGCTCGTCGATGCTGCGCCAGCTCATCGTCCGCTCTCCACCATGGACCGGGTCGCGCGCTTCAGGAACAGGATGGCGAACGCCGTGTCGGTGTGGGGGCCCCAGGAGCCGTCGGGCTTCTGCAGCGTCAGCAGGTGCCGCGCGCCGGAGGCATACCAGTCGTTCGGGCCGAACTTCTGGATCTCGCAGAGCATGCCCGCCCGCTCGAGGCCGTAGAGGTAGTACAGCACGTGCCCGCCCGTGCGGAACGGGTTGTCCGTCACCGTGAAGTTCGCCGTCTCCCAGTCGACGCCCGCCCGCAGCACCGGGTCGCGCTTCCAGTCCCGGCCCTGGATGTGCAGCAGGATCGCGCGCGCGCCGATCGCGCCGACCGTCATCGAGCCGTAGGCCCGGTTGTTCCCGTTGTAGCCCCAGCCGCCGTCGGGGGACTGCGACGTCCTCCACCAGTCGGCCGCGCGCGTCACCGCCTCCGCCGGCAGCACGATGCCCGCGTCGTGGCAGGCGCGCAGGCCCAGCGCCGCGTACTGCGAGTTCGAGTTGTCGCCGCCCGCCGGCAGCACCCGTTGCTGCGCCACTTTGATTTTCTGCCGGACGGCGGGCTTCGCGCCGGGCTTCGGCTCCTCGAAGACCACCACCTGGCCGGCCTCCCGGGGGTCGGTGCTGTCGACCGGCAGGCCCGACGGGTAGGTCGTCGCCCGCCCGTAGCTCCACTGCCCGTTCTCGCCCTGGCTGTCGAGCAGGAACTGGGCGCAGCGCGCGATCCGGTTCTGGTAGCGGAGGCGGTCGACCTCCTCCAGCGTCATGGCCAGGAGGGCGACGCGGTAGGTCATCGCGAGCTCCTGGGCGAGCGCGCGCTCCAGGCCGTCGGCGAAGGCGGGGTCGACGGGCGCCACGCCCCCGTGGACGAGGGCGAGGAGGGTGAGCTCGAGGTCCTGCTGATTCGCCGCCGCGTGCGGCTTGAGATGCTTCACGCCGCGGACGACGGCCTCGTCGACCTTGGCGGGATCCAGCTTTCCCTGCGCGAGCGCCAGCAGAAGAACGAGCGCCATCAGCCCCCCTGAATTTGGACGTCGCGGAACCCTCGGGGGTCAGAAGAAATCACGAAAGTGGGATGTGCGTCCGGGCCCCCGTGGAGGGCCCGATCGCGGCCGGGAAGCGTCCCGGGATGGCCGTCCCGCAGGCGGGGCAGAGGCCGTCGCGGAGCTCGGCCTGGGCGACGGCGAAGCCGCGGCGCCGGATCACGCGGGTTCCGCAGCCGTGGCAATAGGTGTCCTCCCAGGGGTGGCCCGGGACGTTGCCGATGTAGACGTACTTGAGGCCCTCTTCGCGGCCGATCTGGCAGAAGCGCTCGAGGGTGGCCAGGGGCGTCGAGGGCAGATGGGAGAGGTCGAGGTAGGGGTGGAAGCGGGTGACGTGCCAGGGGGTCAGGGGGCCGACGTGGTCGCGGATCCAGGCGGCGATGCCCCGGGCCGTCGCCTCGTCGTCGTTGATCGTCGGCGTGACGTTGGTCACGCACTCGACGTGCATCTTGTAGGTCTTGGCCGCGAGCTCGGTCATCTCCAGGACGGGCTCCCAGCGGGCGAGGCCGCTGATGCCCTTGTAGACGGAGCGGGAGAAGCCCTTGAGGTCGACGCGCCAGGCGTCGAGGTGCGGCCCGATGAGCGCCATGTGCTCCTCGGTCGCGTAGCCGTTGGTCATGTAGGCCGTGTAGAGGCCGAGGCGCTTGGCCTCGATCATCGCCTCCAGCGTGTGCTCGAGCCAAATGGTGGGGTCGTTGTAGGTCCAGCCGATGCCCTGACATCCCAGGCGCGCCGCCAGGCGGGCGCTCTCGGCGGGCGCCAGGTCCTCCATGTTTTCGCCCAGGCGGTCGGGGGAGTCGTGCGAGATTTCCCAGTTCTGACATCCCGGGCAGCGGAAGTTGCAGCCGCGGGTGCCCATGGAGAGGATCTCGCTGCCGGGGAAGAAGTGGTAGAGGGGTTTCTTCTCGACGGGGTCGACGCAGGCGGAGGAGGTCTTGCCGTAGATCAGGGTATAGAGGGTGCCGGCGTCGTTGAGGCGGGTGCGGCAGGCCCCGACGTCCCCCGCGGGAATGACGCAGCGGACGGCGCAGACGTTGCACTTCACCTTCCGCTCGGGCAGCTTGTCGTACAGCAGACTTTCCCGCACGGGCGCATTGTACCGCCCTCGGAGAGGCTACACTAGGGAGATGGCGCGCTTGCCGCTCGCCGCTCTCGTTCTGCTCACCGGATGCCCGACGGTCTCGCCGCACGGGCCGGCGCAGACGGCGTACCGGGTGGCCTATTTCTCGTCCGAGACGGAGCCGGTGCGCGCGGCGGTGCTGCGGATCTTCGAGCGCTGGAAGGTGCGGATCAACTCGGACGACGGGCGTATCGTCCAGACGCGGCCGTTCACGGACGGGCCGAGCACCTGGAAGATGCAGGTCGACATCGAGCACTCGGCGGGGACCACGGCGGTGCTGGTCCGGATGGACATCCTCCGGGGCGGAACCGTCGACGAGCCGGACGTCGTCGTCACGGACTACGAATCGATCGTCCGCTGGCAGATTGGGGGGGACCCCGACGCCTACGTGCTGCCGGCGCGGCCGACGCACATCGACACGGTGCGGGCGGAGCTGGTGGACTGGCTGAAGCGCTGGCGGGCGGGGAAGGCCTCGGTTTCCGCTCCCGACGAGGAGGAGCGGGCGAGGAACCGCCGGGAGCTCTTCCTGGGCTCGCTCCGGATGATGGTCCCTCCATAGCTAAGGACCAAGGGCCAAAGACCAAAGACCAAGACGTCCCCGCCCTGCCCCCCGGGGGGGAGGGGGATCCTTTGGTCCTTGGTCCTTGGTCCTTGCCGTCGCGGGCCCCCCTCGTTTGACGTACCCATCCTGAAATGATCTAATTGCGGCCACTCCATGAACCCATGGCTCAGCGCGGCGATCTACACGGGCGCGATCGTCGGATTGGGCGCCGTGATCCTGGGGTTGTCGCACCTCCTCGGCCCCCGCAAGTCGAAGCCGGGGAAGCTCGACCCCTATGAGTGCGGCGTGCCGCCCCTGGCGGGCTCGCGCGACCGGTTCAGCGTGCACTTTTACCTGG
>DASVNH010000151.1:0-17429 GCA_036383955.1 Planctomycetota bacterium | reverse complement strand
CCGGGGGGCTACGGGACGCTGGACGAGCTGGGGGACCTGCTGGCCCTGAAGCAGACGGGGCTGCTGGGGATCCCGCTCGTGCTGCTCAACGTAGCGGGCTACTTCGCGGGCCTGCTGGCCTGGGACCGGCACGCGGAGCGCGAGGGATTCCTCTACGGGGGCCGCCTGTTCGAGGTGGCCCGCACGCCCGCCGAGGCGATCCGCCTCCTCGCGCGCTAGGTCCCTCACGGGATCTTTGCAAATTATAATTTACAATTTAGCTCAAGGACTAGCGTACGAGTCGCCGATGAGACCTAGCCGGTTAGGCGGCGCCTGCCTGTGGTCCGGGAAGGATTCGGCGGGGGACGTCGGACAGGCCGAGGCCGCGTTGTGCGGCCGACGCCCAGGACCCGTGGGGTCCGGGGGCGGCGGGCTCTTTGAGGCTCGGGAGTGTCCCAGAAAGCTTGGGAGGGCGCGGCCCTCCCGCTCCGAGGGACAAAGGCTTCGCGCGGGCCGGTCGCCCGCGAAGGGCGGTGCCCGGTGCGAAGCCGGCAGTAGGTGGTGTCGAGACACCCCAAGGGTGGGGGAAATCGACTTGTTTCAAGGAGGATCGGAATGAGTAGGACGCTGAGATCCCGGACGGGGATCGGGGCGGGCGCGATGATCGCGCTCTGCCTGGCGACGCTCTCGGCAGCGGCCCAGGAACGGCCGGTGACGACGGGCGCCAACCGTGCGGACACGGTGAAGCTCCGCGTGAGCGGCCGGATCAACATGGACTACGTCCAGCGCGACGCGGCCCTGATGGCCATCCCGAACATGGACACCACGGGCGGGGCGGACAACAACGGGGTCAACACCGTCGAGGGTGAAGTCACGATCCGCTTCGACGCGGAGCTGACGGAGAAGATCTCCGCGGTCGTCGAGATCGGCCGTCTGCGCGTCGACGAAGGCAGCGGCGGCGTGATCCCGTTCCTCGGCCAGTTCAACGATGTCGACAACGACATCACCCTCCGGGAAGCCCACATCAAGGTGACGGACTTCCTGTCGCCGGGCGTGTCCATGAAGATGGGCATCCTGGACTGGTCGTTCGACACCCGGGGCCGCGGCAGCGCCCTGGCGTTCGATCCGCACCGGTCGCAGCTGCTGACCCGCAACATGATCAACGCGCAGGATTCGACGGGCGCCATGGCCGGCCGCTACGGCAGCGATGAAGCCGCGGAGCTGGAGCCCGTGGGCTTCCACCTCACGTACGCGAGCGGCCAGGTTACGGTCGAGCTCGTCGTGATGCCGGTCGTTTCGGAGCAGGGCGTCGTCTCTGAGGACGAAGCCCTGTACGCCGTCGACTTCTGGTACAACCTCGAGCAGCAGGTCGGCAAGGGCAGCCGCGTGGGCGCGATCCTCGCCATCCACAACGTGTCCGACGACGGCGGCGTGGCCGTCACGGGCAGCGGCGACCAGCTGATCACCTTCGGCGCCGGCCTGAACCTGGCGTTCCAGGGCGGCATCGAGGTCTTCGGCGAGTTCTATCTCCAGTCGGGCACGGTCGGTCGCGACGCGACGGCCGCGGCCAACGAGGTCGACGCCGCGGGTCGCGCTTTCATGCTCGGCGGCCGGTGGACCGGCGCCGGCGAAGGCAAGATGTGGGTCGAGCTCAGCTTCACCATGCTCTCCGGCGATGACGACGCGGCCGACGAAGAGGTCAACTCGTTCTTGAGCTACGAGAGCATCAACGACTTCCTCATCATCGAGGACATGTACTTCGGCCTGGATGTTGACACGAACTACACCGCCTTCAAAATCATGGGCGGCATGTCGTTCAGCATGGCGGGCGGCAAGGACAACGTCGACCTCCAGATCGGGGTCGGCTTCTTCACCACGTCGGAAGACGTCGTCAAGACGAACGACGCGGGCGAAGAGGACGACGCGCTGGGCACCGAGATCGACGTCAAGCTGAAGTACCACCTGTCCAAGCAGGCGTCGCTCGGCCTCAACTTCGGAATCCTGACGGGTTCCGATCTCCTTGAGGACATGGGCGGCGGCAGCAACGACGACGCGGCGGACGACAGCGCCTGGCTGCTGTCGCTCGGCTTCGACGTCCGGTACTAAACCTCAGTAGACCCTTGAAGGGGCCGGGTCCATAAGGGATCCGGCCCCTTCTTTTTTTTTGCTGGCTGGGACCCCGGCCCCCCGCTAAGGTGGGCGGATGCTCGCGCTCCTTCTCGCCCTCGCCCAGGACGGCCGCGTGGCCGTCGGCGAGGAGCGCTGGAGCGCCCTGCGCCTGACCGTCTCCGGCCGCGTTCAGCTCCACCACGACTACCGCTCGTCCGAGATCAACGAGGCCGAAGCCTTCTTCGCCGGCCTGCCCGGCTCGGCCGACGCCACCGACGCCTGGAGCGGCCGCTTCTCCCTCCGCGTCGAGGCCGAGGTCAAGGACCGCGTCCTCGGCGTCATCGAGCTGGAGAACCGCAGCTACGACGAGGGCGTCAACCGCCCCTCCGCCTCCGATCCGGAGACGGACGACGTCGACATCAAGCAAGGCTACATCGAGGTCCCGGATTTCTTCCTCGACGGCCTCCGCATGCGGATCGGCGTGCAGGACGTCGCCTTCCGCACCCGCCCCCACGACGAGTCGTTCTTCCTGGACCTGGGGGAGGTCGAGAGCTTCTTCGGCGGTTTCGACGCGGCGGGCCGGCGGATCGCGAACAGCGTGGACCGCGACGTCCTGGAAGCCGCGGGGATGAGCCTGCTCTGGACGCCCTATCCGGTGCTGTCGGTGACCGGCTTCGCGGTCGTCTACGACGAGAACGGCGCCTCGGTGGACGACGAGCTGGTCTACGGCCTCCTGGCGAGCGCCCGGGTGGCGGAAGGCGTCGCGGTCTGGGCCATGGCCCTGATGGTCTCGGGCGGCGAGCCCGACCTGGGGCGGATCTGGACGTTCGGAGCCGGCGCGAACGCGTATGCCGGCGACGGCCGCTGGCTGGAGCTCTTCGCCGAGCTCTACGGCCAGGGCGGGAAGCTCATCGACAACGTCCGCAAGAGCGCCTTCGCCTTCAACGCGGGCGCGCGGGCGCTCTTCGGCCGGGCCTGGCTCGAAGCGGGCGCCTCCCTGCGGACCGGCGATAAAGACGCGGGAGACGATTCCGACGAGGCCTTCCAGTCGTTCGAGAACGAGAACCGTTTCCTCGGTTTGCAGTCCGCGGAGTTCGGGCTGGACGTCGACACCAACGTCCTCCTGGTCCGCGCGGCGGCCGGCGCGGGGCCGTTCGACCTCGACGGCCACCCGCTGAGGCTGCGGCTGGACGTGGGCCGCTTCGAGGCCGACGAGCCGGTCGTCGCCGACGAGACGGACTGGGGGGTGGAGGTCGACCTCGCCGCGGACCTGGAGTGGAACGAGTCGCTGGCCTTCCAGGTGAAGTTCGCGTGGCTGGGGGCCTCGGACCTCCTCGAGCGGTTCACGCCGGGGGGCGACGACCACGGCCTGCTGTTCCTCGCGACCGCCGACCTCCGCTTCTAGACCCCGCGACGACAACGCACCATGAATTGGACAGTACGATTTATGGTGCCGCCAGGAAGCGCTCGGCGCGGTCCTCCGCGGCCAGGAGCCCCTCGCGCACCTTCAGGCGGAAGCGCTCGATCTCTTCGGGAGTCGCCTCCGGCGGCACGTCCAGGGGTTCGCCGAAGCAGAGGACGACGCGCGCGAAGGGCAGGGGGATGAGCGTCCGGTCCCAGTTGCGGGCGAGGATCGCCGGCCGGGCGCGGCAGCCCAGGGGGATCAGCGGCGCGCCCGCCTTGGCGGCCGCGACGACGCAGCCGGACTTGGGCTCGCGGGCGGGCCCGCGGGGGCCGTCGACCATCATCGCCCCCTGCGCGCCGCCGCGGAGGACGTCGATCATCGCGAGCAGCGCCTCGCCGCCGCCGCGGGACGAGGAGCCGCGGACGTTGCGGAATCCCATGCGGAGGTTGACCCGGGCGATGAGCTCGCCGTCGCGGCTCTTGCTCACCATGATGTAGGCCCGGCGGTCGCGGAAGAACGCCACGCCGGGCAGGATCATCTGGTGCCAGGTGGCGACGATCAGCGGGCGTCCCGCGTCGACGTAGTCGCGGAGGATGTCGCGATTCACCACCCGGACCGACCAGGTGCGGACGAGGAGGCGCAGGAGGAGCGGCACGATCGCGCCGACCAGCGCGTCGAGAAGTCCCTGGAGCCGTCGCGGGCGCTCTTTACCGTCCATCGCGGCCCCATTCTACGGCATGGAGGTTTTTACGCCATCCGCATCCGGAACCATGATAAGGTAGAGGCTGATTGAGCCCCTTTGACGGTACGGCCGAAGCTCCTCCCCAACTGTCAAGCCCCCGCACGCCGCGGGAGATTCTCCTCGCGACCAAGCCGTTCGTGAAGGAAAGCCGGGCGCGGAGCTGGTTCGACGTCCTGAGCACGCTGCTGCTGCTGGTCGGGCTGCTGACGTTCACGCTGCTCGACGTCCCCCTCTACGGCCAGGCGGCCGCCGGATTCCTGGCGGGGCTGGTCGCGGTCCGGATGTTCGTGCTGTACCACGACTACCAGCACGGGGCGATCCTGCGGCGGTCGCGGCTGGCGCGGATCTTCATGTCGTTGTACGGCCTGCTGACGCTGAACCCGCCGAGCCCGTGGAACCGCTCGCACAATTATCATCACGCGAACAACTCGACGACTCCCGGGGCGAGCTTCGGCTCGTACCCGATGATGACGCGGGAGGCCTACGCCAAGGCGGGCCGCTGGGCGCGCTGGAAGTACCGCGCGGCGCGGCATCCCCTCACGATCCTGATGGGCTATCTCACCGTCTTCCTGTACGGGATGACGATGCGGCCGTTCCTGCTGAATCCGAAGAAGCACGTCGACTGCGCGCTCGCCCTGGGATTGCACGGCGGGCTGGTCGGGGGCTTCGCCTGGCTGGACCCGCAGGGCCTGCTGTTCACCCTGTGGCTGCCGCTCTTCACCGCGTCCGTGGTGGGCGCGTATCTCTTCTACGCCCAGCACAACTTCCCGGACGCGCGCCTGAAGCCCCGCGCCGGCTGGGACATGGTCTGGGCGGCCCGCTGGTCGACGAGCTACATGAAGCTCAGCCCGCTGCTGCACTGGATCACCGGCAACATCGGCTATCACCCCGTGCACCATCTCAACGCCCGGATCCCCAACTACCGGCTCGCCGAGGCCTTCGCGGCCATCGAGGAGCTTCAGGTCGCGGGGCAGACGTCGCTGAGCGCGCGCGACGTCTATCGCTGCCTCCGCCTGAAGCTCTGGGACGAAGAGGCGGACCGCCTGGTACCGCTTTCCGGCAAGAGCTAGCCGCCCTCCCGCCGGACCGACCGTTCACTTCACGGATTTCGGTCAATTTCCTTTAAAAGGATGTGGGCCGCCTTGCGGCGGCCCACAGATAGGAGAGGGGTTTAATGGGTTGCATAGTTACTTCGACGGAGGGCGGGGGGGCACTTTAAGAAAAAGATTCCGAGGCGCGAAAATGCCTTGGGAACCCTTCGACTCGCTTCGCTGGCGCGGGTGACCCTTCGACTCGCTCTCGCTCGCTCAGGGTGATCGCGCGGCGAACGCGGGGATGCCGCGCGATCAAAAGTCGGCGGCGAAGCCGATGGCGATGAAGTGCTCGCGCTCTTCCTTGAACTGGGTCTGGCTGTCGCTGCCGCGGTAGTACTCGAGGGTCGCGCGCAGGCCGTGGCCGGTGCCGAGGCCCGTCTTCGGGATCATCATCAGGCCCGCCATGATGGACGCGTTCCAGTTCCAGTCGATCTCGTTGCGGGTCTGGAGGTCGACCGCGATGAACGGGGCGATGCGCTCGCTGATGGGGTCGAGGAGGTACTCGGCGCCGATCTGGGCCCGGCCGGCGTCGGTCTCCGGCCCCGTGTAGAAGCCGTAGCCGATCTCGGCGTACACGCGCCACATGGCGGCGGCGGGGAAGGACACGCCGATGGCGATCTCGTCGAGGTGGTAGCTCTTCCGGTGGGAGCCCTCCACGCGCGACAGGTACTCGTCCCCCATGTGCGACGTGATGTGGTAGGGGTGGACCTTCAGGATGACGTCGCCCGTCCGGTACAGGAAAGGGAAGCCGAAGCGGTAGTCGGCCGCGTCCATGTCCCAGCCTTCCTGGATGTCGAAGCGGGAGAACACGGCGGCCTCGACCAGCAGCTGCATCTCCACGTCGGGATGCTGGCCGTCCGTCCATCCGACGAGCGGACGGTGCCCGCCCAGGACGTTCTCGATCTTGATGTTGTCGTCCTCGCCGCCCTTGATCGGGAACTGGACCTTGGAGCCGCTCTTGGACTGGCGGGGATCCGCCAGGTAGGTGCGGTAGAGGTCGTTGTCGGGGGCGAACTGGACGTCCCAGTCGAAGGGGCGGCGGAGGAGGTCGTCCTTATGGGGCTTCGGCGCGGGCTCTTCCTGCTTCTTTTTCTTGGGGTTTTCGACGTCCTTCAGGGCGGCGTCCACGGCGACTTGAGGCAGCACGAACAGCAGCGCAAGGTGAGCCAACATTCAACTTATCCCCAGCTTCCCCGCGATTCGGACGACATCCAGGTCCGACCTAGCCAAAGAGAATGCCCTATGGTCGGCGGGAAATCAAGGGGGGCTTCGGGGGGAAAAGAAAAAGGGCCCCGGCCCTGCCGGGCCGGGGCCCCGTATGCGTCTTCACAACGAAGACTTGAAGCGGGCCTTCGCTTAGAAGCGCAGGTCCGCTCCGAACGTCCAGATCATGGCGCTGTCGTCGGACTCGTCGGCCGCGCTGCCGCCGATCTCCTCCTCCATGATGTCGGAGCCGAAGAGCAGGGCGACGGCCGCCACCAGGCTGGCCTGCTTGGTGACGTTCCAGCGGGCCCGGACGTCGAGCTCGTTGCCGAGCGCGTCTTCGCCCGAGGCGAACTGCACGTCCTCCACGGTCCGGGCGAGGCCCAGGATCGCGGAGAGGACGAGGTCGTCCTTCACCTTGATCTGGGTGCGGTACTCCGCCATGAACTTGAACACCAGGATGTTCGTGTCCCAATCCAGGCCGAAGTACTGGTCCTCGAGGATCAGGAGGTCGTTGACGCTCTCGTAGGAGATGAACGAGTCCACGGTGTCGTCCGTGCCCGTGTCGTCGTCGCCCGAGCGGTAGTCGATCATGCCGCCCGCGGAGAACTGCCCGCCCTCGGCCGTCCACATGGCGCCGAGCCGGAGCGCGATGCCGCCGGCGCTGATATCGTCGCCCGTCGCGTCTTCGCCGACGTCCCCGAACTGCAGGTACAGCTCGCCGAAGAGCTCCAGGCTGTCGATGCCGTTCCAGACGACGCCGCCGCCGAGCGTGAACATGCTCGAGGGGCTGTCCGGGCTCGCCATCAGCGCCAGGATGGCGCCGATGCGGCTGCCCTTGGCGTCGAGGGTGTAGTAGAGGTCGACCGCGTACAGCGCCTCGTCGTCGGACATTTCGCCGCCTTCGATGACCGCCAGGAGCATCACGACGTCGATCGTGAGCTGCTCGCGCGTGTACCGGAAGACGAAGCCGACCGGGTCGAGCTCGTTCGGATCGCCCGCCCGGGCCGCCATGTCGCCGGCGGTGTCCTCGGTGGACGAGAGGTTATTGAAGGCCGACTCGCTGTGCCGCGGCGCGAAGGCGACCGAGCCGCCCTTGCCGCGGGGGTTGAACTCCCACTCGGGGATGCCGACCTGGAAGGTCAGGCCCTGCATGAGGAAGTCGCCGATGACGACCCGGAGCTCGCGCAGGACGATGTCCTCCGCGCCGGCGTTGCCGAAGGTGTCGAGGCCGAAGGGCTCGTCGACCCTCTCGCGGCCGATCTCGACGACCAGCGACACGCGGTCGCTCATCTCGACGTCGAAGCGGACGCCGAGCTCGCCTTCGAACGTGTTTTCGGCGTCTTCGTCGTTGACGTTGTTGATGACGCTGACGATTTCCCGGCTGCGCCAGATGTAATCCATGACCACTTTGCCCGACACGTTGACCTTGATCGTGTCGGTCATGTCCTTCTTCGTCGTGACCGGCTTTTCCTGCGCGGCCGCCGACAACGCGAGCGCCAGCGTGAAAGCCGGCGCCAGAGCCAACCCGAGCTTGTTCATCTAAACCCTCCCTATCTAGCCTTTATGACCTTGAGCACGACTGGAATCGTCGTTTCTGGATGGGCCTCGGGACGGGGCGGGGACAATCTAAGCCCGGCCTTGCGCCGGTCCTGCACCTTGGACCCCTAAGCCCCTCGTCGAGGTCTGTTCCCCTCTTGGGACCCCCCTGGGCCCCTCCCTACCCTCCTTTCCCCCTATATGGGCTTCGGAGGATGTTACGCTTCTGCGCTAGAGACTGTCAAGCAGTTTAACGGCCCTCTGGAGGTCCTCCCGGGCCGTCACCTTGAAGTTCGGACGCGTCGACGGCACCACCACCACCCGCCCCCCCGACCGCTCCACCAGTTGACAGTCGTCGGTCGCGTCCCGGCGCCCTCCCTTGCGGTAGGCTTCCACAAGCACCTCGCGCCGAAAGCCTTGCGGAGTCTGCGCCAGCCAGACCCGCGCCCGGTCCGGGGTCTCCAGCACCCGCCCCCGGGCGTCCGCCACCTTCACCGTGTCCACCGCCCCCGCCGCCAGCACCGCCGCCCCGTGCCGGGCTGCCGCGCGGGCGACATCCCCCACCGCCGCCCCCCCGATCAGGGGCCGCGCCGCGTCGTGGACCAGCACCAGCGGGGTCCGGAGGACGTCGAGCCCCGCCCGCACCGAGTCCTGCCGGCGCTCGCCCCCCGGAACCAGGGCGGCGACTTTGAGGGCGTCGAATCGACCTCCCCAGCGCTTGCGGGCGCGCTCGATCCAGGCGGCGGGGAGGACGAGGGCGACGGCCTTCACGAAGGGGAGGCGGGCGAAGGTTTCCAGCGAGTGCAGGAAGAGGGGCTTGCCGGCGAGGGGGACGAAGGCCTTGGGGATGTCGAAGCCCAGGCGCCGTCCCTCGCCGGCGGCGGCGAGGATGATGCCGGTGGGGGGGATGCGCATGGGCGGATCATACCGGACCCGGAACCGGAACCGGAACGGAAACCCGCCGGGTCCGGGTTATGGCTTGACAATCGTTTTCATCGTCGCGTATCCTTCGGGACCGTCCATGAAAATCAAGTTCTGGGGCGTCCGCGGCTCGATCGCCTGCCCCGGACCCGACACCGCGAAATACGGCGGGAACACGTCCTGCCTGCAGGTGATCGGCGGCAACGAGATCGTCATCATGGACGCCGGGACGGGGATCCGGAAGCTCGGCGAGCAGATCACGGCGCTGAAGAAGCCGGTGCGGGTGCATCTGCTGCTCTCCCACACGCACTGGGACCACATCCAGGGCTTCCCGTTCTTCTCGCCGATCTATTTCCCCGGCAACGAGCTCTTCGTCTACGGGCCGCGCGCGCTCGAGAAGTCGCTCGAGGAAGCGTTGATGTTCCAGATGCAGTACAGCTACTTCCCGGTGCGGGGCGTCGAGCTCGCCGCCAAGGTGAAGTTCACCGAGCTGGGCGAGGAGACGTTCTCGATCGGCGACCTGCAGGTCTCCTCCAAGACGATGAACCATCCCATCCGGGTGCTGGCTTACAAAGTCGCGCACAAGGGGCGGTCGGCGATCTACACCGGCGACAACGAGCCGTACTACGACGTCCTGGCCGACCGCGGGGCGGGGACTGAGACGGGGATCCATCGGCGGTCGGAGTTCATCGACGAGTGCAATCAGCGGGTGGTCGACTTCTGCAAGGGCGTCGATCTTCTGGTCGCGGATTCGCAGTACACCGACGAGGAGTACACGAAGAAGCGGGGCTGGGGGCACAGCTCGATCGGCCAGGTGATCAGCCTGGCCCAGGCGTCGAGCGTAAAGACGCTGGCGCTCTTCCACCACGAGCCCACGCACGACGACGCCATGCTGCTGGAGATCGAGAAGGACGCCAAGGCCCGGGCCAAGAAGGGCAAGCCCAAGCTCAACGTCATCTCCGCCCGCGAGGGCATGACCGTCGAGGTCTGAGGTTCAAGTCTAGCGCGTCAGCTTCAACTCTCTAGCGCCAAGGCCCTTGTCCTCGCCGGAAATGCGGCATATGGGCCTGTCGAACCCATACCTCGTCGTATCTTCCGCGCTATAAAACCTACGCGGCGGTAGTTTTAATTCTCTTGCGTTAACTCCAATTTTGCCCATAATGCGCTCCTCACCAAGGGGATAGGGGGTTTCACGCGCTCTGGCATCAGGCTTGCTCTTAACGGTCATGGTAGGGGGGAGCGGTTTTATCACGCCCTCCGTGTGGGACGGATTCAACAGGGAAAGGAGACCCGGTTATGTATCGTGGTTTGATGACGCTGGTGGCCGTGCTGGGAGCGGCGCTCCCCGCGATGGCGCAGGACAGCGACCTCCGCAAGGAAGTCGAGCAGCTCAAGGAGAAGGTCAAGTCCCTGGAGTCCGCCAAGGCGGCTCCGGCGCCTGAGAAGGACCTGCTGGATGTCAGTGACACGACGGTTCTCGACATCCTCATGCGGGAGGTCAAGATCGGCGGCTTCATCGACACCGGCTACATCTTCAACATGAACCGGCCCAAGACCGGCACCGGCGACAAGGGGACCAACGCGGTCCACATCTTCACGAACGATCCGAGCACGTTCTATCTGCACAACGCGCAGCTGGAGTTCATGCGCGCGCCGACGAAGGAAGTCATCGTCGGCTACGACGTCCGCCTGATGGTGGGCTCGGACGCGGACGGCGTGGACGTCGCCACCGATGACAACTTCGGCCTGCAGCAGGCCAACATCCAGATCCTGATGCCCGTCGGCGACGGCATCATGTGGAAGATCGGCAAGTTCGCTACGCTGGCGGGCGCCGAGGTCATCGAGAGCAAGGACAACTACAACTACACGCGCTCGCTGAACTTCAACTGGGCGATCCCGTTCACGCACACCGGCATCCGCGGCACGTACAACCTCGAGGGCGGGAAGTTCGGCTTCACCCTCGGCCTGAACAACGGCTGGGACAACCAGATCGACGACAACTTCGGCAAGACGCTGGAGGCCCAGGTCGCCTTCACGCCGATCGAGTGGTTCTCGGCCTATCTGAACTTCTACTTCGGCGACGAGGCCAGCGGCGCGACTTCCGACGAGAACGAGAAGCGCACGCTGATCGACATCGTCGTCACGGTCCAGAAGATCCCGGGCCTGGAGAAGCTGACGGCCCAGCTCAACATCGACATCGGCAAGCAGGACGAGTCGTCGGCCGTCACCGCCGGCGATGACGCCGAGTGGACCGGCTTCTCGCTCGCGGGCCGCTACCAGATCAACGACATCTGGGCCGGCGCGATCCGGTTCTCGATGCTCGACGACGAGGAAGAGTTCCGCCTGGGCGGCCTCGCCGGCGGCGCCGGCATCGACGGCGTCAAGTACACCGAGATCACGTTCACGGTCGAGGCCCGTCCGGTGAAGGACCTCATCGTGCGCGCCGAGGTGCGCTTCGATATGGCCGACGAGGACGTGTTCCTCGACGGCAAGGACGTGGATGACGCCCAGACCATCTTCGGCCTGGAGGCGATCCTCATCTACTAAGCTCCCTATCTACTAAGGTCTTCGTTCTGAAGACGACTACGGGGCCCCGGCCGAAAGGCCGGGGCCCTTTTTCTTTATCCGAAGTCCGGAACCCGGCGACCGGAACCCGAGGTGGGGACTCAGGCGGGGGCGGGGGGGCTACTCGTCGACGTCCGGCGGCTTGGCCGTCGCGAAGTCGTTGAGGCGCTGCTGGGACAGGAGCGTCAGGCCTTTCTGGCCGCGCTGGGCGACGAACACCCAGGCCTTCTCCACGTTGCGCACCGTCGAGCGCGCCCGGATCTCGAACGTCGACGCCTTCACGACGCATGACGCCGCGATCCCCTCGTAGAGCGCGCCCAGCCCGGGCACGCTCTTCAGGTCTTCCACCTTCTTGAAGCCCTGCGGACGTCCGTCCTCGCCGGGCGTCATCCGGAAGGCCGCGACGGCCCCGGCCAGCGCCGGCGTCATCTCGTCGGAGAGCGCCTCCAGCACCTCCTGCGGGGCCGTGTTGACGTTCACCGCGCCGGGCGTCGCCGTCGCCCCTCCCGGCGCCGCCACGCGCGGCCAGACCGTGACGAAGTCGAGCAGGCCCTTCCGGACCTCGCCCGCGATCGTGCCCCCGTAGAGCGTTTCGGGCGCGAGCCCCTCGACCCGCAGCAGCTCCTCTGCGTTCATCAGTCGCTCATTGCGCGCGCGGCTCTCGTAGCTGCCCTTGTTGTCGGCGTCGATGTAGTCGATGATCCGGTCGGCCGTGTCCGGAGGATGTCGCAGCGCCCGCACCAGCCGCCGCAGCTGGGCGGCGACCGGCGGGTTCACCTCTCCCTTGTCGTTGACGAGCTGCGCGAGGCTGATGAACCGCTCGCAGTCCAGGATGAGGGTCGACACCTTGGCCTGGCCCAGCTCGAAGTCGATCGGCTGCGCCCAGCGCTCGCCCAGGGAGTCGACCTCCGCCGCCAGCTCCAGGTCGGCCTGGAGGACGAGGGCGGCGCGGTGGTAGCCGGCGCGGGCGCCGTAGGTGTTCTGGAGGTCGGCGACGCGGTTTTCGGCGAGGACGCGGTCCTGGCGGGTGCCGATGGCCATCTGGCCGACGAGCACGATGAGGAGGACGAGGACGAGCAGGGCGAGGATGAGGGCGATCCCCCGATCGCGCGAGCGGAGCCGGACCATCCCTCCTTCAACGCCTGGGAACCCATTTTGTTTGACAGCCCAGCCCCATGTGATAGATTTGGGTGTCCCATTTTTCACCTCTTAGGGGGCCATATGACGGGTCTGAGGATGTCGTTCGCCGTGGGTCTGCTGTCCGCCCTTTCCGCCTGCACCTACTTTCCGAACGACTTCGAACGGATCGTCGACCAGAGCGAGCGCCGCTACGGCCCCGGCATCGGCCGCGAGTACAAAGAGGTGAGCCTCCGCGAGGTCGCGGCGCACGCCACCAGCTACAAGCACGTGGACATCAAGTTCACGGCGCTGTTCAACCGCCGCAACGAGCAGATCTTCGTCCCGCTCCTGACGACGTTCGCCCCCGAGTCCTGGGCCGCCTTCTCCGTGTGGCCCGCGGACGCGAAGCTCTGGGAAGAGCAGGACCGCATCCTCAACGTCCCGACGCTGTACATCCGCAAGGACCAGCCGGACATGACGATCGTCACGTCGGCGTCCCGCTACGCCCTCTTCGAAGTCCGCGGGCACGTGATGGGCGACTTCGACGACCGCCCCTTCATCCAGGTCTACTGGATCCAGGAAGTCGAGCCCGCCGTCTACACCGACGAGGGCCTCGCCGCCCTGAACACCGGCCTCGCCGCCCTGCAGCAGAAGCGCCCGGCCGTCGCCATCGACAAGCTCGAGAAGGCGCTCGCCGGCGTCTGGACGCGCGACGCCCGCCTCCGCATTCATCTCGATCTCGCCACCCTCTACGGCGAGCGCGGCGACTGGGACGCGGCCGTGCTCCACTACGAGGGCGCGCTGGCCAACGACCCGGAGAACGCGACGGCCAAGGCCGGCCTCGAGAAGGCCAAGGTCGAGCTCGCCCGGAAGCAGGCGGTCGAGGCGGGAAAGCCTCAGCCGTAACGCGTGGTTCCGGCGGACGCGGGCGTCCTGCTGTCGGCGCTCGTTTCGCTGCCCATCGCCGCCGGGGTTCTCGTCCTGGTCCGTCTGTACCGTCTCTATCGACGGCTCCCGCTCCGCCGCTGGTATGAGTCCGTCTGGCTCTTCCGGAGCGCCCTGGCCCTCCTGGCCGTCTACGCGGCGGTCCTCGTCTGGGGCGTGGCCTTCGAATCGCGCTCGCCGGAGCTGACCCGCCTCGAGATCCCCGTGCGCGGCGGCGTGCTGGGACGCGAGCGCTTCCGGATCCTCCACCTCACCGACCTTCACCTGGGACGTCGCACCGGCACCCTCGAGCGCCGGATGATCGAGCTCGCGGGCGAGGCGAAGCCCGACCTCATCCTGCTCACGGGCGACTACATGGACACGCGCGACGCGAGCTATTCGCTGAAGGAGGTCGTCGACGCCCTCGTCGCGCTCAAGCCGGCGCACGGCATCTGGGCGGTGGGCGGGCCGGTGGACGAGAAGTTCGTGACGCGCGAGATCCTCGAGCGGGCGGGCGTGGAGTGGCTGGAGGACGAGACGCGGGTGATCGAGGGGCCGGGAGGAAAGGCGCTGCGCCTGGCGGGGCAGGGGGCGTGGCCGCTGGTGCCGTTCGCGGACCTCTTCGAGGGGCTCGACGGCGACACCCCGACGATCCTGCTGCGGCACGGGCCCGACGGCCTCGAGGAGACCCTCGGAGGCCGGAAGAGCGCGCGGGTGGACCTGGCGCTCTGCGGCCACACGCACGGCGGCCAGATCCGGCTGCCGCTGCGGGGCGCGCTGGTGCGGGCCGAAGGGGGCCGGGACCGGGGCCTGCACGAGCTGGCGGGGGTGCCGGTCTACATCAACCGCGGGATCGGCACGACGGGCATTCCGATGCGGCTGGGCTCGCTCCCGGAAGTCGCCCTGATCGAGCTCGTCGCCAAGTGATGAGCCACAGAGACTCAGAGTCACAGAGTCGCGGCGGCTCGGTGTCTCCGTGCCTCTGTGGCCAATTCCGCTAGCCGCGGGCGAGGCGGTCTTCCAGGAGCTTGAGACGCTCCTTCTCGATCCGCCAGCGCCAGACCACGGGCGTAAGGACTTCCTTGCGGCTGTGCTCGTCGGTCCGCATCAGGCTCCGGATCTGGCCCTCGAGGAACGCGATCTTGTCCCGGGACTTGGTCTCGGCGTGCCGCAGCGTCACGGCTTCGATCGTCGGCAGCACGGTCCGCCGCCAGGCGTCGAGCTCGGCGTCCATCAACGGGTCGGGCGCGACCTGGGGGTTCGGCCAGACTTCCAGCATGGCCAGATGGAGATCCCCGTGGATCTTCTCCTCGTACTCCTCCACGTCGTCCGACGTGTCCCAGGGGTTGGGCCGGTCGTAATAGCAGCCGGCCAGGCCCAGCGTGGCCGCCAGGAGCGCGAGGGTCTTCATGCGGGCCCCTTCATCAGGATCTCGTTGGCCGTATTGTACGAATCGATGTCCCCGATGTCGTACCACTCCCCATCTATGACGTGCCCATAGACGTCGATCTTGCGGTGCGCCCACTGCAGGAAATACCCCGGCTGGTCCTTCTTCTGGCCGTCGTCGAGGTACTGCTTGAACAGCCCCACGTGCTGGCGCCCCCAGTAGTACAGGCCGATGGAGATCAGGCTCGACTTCCATTTCGGCGGCTTTTCCTCGAAGTCGATGACCCGCCCCTTCTTGTCGACCTCCACCGCCCCGTACAGCGAGACGAGCTTCTTGGACTTGAGATCCTTGAGGCAGACGGCGGCGCCTTTCTCCTGGCCGAGCGCGGCGAAGTCCTGCAGCGGGAAGAGCAGCAGGTTGTCGCCGGCGATGACCATGAGGTCGTCGTCGATCTTGGCGTTCTGGATGACGAACTGGATGTCGCCGACGGCGCCCAGGCGGTCGTCGGGATTGGTCGTCAGGTCGTCGAAGATCTCGACCGGCACGGGCAGGGCCCGCTGGGTCTGGTAGTCCCGCAGCCAGTTGTAGTAGTTGGAGACGAAGCGGTGGTTCGTGACCAGGTAGATGGTGTCGAGCCCCTTCACCTTGAAGAGCTGCTCGCAGATGCGCTGGAGGATGGGGATGCCGGCGACGGGCAGCAGCGGCTTGGGCTTGTCCTTGGTGAGGGGATAAAGCCGCGTGGCGTAGCCCGCGCCCAGGAGCAAGGCTTTCATACGGCTGGATTATCGTGAACGCGGCCCGTTCCCGTCAAACGTCCGAGGATTTACCCCGGCGGCCCCCCGTGCTAGGATCGACGTCCATGCGCGTCCTCCTGGCGGCGCTCGCCCTCCCGCTCCTCGCCGGCTGCGTCGAGCGGCTCATCGCCGTGCGCTCCGAGCCCGGCGGCGCCGACGTCTACGTCGACGGCGAACGGATCGGGCAGACGCCCCTCGACATCCCCTACATCTGGTACGGCACCCGCGAGATCGTCCTCGAGAAGCGCGGCTTCCGCGAGATCCGCGAACGCGTCGCCCTCAACCCGCCCTGGTGGCAGTATCCCGGCTTCGACCTGATCACCGACGTCGTCCTGCCCTTCACCATCACCGACCGCGTGGAGTTCTCGTTCCACATGGAGCGCGCCCCGGTCTCGCGGGAGGAGATCGACGGCGTCCTCCGCCGCGCCGACGAGACCCGCGCCCTCTCGGAGCCCAAGTGACCGGACCCGGAACCGGACCCGGAACCGGAGGCGTCCCGTTGGTCCGCGACATCCCCAAGCTGGCGGGCCAGCGGGTCACCGTCATGGGCCTCGGCCTCTTCGGCGGGGGATTGGGCGTCGCCCGCTTCCTCGTCAAGGCCGGCGCCCGCGTCACCGTCACCGACCAGAAGTCCGAGCACGACCTGCGGGAGGCCGTCGCCGAGCTGAAAGGCCTGCCCGTGGAGCTGCGGCTCGGCGGCCACCGCGAAGAGGACTTCCGCGACGCCGACCTCGTGATCATGAACCCGGCCGTCCCGGCCTCCTCGCCCTGGCTCCGGATGGCCCGGGCCCTCGAGACCGAGATGAACCTCTTCATGAAGCTCTGCCCGGCGCGGACGACCGCCGGCATCACCGGCTCCAACGGCAAGACCACCACGACGACGCTGACCGGCGAGATCCTCAAGCTCTCGCCCCGCAAGACCTGGGTCGGCGGCAACATCGGCGTCTCGCTTCTCGAACGCCTCGACGCGATCCGCCCCGACGACCTCGTGGTCCTCGAGCTCTCCAGCTTCCAGCTCGAGAACCTCGGCGTCCTGCGGCGAAGCCCGAACGTCGCCGCCGTCCTCAACCTCACCCCCAACCACCTCGACCGCCACGGCACGTTCGAAGCCTACGCGGAGGCGAAGCGGCAGATCGTCGCGCACCAATCGACGTCCGACACGAAGATCCTGAACGCCGGCGACGCGGTCGTGCGGGCTTTCGCCTCGCCCTCGAAGACCGAGCTCTTCCGCCGCGAGACGCTGGCGGAGGAGGGGATCGACGTCTCCCGCCGCAAGATCCCCGGCGACTTCAACCTCGAGAACATGGCGGCCGCGGCCCTGATCGCCCGGGCCGCCGGCCCCTGGCCCGGCTGGAAGGAGGCCTGCGAACGGGTCTTCAACACGTTCCCGGGCGTCGAGCACCGCCTCGAGTTCGTCGCCGAGAAGCGCGGCGTGAAGTACTACAACGACTCGAAGGCCACCGATCCCGAGGCGACTGTCGCCGCCCTGTCCACCCTGCCCGGCCCCTTCGTCCTCATCCTCGGCGGCTTCGACAAGAAGACGCCCTACGACCTGCTCGCCCGGGAGGTCGCCGCCCGCCCGGTCCGCGCCTGCGTCCTCATGGGCGAGACCGCCCCGGCGATCGAGGCCCGGCTCCGCTCCCAGCCG
>DASVNH010000150.1:0-5275 GCA_036383955.1 Planctomycetota bacterium | reverse complement strand
AGCGGCGGAAGAAGGAGATCGGTTATGCGGACGTCCCTGTTCACCCTGGCGCTCATCCCCGTCCTGGCGGCCGCGGCGGCCGCGCAGGGCCTGGTCATCCCGGTCGAGCCGGACGTCCCGCCCCTCGCGCTCACCCGCCACAAGGTGACCGTGGACATCGAATCCCAGGCGGCCGTCACGACGGTCGAGCAGATATTCCAGAACAACACGGAGCGCCAGCTGGAGGCGCACTACGTGTTCCCCATCCCGAAGGGGGCCGTGCTCACCCGCTTCACGATGCTCGTGAACGGCAAGGAGCAGGAGGGCGCCCTGGTCGAGAAGACCGAGGCGCGCCGGATTTACAACCAGATCGTGAGCCGCGCGCAGGACCCCGGGCTGCTGGAGTACCTGGGCGGCGACGTCTTCCGCGCCAACATCTTCCCGATCCTCCCCCGCAGCTCGCAGACGATCACGCTGCGCTTCAGCCAGGTGGTGCCCGCCGAGGGCTCGCTGGTCAGCTACACCTATCCGGTGCGCGCCAGCGCCAAGCGCGGCCCCACCGTCCACGGCGAGTTCTCGATCGAGGCCACCGTGAAGAGCCCGGCGCCGATGCGCAACCTCTACAGCCCGAGCCACGCGGTGGCGATCGCCCGGAAGAACGACCGGGAAGCCCGCGTCACGTTCGCCTCGCGCGGGGCCTCCCTCGACAAGGACTTCCAGCTCTTCTGGGGCCTGGATCCGAAGGACGTCGGCCTCCACGTCGTCACCTACCGCCCCGACCCGCGCGAGCCCGGCTACTTCATGATGCTCGTCTCGCCCAACAGCGAGCTCCAGGCCAAGCGGATCGTCGAGCGCGACATCGTCTTCGTCATGGACGTCTCGGGCAGCATGGCCGGCGACAAGATCAAGCAGGCCCGCGCCGCCCTCAAGTACTGCGTCAACAGCCTCAACGACGGCGACCGCTTCAACATCGTGCCGTTCTCCAGCTTCGCCGAGCCCTGGAAGAAGGAGCTCGTCGGCGCCGCCGCGGAGCGCAAGGCCGCGCTCGCGTTCGCCGACACCCTCCTCGCCCAGGGCGGCACCGACATCGCCGGCGCCCTCGACGCCGCCCTCTCGTTCCCCCGGACGTCGAGCCGCCCCTACTACATCATGTTCATGACCGACGGCAAGCCCACCCTCGGCGAGACCACCGACCCCAAGAAGATCCTCGCCAAGGCCGAGAAGGCGAAGGGCGACGTCCGCCTCTTCACCTGGGGCGTCGGGTACGACGTCGACACCCAGCTGCTCGACGCCATGGCGGAGACCTGCGGCGGCGTCAGCGAGTACGTGCGGCCGGCGGAGGACATCGAAGCCAAGGTGTCCGCGTTCTACGCGAAGGCGAGCCGGCCGGTCCTGACGGGCCTGGAGCTGGCGGTCGTCGGCGACAAGGTGCAGCTGGCGAACTTCATGCCGCGGGCGATTCCGGACCTCTACGCGGGGGGCCAGCTCGTCCTGATGGGCCGCTACACGGGCTCGGGCGACGTGGCGCTGCGGCTCACGGGCCGGGTCAACGAAGCGGCGGAGACGTTCACGTACGAGGCCGGCTTCGCGGCCGAGGACAAGAAGCACGGGTTCATCGAGCCCCTCTGGGCCAAGCGGCGCATCGGCGCCCTGCTCGACCAGATCCGGATGCACGGGGAGACGAAGGAGCTCGTCGACGACGTGATCCGCCTGTCGAAGGAGTACGGCATCCAGACGCCCTACACGAGCTACCTGATCCTGGAGGACGGCCGGCAGATGGGAGCGGCGGCGCCCGCCGGCGGGACCCGCGGCGCGATGGATCGCGCGGAAGCGGAGAAGCGCCGGGACGTCGAAGGCAAGCTGGCCGTCGCGCGGCCGGAAGCCCCGAAGCCCGAGCCCGCGGCCGCGCCCGCCGTCAAAGCCGCCGAGGACGCGGCCCGCGAGGAGCACAACGCCCTGGCCAAGAGCGTGGCGAGCGGCTTCGGCAAGAAGGACGGCAAGGACGCCGTCGAGACGGCCAGCTACCTGCGCCGGCTCAAGGAAGCGGACAAGGGAGAGGCGTTCGACCGGAGCCTGGTCCGTTCGCGCAAGTCGGCCGGCCGGACGTTCTACGCGCTGCGCGACCTCTGGGTGGACGACGCCTTCGAGGCCGCCGACAAGACCACCCTGGTGAAGTTCGGCAGCCCCGCCTACTTCCGGCTGCTGGAGCTGCGGCCCGAGCTGGCGGAGATCTTCAAGGTTTCGGTGGAGCTGGTCGTGCGGACGTCGGCGGGCAAGGCCCTGGTGATCACGACGACCGGCGGCGCGGAGACCCTCTCCGACCCCGAGCTGACCGGCCTTTTCGCCAAGTAGACCCCCCGGGGGGATCCTCAGGCCGGGCCTGGGGGTCCCCCCTCCTGCCTAGGTTTAATTGACGATCTCAGACCATGTGATATGATTCCATACCCGCTCGGCAGGGAGGGTCCGCCTTTTCAAGGTTTCATAGAGGGGAACGCGCATGAAGCCCAAGCTCCTCGTCGTCGTCGCCATTCTCGTTACTCTGGCGGTCGTCACGGCGAGATCGCGCTCCACTCCTAGCCCCGCCCCTGCCGCCGCCCCTCCGCGGGCTGCCAAGCAGGCCGTCCCTGACCTCAAGAATCACCCGGCGCTGGCGAGTTACCGGGTGTTTGAGGAACCCGCCGGGGAAAACACGCTTCCTTACCGGGGCGCGAACTACAAGGCCGAAGTCGGCTCTGACGGCCTCCGCTTCCAGGCGGGCGAGCACACGATCTCGCTCCGCGCCCGCCGCGTCGAGCAGGGCGGCGCTTCCATCGACCTGACGGCCGGCGCGGTGACGAAGGCCGGCTGGGCGACGGCGGCAGTCGAGCGCGGCTCGGGCGTCACTGAAGAATTCGTCTTTGAGAACCATCGCGCGGAGCATCTTGTCCGGCTGGAGCGTCCGGTGGGCGAAGGTGCCTTGAAGGTGCGGGTGGCCGTCCAGACCGACCTGACCGGCCCCGTCCAGCAGGTGGGACGCTACGACATGTCGTGGAAGGACACGGTCGTCGCGGACGGCGGCCTCGTGTTCACCGACGCCGTGGGCACCCCGGGACTGGCCTACCACGGAGCGGTGGCCATCGACGCCCAGGGCCGCCGCCTTGAGTTCGACCCTCGCTGGGAGAACGGCGAGATCGCCCTCGAACTGCCGGCGTCCTTCATGAAGGGCGCAGCGTATCCTGTGCTAATCGATCCCTGGCTGGAGCTGGACTTCTCGGCGTCAGGCGGCGGCATTACCAAGAACGGCTCGGTGTCAGAAACCCCGGCGGTCAATCTCATCGGCGCCGGCACCCCGGACGGAGGCAGCAGTCCTTGCGTCGCATGGAGCGACAACAGCGACGGTGACTTCGATATCTATTTCCGTTATTGGAACGGTTTCCGGTGGACTGTGCTGGGAACCCCAAACATCAGCAACAACAACGGCAAATCGACGAATCCCTCGATCGGCTTCTTCACCTTCCCAGGCAAAGTTTCCGACGGGTTCCCCTTCATCGTGTGGGAGGATGACAACGACGGCACCACGTGCATTTTCGGGCGATTCTGGAACGGGAGCAACTGGGCTGAGCTGAGCGAATCCGTCACGTCCAGCGGCATCAGCAAAGGCATCGGTACGCCCTCCCGGAATCCGCAGGCCTTCTCCCTGTTAGGCCTCGTCGATAACGAAGCGACGGGGACGGTACCTGACCGAAACGAGTTCTTCGCCGGCGTCACGTACGAGCGCGAAGGACTCGGAATTGAGTGCAAGTTCTTCTATCCAGGTGACAACCGCGCCATTCAGCCGCCTCCAGCCGGCTGGTACTTCCATCCGGCCGGAGGACTTGTGGTTTCAGACCCCTCGGTGGGCCGTGCCTCCGTCGGCGTCCTCCGCTCCACCAATGAGTTAATCATCGCCTATGAAGGGAGCTCGGGCGCCGAGTTTGACATTTTCGTCACGAGGCCGTCCGCGATCGGCACCATAACGGTCAGCAACGTAACCGCAACTCCTGGACCGGCCGGAACGTGGGTGGCCACGAACGCCTGCGCCGGCTTGCCCGCAGCCCTCTCGATTCAGCCCAGCGTGGCCGTCGATCCGAACGGCGACGTCTGGGTCGCCTGGCAGGAAAGCGTCGGTGTTGAGCGCGAAATCTATGTCCGTCGCTCGGTTGGCGGAGGCGCCTTCGCCAGCGTAGCGGGCTCCTCGACGGGCGCAGGCATCAGCGGCACGAGCGTCCTCGGCACGACGACGACGTCAAGTTTCCCCTCGATCGCCGTCAACCTGATCACGAGCACCGGACGACCCGTAGTCGCTTGGGAGGATGATTTCAGCGGAAACACGGAGATCTTCGTCCGCCGCCTGAACGCCGCCAGTACCGCATGGGATCAGGTCGCCGACGAAGGTTCAGCGTCATTGGTGGCCCCTGAGGTAACCGGCAACAACGGAGGGATCAGCCGGACGCCCAATTTTTCTCTCCGGCCAAAGGCTGTCGTGGCGCCGGATAGTACCGCGACCGTCGTTTGGCGGGATGGCGCAACGGGCAATTTCGATCTCTTCTTACGGCGTTATCACGACAACCAGCCGACGAACTTGACGCAGGGCTCAATCAGCGGCTTGGTCGTAAGTCCTCTGAGCGTCGGCGGCACGTCGAGTTCCGTCAACATGCAATTCAGCTCCGTCCTGGTGGCCGAATCCGCCAGTCTGCCTACAAACCTTCGGCTCCAGCTGGAGATTCGGCCCAACACTTCCCCATTTACCGGCCAACCCACCCATGAAAGCCTGGAAGTCGCTCCCGGCGCCACCGCGATCGTGAATTTCACGGGCCTTCCCAACGTGAACTACCATTGGCGCGCCAGGTCGCTCGACGCCCAGGGCCGAGGCTCTCCCTGGGTCTCCTTCGGCGTCAACGCCGACGGGGAAATCGACTTCCGCGTCGATTCGAATGCCACGGGCTCCGGCGGCTCGAACAACGTCATCGGGACCTCGAGCGATCACAAGGACAAGTGCGGTCTCGCGGGCCTGGAAGCCCTGGCGCTGCTGGGCCTGGCGGCCCTCGCGCGCCGTCGGCGCAAGGCCTAGGGAAACAGCTCCCGCCAGGGATCGCGCTCGAGGATCCAGTAGTACGCGAGCGCGCCGAGCCAGGCGTGGCTGGCCGCCAGCGGCCAGAGGTTCGGCGCGCGTAGATACAGGGCCGTCCACGCCGCGCCCGCCCCCGCGCAGAGCCCCACCAGCGGCCAGTCCGGCAGGTGCGCCAATCCGAACAGCACGGCCGAAAGCGCGATCACC
>DASVNH010000149.1:0-10596 GCA_036383955.1 Planctomycetota bacterium | reverse complement strand
CACGTTCGCGACGCCCTTCCTCTGCCGCCCGCTCGAGTGGGGGGCGGACGTCGTGTTCCACAGCGGCACGAAGTTCCTGAACGGGCACGGCGACGCCGTGAGCGGCGTGATCGCGGCGGGAGCCGCCCGGATCGACCTGATGCGGAAGTTCGCCTCGGGCCTGGGCACGGGCATCTCGCCGATGGACGCCTGGCTCACGCTGCGCGGCCTGAAGACGCTGGGCCTGCGCGTGGAGCGGGCGTCGGCGAACGCCGAGCGGGTCGCGGCCTGGCTGGCGCGGCAGCGGAAGGTGTCGGCCGTCCACTACCCGAAGCCCGTCCGCTGCCTGAAGCCGCGTCGGGGCGCGATGCTGTCGTTCGAGCTGCGGGGCGGCCTGCGGGCGGCCGCGCGCTTCGTGAAGGCCTGCCGGCTGATCCGGCTGGTGCCGAGCCTGGGGGACGTGACGACCACGATGACCCACCCGGGCCGGAGCTCCCACGCGTACCTGAGCCCGGACGAGCGGGCGTCGCTCGGCGTGACCGACGGCCTGATCCGGCTGTCGACGGGCATCGAGGATCTGGACGACATCCTGGGCGACCTGGCCCAGGCCCTTTCGAAGACATAGGAGAACACATGGCTGACGCTCCCGCTCCCGCTCCCACGCCGGCACCGACGCCTCTCGCCCCCGCGACGATCACGATCGACGACTTCAAGAAGGTCGAGCTGCGCGTGGGCAAGGTCCTCGAGTGCGCCGAGCACACGAACGCGAACAAGCTGCTGGTCCTGAAAGTGGACATCGGCAACGGCGACGTCCGCCAGATCGTGAGCGGCATCAAGCAGTGGTACCAGCCCGCCGACCTGGTGGGGAAGAGCGTGATCATCGTGGCGAACCTGGCCCCCGCGATGCTGCGGGGCGTGGAGAGCCGCGGGATGCTGCTGGCCGCGTCGTCCGGCCCGGACGTCATCGTCCTCACGCCGAGCAAGGACGCGGCGCCCGGCTCGAAGGTCTCCTGAGGGCCGGACCAGGAACCAGGACCCGGACCAGGTCCGGCGAGCCCTCACTTCGCCCCCAGAGGTCGAGGGAACCCATGCTCCGCCTACGTTCCTTGAAGGCCGCGCCATAGCCGGCACGCGCTTCTAGGGGCCGCGGATCCCCCGGCTTCATCCAAAGGGGCCGGCCCGACCTGGTCCTGTTCCTGGTCCTGGTCCTATTTCGTGGGCGGGGCGGCGCGGAGGGCGGCGTTGGAGGCCGAGAAGACGCCGGCGAGGGTGCGGAGGATGGCGTCGCGGGTGAAGGGCTTCACCACGTAGCCGCGGGCGCCTTTCTGGACGGCGGCGAGGGCGGCCTCCTTCGAGGCGTCGCCGGACAGGACGATGACGGGCGAGTTGGTGTTCTCCGCCAGCCACGAGACGAACTGGTATTCGTCCGGGGTGGCGAGCCCGACGTCCAGAATGACCGCGTCGATCTTCCGGTTTTCCGCGATGAGCATCATGGCCTGGGCGGCCGTCTCCTCGAGGACCTGGTAGCTGGCCTCGCGGAGCAGGGCGGCGAGGGCCTGCCGGTACTTGAGCATGTCGCCCAGGAGCAGGATCGACTTGCGGGCGGACGCGGCGATGGCCCCGACCTTGACGGCGGCGACGGCCCCCGTCTTCTGCTGCGCCGGCAGCCGCGCGCTGCTGTCCGACTTGAGGTGGATCATGGTCGCGCCCTCGCGGTCCATGATCTTCACGTAGCCGCGGCTGGCCAGGACGTACATGGCCCGCAGCGCCTCGAAGCGCGGATAGAGCGAAAGGCGGATGACCTCCGACACACCGACCCGCCCGTTGATCTGGCTGTACACGGAGGTCAGCAGGTCGGGATTGAGTCCGAGCTTGTCGGCGGAGAAGGGCTTGGTCGTCCGGATCGGGATCATCGACTCGTCGCGCACCACCTTGCGGATGACCACGAGCTCGTCGGCGCGCCGCGCGGCCTCCAGCATGACGGAGGTGGGGGAGGCGTCGACGATGACGTCCGCCAGGGGGAAGTCCTTGGGCTTCTCGGGCTCGGGGCCTTCCTTGAACTCGAACTTGGCTTCGGTCCAGGAGAAGAGGTCGTAGATCTCCTCCTGCGCCTGTTCCCGGAGCGCCGTCTCGATGTCGGTCTTGGTGACGCTGCCCTGGCGGCTCACCAGCTCGCCGAGCCGCTTGCCCGTCTTCTGCTGCTCGAGGAGCAGCTGGTCCAGCTGGACCCGGGAGATCTTGCGCGTCCGGATCAGGATTTCCCCGAGCGAGCTCGTCTTGCGCGTCGACGTCCCCAGCAGCCGCATGCCCTCCGGGCTGAGGTAAATGCTTTTGTGCATCGGCGCCTGGACGATCATCAGGGTGCCGGCCTTCTGGTTCTGCGCCAGGTGCTGAAGCACCTCCGGCAGGCCCATGATGGTTACGTCACCCCGGAGTTCACCCATTGGCCATATTCTCGCCGAATGGCGCCTACCCCTTCAAGACGTTTGAGACCCTCTCGAGGAGAAGATCCTCCCGGAAGGGCTTCACCAGCACGTAGCGGGCCCCGCTCGAGAGGGCGTTCGTCACCGCCTGCTTGCTGGCGTTGCCCGACAGCACGATGAACGGCATCTTCACCTTGTCCCGGATCAGCGCGCAGAATTGCATCCCGTTCTCGGATTCCAGGGGGACGTCGATGATGGCGACGTCCGCCGGGCGCCGCATGAAGTCGGCCGTCTCGTCCGACGGCTTGCTTTCGACGACGTCGTAGCCCGCCTGGCGGACGACCACGGCCAGGGCGCTGCGGTAGGTGGGCAGGTCGCTGAGGATGATGACCGACTTCCCGCGGGAAGCGGGGCGCTCGTCCACGGGGGTGGGGGCGCGCTTGAGGATGGTGATGGGCCCGGTGTCGCCGGCCCCGCGGTCCTTGATCTTGATGACGCCCTTCTGGGCCAGGCCGTAGAGGGTGCGCAGGACCGTGAACTTGGGGAAGAGCGACTCCTCGACGATGTGGCCCACGGAGCGCTCGCCGTCGACCAGCGGCAGGATGTCCTCGATCGAGGAGCGGTCGAGGCTGGGGTCGTCGAGCGACGCCGGCAGCTCGAGGCGCTCGGGGACGAGGCGGATGTCGGGGATGATGGACTGGATGCGGGCGAGCTCGTCGACGCGCCGCGCGGCCTCGATCATGATGGACATCATGCTGGTCTCGAGGACGACGCCGGCGAGGGGGCCGTGGTCGGGCGGCGGCGGCGCGTCGCTAGCTTCCATGAAGTCGAAGGTCGCGTCGCTCCAGGTGAAGAGGTCGTAGATCTCCTCCGCCACCTGCTCGCGAAGCGCGGACTGGATGATCGTCTTCCCCAGGATGTCGCGCTGCGAGACGATCTCGCCCAGCGGCGTGCCGGTGCGGCGCTGCTCGGCCAGCAGCTCGTCCAGCTGCTCGCGGGTGATGCGGCCCGTCCGCATGAGGATCTCCCCGAGCGGGTTGGTGCGGCGCGCCCCGCTGACCAGGCGCATGCCCTCCTCGAGGAAGTGGATGACCTTCTTGTGGCCGTCCTGGTTGACGATGAGGAACCCCTTGCAGCGGTTCATCGACAGCATCTGCAGCAGATTGGAGATGCCCAGGACGGCGACGTCCCCGTGAATGCGGCCCATCTAGCCGGCCTCCGGCCGGAAATCCCAAATCCCAACTCCCAAATCCCAAGGGCTTCCCCCCGCGGGGGGGATCGCTTTGGGGTTTGGGAGTTGGGAGTTGGGATTTCGGGTCACGGCTATCGGCTCCGCAGGGGCATGCGCGCCACCGTGACGGTGTCGCCCTTCTTGTTCTTGGCCTTGATGTAGCCGAGCGTCAGAAGGCGGTAGAGCGCGCGCAGGGTGGTGAAGCGGGGGTAGATGGACGTCGCGACGACCTCCCGCACCGAGCGGCGGCCGTTGAGCATCGGCAGCAGGTGGTCCACGATCTCGATCTCGTCGCCCAGCTCGTCCGCCTGGACGTCGAAGGGCAGCTTCGCGAGCGTCAGGTCGTCGTCCACCAGGATCGCGCGGATCCGCAGGTACTCGTCCGCCCGCGCCGCCGCCTCGAGGATGAGCTGCGTCACGTTCTTGCCGAAGGTGATGTCGCCCAGGGGGTGGTCGGAGTCGCGCGGCGGCGCCTTGCCCTCCGCGAACTCGAAGGACGCGTCCGTCCACATGAAGATGTCGAAGACTTCCTCCTCGATCTGCTCGAGGAGGGCGGTTTCGACGTCCTCCTTGCGCACCAGGCCGCTGGTCAGGGCGACCTGGCCGAGCTTCCAGCCCAGGAGGCGCTGCTCCTTCAGCAGGGCGTCGAGGTCGTCCTTCGAGATGCGACGCCGGCGCAGGAGGATCTTGCCGAGCTTGTTGATGCGCCGCATGGAGGAGAAGAGCAGGCGGATGCCTTCGGGGCCGAAATGGACGCTCTTGCGGTCCTCGTCGCGGATCAGCGTGAGGATGCCTTCGCGGCCGTTCATGGACAGGATCTGCAGGAGATTGCCGAGGCCCAGGAGGTCGACGGCGCCCTTCAGCGTTCTCACGAGGCGAGCTCCAGGGACAGCTTCCGGATCGCCTCGGGGTAGGCCTCGCACTCGGCCTGGAAGACGCGGTCGGCCAGGGTGTCGGGCGTGTCGCCCGGCAGGACGGGCACGCGCTTCTGCACGAGAATGGGGCCGCGGTCGTAGTGGTGGTCGGCGAAATGGACCGTGCAGCCCGACTCCTTCTCGCCGGCCTTCAGGACCGCCTCGTGGACGTGGTGGCCGTAGTAGCCCTTGCCGCCGTACTTGGGCAGGAGCGCGGGATGGATGTTGAGCACCCGGCCTTCGTAGGCGGCGGGGAAGACCCAGCGGCGCAGGAAGCCCGCCATCACCACCAGGTCCACGGGGTGGCGGTCGAGCGCCTCGGTGACGGCGCGGCTGAAGGAGTCGACGTCCTTGTAGTCCCGCCAGTGGACCAGGGTCGCGGGAAGGCCGGCCGCCCGGGCCCGGTCGAGGCCCTTCACGCCGGCGTGGCTGGAAATCACCGTCTCGATGCGGGCGGAGAGGGAGCCGTCGGCGATACGATCGATCAGATTCTGCAGGCTTCGACCGCTGCCGGAAATCAGGACGCCGAGCCGAATGGAACCTTTCATCCGCGGTGTCGTTCTAGACCCCGTTTACATTATCACACGACAGGGGAGGCTGCCCATGAAACTCGGGACGGCGCTGCTCTTCGCGATCCTCGGCGGGTGCGCGGTTCACCGCGAGCTCCCGGCGCCGGCGGGCGACGTCCGGGGCGCCGCCGACGACCTCCGCGTGGACCACGAGTACCGGCCGGCACCCACCGGCGCGGACATCCTGGCGGTCTCCTACGATCATCCGCCGCGCGACTACTACAAGATCTTCTGGGGCAAGGGGTAC
This sequence comes from Planctomycetota bacterium, assembly GCA_036383955.1. GTDB lineage: Bacteria > Planctomycetota > MHYJ01 > MHYJ01 > JACPRB01 > JACQFK01. The sequence goes on along the minus strand of DASVNH010000149.1, from coordinate 5,233 downwards.
CGCTGCGCGTCTCCCCGCCCGTTCTACGGCTACGGCCGCCGCTGCTACTGACCGTTCGGAAGCAGCCCGGCACAATCCGAACGGCTCGCGTTCGGATTGTGCCGGGCTGCTTCCGAACGGGCTAGCCGATGACGTCGGCGCAGCGCGCGCAAAGCGCGGGATGTGACGCGACGGCGCCCACGTCGGGCCGCAGGTTCCAGCAGCGTTCGCACTTCGGGTAAGCCGACTTCTCGACCTTCACCGAGAGGCCCTTGACGTCCGGCGTCTCCGGCCCGACCGGGGCGTCGGCGACGACGACCTCCGACACGATGAAGGCCTCCTTCAGGTCGGCGGCTTTCAGGGCCCTGGCCGTCTCCGGATCCGTCGCGTGCAGCGTCACTTTCGCTTCGAGCGACTTGCCGATGGTCTTCGACGCCCGGAGCTTCTCGAGCTCGCGGTAGACCTCCGCGCGGACCTTGAAGACCCGCTCCCATTTGGGGTCGGCGACGACGTCCGACGCCTTCGGCCAATCCGCCAGATGGACGCTTTCGGCCTTGGGGGCGGGCAGGTAATCCCAGACCTCCTCCATCGTGTGGACGAGGACGGGCGCGAACATCTTGGTGAGCGCGACCAGGATGTCGTAGAGCGCCGTCTGCGCCGAGCGCCGCTCCTTCGAGTCGGCCTTCAGCGTCTGGCGGTCCTTGAGGATGTCGAAGTAGAGCGAGCTCAGCTCCACCACGCAGAACTGGTAGAGCTCCTGGTAGGCGCGGAAGAACTCGTACTTCTCGTAGTGCGCGGTGACGCGCTTCACCAGGCCGTCGAGGGCGGCCGTCGCCCAGCGGTCGACCTCCGTCAGCTCCTTCGCGCGGTGCTTCGCGGGATCGAAGTCGCTGAGCCAGCCCAGCATGTAGCGGAACGTGTTGCGGATCTTCTTGTAGGGCTCAGCGCGCTCCTTGAGGATCTCCCAGGACATGGGGAGGTCGCTCGTGAAGTCGATGCTGGCGATCCAGAGCCGCATGAGCTCGGCGCCGATCTTGGCGACGATCTCGTCGACGCTGATGAGGAAGCTGCCGGACTTGGAGATCTTGTCGCCGGTGCGGGCGTCGACGAGGAAGCCATGGGTGACGACTTCCTGGAAGGGCGCCTGGCCGGTGGAGAGGAGGCTGGCGAGCAGCGAGACCTGGAACCAGCCGCGGTGCTGGTCGGTGCCCTCGAGGTAGAGCTCGGTGGGGAAGCGCAGCTCCGGGTTCTTCATCAGGACGGAGCGGTGGCTCGCGCCCGACTCGAACCAGACGTCGAAGATGTCCGACTCCTTGGTGAACTCGGCGCTCCCGCACTCGCATGTCGTGCCGGCCGGGAGGATGTCTTTCGCGTCGGTCGTGAACCAGGCGTCGGCCCCGCCCTTCGCGAAGAGCTTCTTGATCGCGTCGAAGGTCGTCTGGTTGAAGAGCAGCTTCTCGCACGTCTTGCAGTAGAACGCCGGGATCGGCACGCCCCAGGAGCGCTGCCGCGAGACGCACCAGTCGGGCCGGTCCTGCAGCATGTTGGTGATGCGGGTCTCGCCCCAGGCGGGGACCCAGCGGACGTTCTTCACGGCCTCCAGGGCGCGGCGACGTCCCTCGGCGTGGTCCACGTTGACGAACCACTGCTCCGTCGCGCGGAACATGACGGGCTGCTTGCAGCGCCAGCAGCAGGGATAGTCGTGGGAGAACTCGGAGTAGTGGAGCAGGACGCCGGACTTCTTGAGGTCCTCGACGACCTTCGGATTCGCGTCCCAGATCCGCAGCCCCTTGTACTGGGGGACCTCGTCGGTGAAGGCGCCGCCCGCGTCGACGGGGGAGAGCACGGGCAGCTTGTACTTCAGGCCGGTCTCGTAGTCCTCGGCGCCGTGGCCCGGCGCGGTGTGGACGAGGCCCGTGCCGTCGGTCGTCGTCACGTAGTCCGCGAGCACCACCGGGCAATCGTGCCCGAAGATCGGGTGCTTGTAGGTCTTGCCCTCGAGCTCGCGGCCTTTGATCTTGCCGACCGTCTCGCCGAGCGGGAAGAGCTTCCGCAGCGCCTCGATCCGCTGGGGCGCGACGACCGCCTTCCGCCCGCCGCGTTCGACGATCGCGTACTCGAGGTCCGGATGGACCGCGACCGCGACGTTGGCCGGCAGCGTCCAGGGGGTCGTCGTCCAGACCAGGAGGTCGAGCTCCGGCCCCGTGAACGAGAGGTAGATCGACGGCGAGGGCAGGTTCTTGTACTCCAGCTCCGCCTCGGCCAGGGCCGTCCGGTCCTGCAGGCACCAGTGGATGGGACGTCGACGCTTCGAGATGTGCCCGTTCTTCCAGAGGCCCTCGAAGACCTCGATGATGCCGAGCTCGTAGTCGTGGGAGATCGTGAGATAGGGCTTCATCCAGTCGCCTAGCACGCCGAGCGACTTGAACTGGCGGCGCTGGATGTCGATGTACTTCTTCGCGAACTCCAGGCAGAGCTTGCGGACGTCGGTCTTCGACATCTCCCGGGCCTTGGGGCCCAGGTCCTTGAGGACCTTGTGCTCGATGGGGAGGCCGTGGCAGTCCCAGCCGGGGACGTAGGGGGAGTCGAAGCCCATCATCGTCCGGAACTTCACGACGATGTCCTTGAGGACCTTGTTCTGGCCGGTGCCGACGTGGACGTCGCCGTTGGCGTAGGGCGGGCCGTCGTGCAGGACCCACTTGGGCGCGCCCTTGCGCGCCGCCCGGATCTTGGCGTAGAGGTCCTGCGTCTCCCAGCGCTCCCGGATCTTCGGCTCCATCGCCGTGAGGCTGGCCGCCATGGGGAAGTCGGTCTTCGGGAGGTTCAGCGTGTCCTTGTAGCTTTTCTCTGCCATAGAGGGTGAAGATCATAGACTAAGGGAGAGGCCAGGTCCAGAACCGAGCCGAGGGAGGCGAGTGAAGCAGCGCGCGAGAATCGTCATTGTGGGTCTCCTGGCCCTCGACATCCTCATCGTGGCCCTGGTCCTGACATCGCCCGAGATGAACGTTGAAGGGGTCGTGATCTTTGTGGGGCTCGCCACCTTGGCGCGTGTGGGTCTGTCCGTCGCCTGGCTCTGGTTGAGCGAGACGCTACCGAGAGCCATTTTCACCACTGTTCTTCTGCTGGGTCTAGAGGCCCTGACGTGTCTCTACATTCATTTCCCGGGACGTACCCTCGGCGGTGAGTATCAGGCGTGGTCGCTTATACCGGTGTACTGGGCCAACCTCACCTTAGGTCCCGCCCTGCTGCTCCTGCTGATCGTGCTTCTCATCCTCCGCAGGCCCGACGTTTCGCCGAGAATAGCCGATGACTCAAGCGGTGAACGTCGTTAGAATGCCGGAATCATGGCCGACACGACGTACAAGACCTACAACCTGAGCGACGGCGTGGTCTACGGACCCGTCAAGTCGCGGCGCCTCGGGGCTTCCCTCGGCGTCAACATCCTCCCTTTCAACGTCAAGGTCTGCTCCTTCAATTGCAACTACTGCCAGTGCGGCTGGACCACCGACACCGTCGACGACAAGGCCCTCGCCAAGTACGACTGGCCGACGGCCGACCGGGTCGGCGACGGCCTCCGCGCCAAGCTCCTCGAGCTCAAGGCGGCGGGGGAAACGCTCGATTCCATCACCTTCGCCGGCAACGGCGAGCCGACGCTGCACCCCGACTTCCTCCGCTGCGTCAAGGCCGTGATCGCCGTCCGGGATGAGCTCATGCCCGGGACGAAAGTCGACATCCTCTCGAACGCCGCCCACCTGGACCGGGAGCAGGTCGTCGACGGCCTCAACCTCCTCGACGAGCGCTACATGAAGCTCGACGCGGGGAGCGAGGGGCAGTTCATGAACATGAATTCCCCCGTCACGGAAGTGGGCATCTGGGACGTGATGAAGGGGATGGGGAAGCTCAAGGACTTCGTCGTCCAGGCCATGTTCACGCACGGGCGGCGCGACAACACGGACGAGAAGTCGGTCGTCGACTGGATCTCCGCCGTGAAGCGCGTGAAGCCCAAGGCGGTCCAGATCTACAGCGTGGATCGCTTTCCCGCGGACAAGCAGATCCACAAGGTGGACAAGAGCCTGCTCGACGAGATCGGGCAGGCGCTGACCGCCCAGACCGGCATCCCCGCCGAGGTCTTTTGAGAGGAGCCGTCATGCTCGCCCTCGTGCTGTTGCTGGCCCCGGACGACATCGAGACCCACATCAAGGCCCTGAAGGACGGCAACAAGGACGTCCGCAAGGCGGCCGCGGAGGCGTTGGAGAAAGCCGACGACAAGAAGGGCGCCGCCATCAAGCCGCTGGGGGCGGTCCTGAACGACAAGAAGGAGGAGGTCGAGGTGCGCTACGCCGCCGCGAAGGCGCTGGGGAAGGCCCAGTTCAAGCACGACGCGACGGAGGCGCTGGTGACCTGCGTCACCTCGATCACGAACAAGGACCGGGACCTGTTCAAATTTGGAGCCGACGTGACGGCGGTGCTCAACAAGTTCGCGGGGGAGGACTTCGGGTCGGGGAAGCAGACGCCCAGCCTCTGGGAGCAGTGGTGGGCGGACAACAAGGAAAAGCTCAAGAAGGAAGACGAGAAGAAGCGGGCGGGGAAGTAGGGTCCGCGCAGTAGCGGCATCTTCCGGGGGGTGCTTGAATCGGGGGCCCCGGGACGATATATTTACGCTTGGCGGCCGGGGAGTCGGACGGCGGCGCCGGAAGGGCGCGCGTCCCATCTGACCGTCGAAGACGACATGAGCTTGCGCCCTGAGACGAGAAGCCCCGGCTAGCCGGGGCTATTTTTTTATAAGGTTGATCGCATGACCCCCCCGACCGCGTCCGACGTCGCCTCCCCCAAGGGCAAGAAGCGCGAAATCCTCGAGAAGGTGACCATCCGCTTCGCCGGCGACTCCGGCGACGGCATGCAGGTCATGGGCGGCCAGTTCACGAACACGGCCGCCGTGCTGGGCAACGACCTGTCGACCTTCCCGGACTTCCCGGCCGAGATCCGCGCTCCCGCCGGCACGCTGCCGGGGGTCTCGGGCTTCCAGATCCAGTTCTCCTCGCAGGAGATCTACACGCCCGGCGACAAGCCGGACGTCCTGGTGGCCTTCAATCCGGCGGCGCTGAAGGTCAATCTGGCGGAGCTCGACGCCAACAAGGTCGTGATCGTCAACACGGACTCGTTCGGCGAAGTCGACCTCAAGAAGGCCAGCTGCAAGACCAATCCGCTGACGGACGGCTCGCTGGACAAGTACCAGTCCTTCAAGATTCCCATC
>DASVNH010000148.1:0-6895 GCA_036383955.1 Planctomycetota bacterium | reverse complement strand
TCCCCCCGGGGGCGGGGGGGATTTTCTGAACCTGAACCTCAGAAAGCGAAGAGGGCGCCGAGGGAGCCGACGGCCCGCGTGTAGTCGAAGTCGCTCGCCGAGGAATCGCAGCGCTCGAGCTCCGCCTCCGCCACCAGCCGCAGGCCGCCGCCCGCGGACCAGAGGGCTTCGGCCCGGCCTCCCAGGCGCCGGTCCCGCCGCGTCCGGGATGTCGAGGGATCCGGAGCCCCGTAGGCCCCGGCCGACAGCCAGCCTTCGAAGCGCAGCTCCAGGTCCGCGGCCGGCCGCAGCGAGACGAGGGCTTCGAGCCGGTGCGTCAGGACGTCGAGGAAGTTCTCGCGCGCGTCGTCCCGGAGGAGCCGGTAGCCCGCGCGCCACGCCTCGCCGGCGGCCCGCGCCCACGCCTCCGCCTCGCTGCCGTCGAGGTCGTCGAACGCGCTGGAGCGGAAATCCTTGGCCTTCCACAGCAGGCCCGTCTCGAGGGCGAGCGCCGGCGCGGCCGCCCACTCGAGCGCCGCCTCCGCCCCGCCCCGCCGGAAGAGCGGGTCGTGGCCCAGGCGGACCGCGTCCGCGTGCAGCGACAGCCGGCCGGCCAGCGCGCTCGACAGCGCCGCGCGGCCCGCGACTTCGCCGAGGAAGGCGTCGATGTCCGCCTCGGCCAGGTCGTCGTAACGGATGTCGAGCACGCTCCCCCGGACGACCACCGGCCCCTCCCAGTCCGCCGTGAGGAAGGTCTGGAGAAACGCGGCCCCTTCCTCCGAGCCGCGCGCCAGCGAGGTTTCCGGCAGCAGCAGGACGTTCGAGTCGTAGCCGGCCTTCGCGAGGGCCTCGACGCCCCACGCCTTCGCGCCGGGGAGCTCCCGGAGCCTGGGGTCGTCGACGGCCCGAAGATCCTCGACGGCCTCCGCCTCGCGCCCCAGCGCGCGCAGGGCCAGGCCCCGATGGTAGCGCGCGAGCGAACGCCAGGACCCCTCGCGCGCGGCGAGGGGGCCCAGGACGTCGACCGCCTCCTCGTAGCGCTTCAACTCGAACAGCGAGACGCCGAGCTCGTAGCTCGCCTCATCCCGGCCGGTCACGGCGCGCAGGGCGGATACGGCCACGTCGTGGCGTCCCGCGCGATGCGCCGCGTGGCCGAGCTGGAAGCGGACCTTGGGATCCGTGAGGCCGAGCTCGACGGCCTTTTGGAGGGGGTCGACGGCCTCCGCGAAGCGCTCGACCGCCGCGCGGGCGTGGCCGAGATAGAACCACGCGAGGGCCGACGCGGGATCGCGCTCGACGCGGGCGAGACTGAGGGCTTCGGCCGTCGCGTAGTCCTTGCGGCCGACGGCCTCGGCGATGGCGCGGAGCTCGGCGTCCTGGGCCCCCGCGAGGAGCAGAAGGGCCAGCAGCACCTATTTCCCGGACCGCCCGCGCGTCTGCCGGACGGCTTCGTGGGCGCGGTCGGAGGCGGACTTGACGCCGCGGCCGGCTTCCTCGGCGCGGTCGAGGCCGGTCAGCTTGGTCGGCTTGGGATCCTTGGGTTCGCGATCGTTCCGGCGCTCCAGCACGCGCAACAGGGCGGCCTCCGCCTTTTCGGACGCCGTCTCGGGCAGGTCGGGCAGCTCGGGGAGGACGTCGGGGGCCCCGGCCGTCTCGTTCCTGGTTTCCTTCCTCGGCGGGGGCTCGAAGACCGGCGCCGCGGAGCGAACGACGGGGAGCTCGACGCGCAGCTCGGCCGGATCGGGCGCGGGGGGGCCGGCGGCGATGTATTCGACGGGCAGGACGAGCTCGGTGGCGGGGGGCGTCGACGGCAGGCTCGGCAGGAGCACGCCGCTGCCCGCGGCGGCGACGAGGACGGCGGTGAGGACGGTCTTGACGGTGGCGGCGAGGGTGAGGCCGGCGGCGGGGACGGAGAGGCGGACGACCGACGCGACGAGCGCGGGGGCGACGGCCTGGCCCTGGGCGGCGAGGGCGCCCAGCGCGCTGAGCAGCGCGCCGCCGGTGACGGCGACGCCCTTTTCGTGGAGGCCGGAGCGCAGCAGCTCGAGGCCGCGGGCGATCAGGGTGGACATCGAGCCCTTGGGACGTCCGAGCTTCCGGGCGGCGGTGTCGGTGCTCAGGCCTTCCAGGTAGCGGAGGACGAGGGGCTGGCGGTACTTGTCGGGGAGCTGGCCGAGCGCCTCATCGATAAGGGCGAAGATCTGGCGGTCCTCGGGGGCGGGGCCCGGCACGACGAGCTCCTTTTCGCCGGCGGCGGCTTCCCGGGCGACGCGGCGCTGGGCCTGGAGCCGGATGCGCAGGGCTTCGTTCGACGCCACGCGGTGGAGCCAGCCCGGGAGGGAGCCGGGGTCGCGGATGGTGGCGGCCCGCTTCGCGAGGGCGAGGAAAGTCTCCTGGAAGGCGTCCTCGGCGGCCTGGCGCTGGCCCAGGATCCGGACGCAGACGCCCATGACGAGGCGCTCATGGCGGCGGACGATGCGCTCGAAGGCGAGGCCGTCGCCGGAGGTTACGAAATGGCGGAACGTCCGGTCGTCGATGGATTCGGCGGGCGGGTCGCTGGAGGGGATGTCGAGGGAAACAGCTTCCTCGTCCGACGAAGCTTCCTCGGGGGAATACTCCTTGCGGATCACGCCGGAATCCCTCCCACGCCTGGATCATACAATCAGGCGGGGAGAGAATCCAATCCCGCGAGGATCGCGCTATTCGTTGCCGGGGGGCGGGAACTTGACCTTGCCCACCTTGTCCCACCAGTCTTTCCAGGATTCCGGATCCTTGTCGTTGACCTGGCCGCTGATCTTCCGCAGAGCCCAGAGCGCGTTGTCGCCCACGCCGGGGTCCTCGTCCGCGAGGGTGTCGATGAGGCCCCGGACCGAGGGGCCGTACCGGACCGTGCCGAGGAAGAGGCAGACCTGCCGGCGCACCTGGGCATCCTCGTTGTCGAGCATTTCCAAGGCGGCGGGGCCGTCCTCCGGCCGCTTGAACGACATCAGGCCCTGGAGGGCCGCCACCTTGTCGGCGGTCGTGCCTTCCCGCAGCAGCGCCTGGAGGGCTTGCAGGGCGACATCCCCGCCGATCTTGCCGAGCGTCTGCGTGAACGCGCCCTTGTACGGCGTGGCGTTCATCTCGGCGACGATGGCCTCGACGTTCACCCCGCCCGTCTTGGCGAGCTTGATGAGCTCGTCCGCGGCGACGTTCCAGATCGGGCCCGAAACGTCAGCCAGGCACTTGATGATGCCCGCGACGGCGGCCGGCGTGCCTTTCTTCGCGAGGCCCTGGATCGCCGCCTCGCGCGCCCTGGGATCGGGGTTCGACGCGGCGCTCTCCAGAAGGGTGGGCATCACTTCCGGGAGGTCGAAGGTCGCGATGGCGTCGATGATGTCGGAGCGCTGGACGATCGTGCGTCCGCGCATGCAGAGCCAGCAGGCGTAGGCGATGCCTTCGGGCCCGATCTCCTGCAGCCGCGGCGCCAGGGGCCGGCGGGTGTCGGGGTGGGCCGTCATGAAGGCGACGAGGGCGGCTTCGACGGCCTGCTTGATCTCGGCGGTGAAGCGCGCGGGGGCGGGTCCGAGGAACGAGGACACCGCGTCGGGGCCGTCCTTGGGCTGCGTCGGCACGCCGGCGGGTCCGGAAGGCAGCTTGACGGCGTCGGGATTGACGGCCAGCTCCGAGGCGGCGGGCCGCGAGGGAGGCGGGGTCGGATCCTTGAGGGAGCGCATGGTGACGAACTCGACCCGCTGGATCATGTCGCGCCGCACGCTGAATTCGCCGGAGGGCCTCATGTCGAGCGTGACCAGCTTGGGCGTCTGGCGCACGAGCTGGCCGTCGATGAAGTTCCCGTTCCGGAGGTGGACCCGGTGGAACCGGGTCTCGATCCAGGTGGCCTCCTGGGCCGCCGCGACGAGCTGCAGAGCCAGGAGGGCGGGCACGACCGCGATGCTTTTCATAGAGACGCGCTTTCCCTTATTGCAGGTCCTGGTACGAGACGATGAACTGCTCGTACGACTTCACGCTCCACGTGATCACCGGGGTGGTGGTCGCCGCCAGGTCCTCGTCGTAGTGGAAGTCCGCCGTGCCCGTGATCTTGATCGTCGAGGCGACCGTGGATCCGTAGAGCGCCGAGTTGCCGTTGATCGTCATGTCCGTGTTCGGCGCGTAGATCGTGCCGTAAAAGTCGGCGCCGCCGTTGAGGACGCCGGTCGCCACGTTGCTGAAGATGCCGAAGGCCGAGGGATCCATGCCGACGTTCATGACGGCCTGGGCGTTGATGTCGAGCTTGGCCGTGGACGAGCTCTGGTAGATCTTGAGGCTCCCGCCGGCGGCGATGTTGATCGTGGACTTCGAGTGGAAGGTGACGTTGCCGCTCACGTAGAGGATCACGTCGCCCGAGACGTTGATGACCGAGCCGGACTTCGACTCCAGCAGCGTGGTCGACAGGACCGTGGTCGTGCCGACCGTGCCGATGTTCTTGGAGCCGCTGATCCCCGCGATGGTGGTGGCCGTCGCCGGCACCGTGAAGTCCGTGCTCGGGATGGTCTTCGCGGTCGCGGCCGGGGTCGTCGTGCCGAAGACCGTGCTCCCGGTGTTGACCGTCACGGCCTCGCCCGGGCCGGAGGTGGCGTTCCCGTAGATCACGACGCTGCTCGTGCCGGACGGGTCGCCGACCTGGACGGCGCCGTTCGAGCCGATGCTGCCGGTCATGTTGGCGAACAGGTAGTCCTTGCCGTTGGCCGTGACCTTGTTGACGGCCTGCGTGGCATAGGCGCCCGTCTTCGACTTGTAACCGTCCGTGGTCACGTTTCCGCCGGCGTACATGAACACCTTGCCGAAGAGGCCGGCGCCGAGGCCGACGTCGACGTTGGCGGCGCTGAGCCAGGTCTCGATGCCCTTCTTTTCGCCGTTGGCCTCGCCGATGGAGCGGACCTTGTAGTTGCCGATGCCCTGGTAGGCCGGGGTGACCGTCACCGTAAAGGTGCCGGACTGGAAGGTGCCCGTGATCTCGTTGTAGGTGTTCCCGGAGGCGTCCTTCAGGATGCTGGCGATGACCGCGAAGTCCGCCGACTTGTATGCGTCGGGCAGCTCGTAGGGCGCGGTCGTCTCGGCCGTCGCGGCGTAGGCCTTGAGCTTGTTCACCGCGTCGTCGATGCCGGCCTCGGCCACGTAGTAGACGGCGTCCGCCCGCGAGGCGTTCTGCGTCGTCCGCTGCTCCGAGATGGCCAGCGAGAACAGGGCCCCGCCGATCCCGGCCATGATCAGGATGGCGATCAGGGAAAGAATGAGGGCGCTGCCGGTTTCCTTGCGCGACGTGCGGATGTTCATGATCGCCTCCTACGGATCCTGCTGTTTTCTAAGGACCACGGTGGTCGTGACCGTCGTCGACATCTCTTTTTGATCTTCGTCCATGACCGCCAGCGTGATCGAGAGCTCGTACTTGTGCACGCGGGTATCGACGTCCTTCGTCTTTTCCCAATCGGAGTAGGTGACGGTGAACGACTTGACGTATTCGCAAAGGATCGACGTGACCGGCGCGCCGGTCGGCACGCCGCCTACCAGGTGGTCGGTCGCGGTGCGGATGAGCTGCAGATCGTCCGCGATGCCGTTGTTGTTGGCGTCCGCTTGCGACGGATTGGTCTGGATGGTGATGTCCTTGCTCCAGATCGTGTTGGCCCCGTCGAAGCCGATCGACTTCTTGAATTGCAGATACCCGGGCGACGCCACGTGGGTGGGCACCGGCTGGGCGTAGCGCAGCTCCTGCGCGATGCGCTCCAGGACTTCGCGGGCGTTTCTCTGCAAGGTGACGTGACGGGACGCGTCCGCGTAGGTCGAGCCGCCCTGGAAGACGAGGATGAAGATCGCGCCGAGGAGGATCGCCAGGATGACGCTGGCGATGAGCACTTCGATCAGCGTAAAGCCGCGACGCGCGCGTTTCATGTCCATCGTCCTAGCGGTTCGTCATGTACGTGACGATCGGCAGCGTGATGGTTTTGCCGCCGACCGCCGTCCAGCTGACTTCGATCTTCACGGGGAGCAGGGTGTACGTCGTGATCAGCTTGTCCACGACGCCGTCGCGATTGAGGTCCTTCCCACCCTCCATGCCGAACTCTTTTTGGAGGATGACGTCCGTCGGAATCTCCGTCAGATAAGGGTTGCCGTCGGACGGGTCGATGGCCTCCGGGAAGATGATGCTGCCCTGCTCGACCGCCACGCCGCCGACGATCAACGACGGCAGGCCGTCGACGAAGAACTTGTTCTTGGGAATGGTGACCGTGATCACGGTGGGGAGGGCCGCCGTCACGAGGTCCTTGATTTTCTGATCGTCATAATCGTCGCTGTTGTAGGCGGCGTAGATGGTGTCGAACGGCCGCGCCCGCATCTCTTCGACCTTCTCGCGGGCGGCGTTGTAGGCGATCGTGCGCGCGCGGGTGTCGTCCTGCACCAGGCCGGAGGAGTTGATCAGGGAGAGGAGGCCCAGCAGGGCGATGCTCACGACCGCCAGCGCGATCATGATCTCGACCAGGGTGAATCCCCTGTCCTGGCGCGCGCGAACCACTTGTTCCATGCCTCTTGCCCCCTGGCTATTCACTTGGACATTCCATAGTACCCGGGAAATGTGAAAATCAGCATCAATATTACATATTAAATGTGCGAAGGGATCGCCCCCTCCCCCCCCGTCCGGATAGGCAGGGAATCGGGGGTGTGGCCCGGGCGGCGCTCCTATAGTAGAAGGAGCGCCTCATGGGGTGGTGTCTGGCCCTCCTGCTGGCGCAGGAATCCGAGCTCAATCTCCGCCGGGAACCGGAGCCCCCCGACGTCCGCCGACACTGGTCCCCTCTCCGCGGCTTCGACGTCGCCACCCACGCCTTCTTCGGCGACGGCCCCGCCCCCTCCCCCGCCGGCTCCCCCGGCCCCCTCAGCCCCC
>DASVNH010000147.1:0-1744 GCA_036383955.1 Planctomycetota bacterium | reverse complement strand
CGCGAGCAGATCAAGGAGCGAGGAGAAGATGAGCCTCGAAGAGGGCTATCGACGACGAGCGACGCCGAGATGCGACGCGTATCGGTCCGCCCCCGAAGGGGTCGCGCCGGCACGGGCCCGCCTGCGTCGTTGCTCCTCCTCCACAGCCCTTTTCAAGGCTCGTCTCGTCGTCGCGCCTCGCATACGGACCCGTGGCGGCGCGACCGCGGCCACGATCCCCCCTAGGACAGGCGCCCAACTGTGAGCGTCGATCTCGTCATCGCCTCGAAGAACAAGGGCAAGATCCGCGAGATCCGCCAGATCTTCTCGGACCTGCCCCTGCGGGTCGTCGACGACGCCGCGCTGCCGGACGTCGTCGAAGACGGCGACTCCTTCTCGGCGAACGCGCGGAAGAAGGCCGTCGAGATCGCCCGCCACACGGGGTTCTGGGCGCTGGCGGACGATTCGGGGCTGGAGGTCGACGCCCTCCGCGGCGCGCCGGGCATCTATTCGGCGCGCTGGTCGGGGAAGGGCGACGAAGGCAACAACGACAAGCTGCTCGAGGAGCTGCGCGACGTCCCGGCGCCGGCGCGCACGGCGCGGTATCGGGCGGTGGTGGTGGTGGCGACGCCCGACGGCCGCGTGGTGGCCGAGGCGGACGGCGTCTGCGAGGGGCTGATCGGCTTCACGCGGAAGGGGACGGGGGGCTTCGGCTACGATCCGCTCTTCATCGTGCCCGACCAGGGGCGCACGATGGCGGAGCTGACGGCCGAGGCGAAGCACCGGATCTCCCACCGGGGCCAGGCGCTGGAGCGGATCCGGGGGCCCTTGACGCGGGCCCTGGGCTCGCTAAGATGAACGAAATGGGCAAGTCCAGGCGCGACGACCCCGTGCGCGTGGATTCGGCCGCGGCCCGGCGCCTGTTCGACGAGTTCGAGGTCCGCCTGGCGCGCGCGGTCGTCCACGGCGATCCGCGGCACGTGCGGGCCCTGCAGATGCTGGGGCAGGCGCTCACGCGCCGCGGCCGGCACCAGGAGGCCCTCGAGGCCGACCTGAAGCTCTCGACGCTCTGCCCCAAGGATCCCGTCGCGTTCTACAACCTCGCGTGCAGCTATTCGAACATCGACAACGTGGACGCGGCCTTCGAGGCCCTGCACCGGGCCTTCGAGCTGGGCTACAACGACTACCGCCACATGCTGCGCGACCCCGACCTGGAGGCGGTGCGCAGGGACCGCCGTTTCAAGAAGCTGCTCGACAAGAAGTGGGGTCGGCGGCAACCCTGACCCCGAATCTAGAATCTAGAATCTAGAATCTCGAAGTCATCCCCCCCCGCCCCCCGAGGGGGAGCGCAGCGCGGTGTGGCCTATCTTGTCTCCCCCAAGTCTTATTCTCTTGATTGAACCGTGTTCATTCAGGATTCTCAGAGCGTGGCCAAGACAAAAGTCGAGTACGTCTGCTCCTCGTGCGGCGCGAGAACGCCGCGCTGGCTCGGCAAGTGCGCCGAGTGCGGCGAGTTCAACACCCTGACCGAGGAACTCGCGCGGCCGGAGGAGAGTCCTCGACGCCCCGTGCTCTCCGAGGACCGGCCGATCCCCATCACCGAGGTGAAGCCGGCGGAGCGGCCGCGCATCGTGACGGGCATCGGCGAGTTCGACCGCGTGCTCGGCGGCGGCCTGGTGACCGGCTCGGTCGCGCTGATCGGCGGCGATCCGGGCATCGGGAAGTCGACGCTCATCCTGCAGGTCTGCCAGCGGCTGGCCTCCCT
>DASVNH010000146.1:0-17444 GCA_036383955.1 Planctomycetota bacterium | reverse complement strand
CGCCGGGCCCGTAGTCGGGCTTGGGGGGATTCTGCAGAGCGAGAAGCGCCAGGAGGACCACGTTCATGTGCAAGATACTACGCGCCGCGAGGGGGGACGTCGAAAAAAAAAGCCCCCGGTCCTTTCGGACCGGGGGCTTCTGGAAACCAGATCTAGAAGAAGGTCGCCACGGGCTTGGCGTTCGTGGCGTACTTGATCTTCCGGCCTTCGGTGTCGTACTTCTTCTCGAAGTCGATGCCGCAGGCGCGGTAGATCGTGGCGAAGAGGTCGCGGATGTTGACGGGCTGGTTGCAGCCGGCGCCCGTGGGGCCGGTGTTGCCGTGGACCCGGCCCGCGCCGAGGCCGCCGCCGGCCATGGCGACCGAGAAGCCGTTGGCCCAGTGATCGCGGCCCTGGCCGCCGTTGATGTCCGGGGTGCGGCCGAACTCGCCCATCCACAGGACGAGCGTGTCCTTGAGCATGTCCTTCTCCGCGAGGTCGAGGATCAGGGTGCCCATGGCCTTGTCGACTTCCGGCACGCGGTTCTTGCAGCCGCCGGCGACGTCGCTGTGCATGTCCCAGCCGCCGAAGCCGATCTCCACGAAGGAGCAGCCGGCCTGGACGAGACGGCGCGCGAGGAGGGCGTTCGTGCCCAGGCGGCCGCCGTACTGCGAGCGCAGCTCGCCCGGCTCCTCGCTGTAGTTGAAGGCCTTGAGGAGGGGCGTGTTCATGACGTCTTCGGACTTCACGTAGCCGGACTCGACCTTGCGGACCTCGGGCTGCTGGCGCTTGTTGGCCCAGTCCTTGTTCTGCTCCAGCAGGAGGCCGGCGCGCTCCTTGTCCCGGCCGCCTTCGACGTTGCGGCGGATGTTCGGGATCGGATTCTCGGCGTTGTTCAGGCGGAACGGCAGGTAGTCGTCGCCGAACACCGCCGACTGCGGGATGAGGGGCGGATCGATGGCGATGAAGTGGGGCAGGGGGAAGTCCTTCTTGCCCTTTTCGAAGCTCACGACCGTGCCCGTCGACGGGATCTCGAGGCCCTGGATCGGCGTCATGCCGATGTGCATGAGCGACGTCCCGCGCTCGTGGGCGCCCTCGTGGGTCGCCATCGAGCGGATGATGGACATGTGCTTGGCGGCCTTGGCGCAGGTCGGCATGAGCTCGCCGAACTTGGTGCCGGGGATCGTCGTGTCGATCGCCTTCAGCGTGCCGCCGTTCTTGGTGCCGGGCTTCGGATCGAAGGTCTCGTACTGGGTGGGTCCGCCGCCCATCCAGAACATGATCACGGACTTGGCGCCCTTGCCGCCCGACTCGCGCTGCTTCGCCACGGTCTGCTGGGCGAGAGCGGAGTGGGAGAGCGACGCGGCCGCGAGGCCGGCGCCGGCGCCCAGGCTGAACCGCAGGAAGTGGCGCCGGTCAAAACCGGGCACGGTTTCCACGTTGGCCATAACGTTGTCCCCTCCAACCTTTCTTTCGCTCACAATATCTATCCTACACACAAGTCTCTAGTGGCGGGTCACGAACTCCGAGGAATTCAGGAGCGTCCAGTACGCGTCTTCCCAGCCCGAGCCCTGATGGCCCTCGATGAACTTCTTGTAGCGCGCCAGCTCCGCGTCGTTGGGGAGCCGCGACAGGGCCGCGAGGAAGATGTCCTTGATCTTGTCGTCGACCGAGCCGGCGCCGCCCTTGATGCCCGAGAGGACGCCGCCGCCGGAGACCCAGCCCGACACGGTCGTGTTGTTCCGCAGGAGCAGCGCCTGCCGCGCGTTGCCGGGCAGGGGCGTCACCTCGGTCGAGATCGTGCCGGCGGGGAAGAGCTGCCCGGTCATCTGCTTGGCCTCGCCGATGTTCCGGCCCGGCTTGCCCTGGGTGGCGACCTGCACGGAGTTGATCAGCTGCTCGCCCGTCAGCTGCTTGATGTTGCAGCGGTCGAACGTGACCTTCGTCATCGTCTTGTCGCTGTTGCACGAGCGCTGATAGACGTCCGTGTTGCAGATCAGCTTCACCAGCTCCTTCACCGAGTACTTGCTGTCCACGAAGGCCCGGGTCAGGTTGTCCAGCAGGGCCGGCGACAGCGCCTTGTTCCGCAGGTTGAAGTCGTCCACCGGATGCACGATGCCGCGGCCGAAGAGGAAGCTCCAGACGCGGTTGACCATGGCCCGGGGAAGCTGGGTGTTGGCCTTCGACGTCAGCAGCTGCCCGAGCACCTTGGCCCGGTCGTCGTTCTTGCCGGCCGCGCCGCCGAAGAGGAAGACCGGGTCGGCCTTGCCGCCCTGCGCCAGCTTCACCTTCGCGTCCTTGTCGTTCGCGTCGGGGCTGCGCTGGATCTCCATCTCGCCCTCGTCGGCGTACTTCACCTCGACGTGGCCCACGGAGTCCTTTTCCCCGCCGTTCCCGAAGCCGCGCACGCGCTGGCGCACGTTGAAGGCCGCCAGCCCGTAGTAGTCCTGCACCGTCCAGCGGTCGAAGGGATGATCATGGCAGCGCGCGCACAGGAGCCGGATGCCCAGCATGTGCCGCGCGACGCCGTTCGCGAACTCGATCGCCTGGCCCTCTTCCTTGTAGAAGGAGAGCTTGTAGGCCAGGGCCGGGTCGCCTTCGTCCGTGCCGCGGGCGTCGAGCATGTAGCGCACGACGTCCGTGTAAGGCGTTTCCTTGATCAGCTGGCGCTTGAACCAGCCCATGAAGTCCTTCACGATCCGCGCCGACGCTTCCTTGCCGAGCTTCGGCATCGTGTCCATCACGACTTCGTGGTAGTCGCCGAAGTAGACTTCCGAGAACTGGCGGGTCCAGAGGTCCGCCCAGTCGTCGGTCTCCACCAGGTCGTGGATCTTCTGCGTCCGCTTGTTCGGGCTCGGATCCGCCATGAACGCCTTCACCTGCTGAAGGTTCGGCGGATAGCCCACCAGGTCCAGCATCGCCCGGCGAAGGAACTCACCGTCGTCCGCCAGCGTCGACGCCTTCGTGTCGTAGCCGCCGATGCTCTTCGCCGCGCTGTCCACCGCCCCAACCGCCCCGGGCTTCTTCGCGGTTTCCGACCGCGCGTCCGCCTTCGTTTCCTGAGAAGGAACCGGGCTCGCCGCTCCCGCGATGAGCAGCACCAGCAGGGCTCCCGCCCCCACCTTCGCGTGCGCCATCACTCGTGTCCCCCTACGAATCGTCTTTTCAGTATCCATCTCGCCTACTCTACGTGCTCTATCGACAAAAAGTGTCAAGGGCGCAAAATATTTTTGGCGGACCCCCTGGCCCCCCCTTTTCCCTCTGGTTCATGCCTTTATAGACGTAGCCGCCGCCCCCATCACGCCCCGAATCCTGAAACTCCCCGCCGACTGTACAGGATCGTTTACCCATTCCCATGGGTCACGAAACAGACCGTCTGTTTCGTAACGATGGGTCATCCTTGACTCGCCAGGCGCCGCGGCCTACTGTGGTGGGGGTCCCGGGCGAGCCGCATCCACGAGCCAGTCCCAAACTGGAGGCATCGATGGGCCGATTTGCTCGCCGTTCGTCCGCGCCGCGCTCCTCCGCCGCCGCCCCCCAAGCCCGGGCCGCCAAGAAGCCCCCCGCCGTCGAAGGCAATCTCGGCATCCCCCAATGGACCGAGCTTCTCAAGGAATTCCCCGACTACGTCCAGGCCTACGTCGAGCGCGGCATCCTCCTCTACCGCACCGGCCGCTACGACAACGCGCTCTTCGACTTCAACGCCGCCCTCAAGCTCGAGCCCAACCAGGCCAAGGCCCTCTTCTACCGCGGCTGCACCTTCCTCGCCTACAAGCGCTGGAAGGAGGCCGTCGCCGACCTCAAGCGATGCGGCGGCAACGCCGAGGCCCGCTTCTACTCCGCCGTCGCCCTCGTGGAGCTGAACGAGGTCGACGCCGCCCTCCAGCAGCTCGACCAGGCCGTCGCCGCCAAGCCCGAGCACGCCCGCGCCCTCGCCCTCCGCGGCGAGCTCCGCGTGCGGCGCAAGGACCTCGAGGGCGCCCTCTCCGACCTCAACCAGGCCGCCGCGCTCGACCCCGAGCACGCCGGCGCCCTCGCCACCCGCGCCCAGATCCATCTCGCCAAGGGCAACTTCGGCCGCGCCCTCGACGACATGTCCGCCTCGCTGCGCGTCGACCCCAACCAGGCCGGCGTCTACCACGACCGCGGCACCATCGCGCTCAAGAAGCGCGACTACGCCGCCGCCATCGCCGACCTCGAGCGCGCCTCCGCCATCGATCCGAACCAGCCCGCCGATCCCCGCTACGCCGACGCCTACCTGGATCGCGCCCGGAAATCGGCCCAGGGCGGACGCCTCGACGACGCCATCGCCGACTTCCGCGTCGTCGGCAACCTGAACCCCGAAGCCCTGCCGGCCGCCGAGCTCGCCGACGCCCTCCGCCGCCGCGGCCGCGCCCGCACCGAGCAGGGCCAGCCCGACGCGGCCGTCGCCGACTTCGAGGAGGCCGACCGCCTCGCCCCCGCCGCCTCCCTGGACGCGGCGTCGGTCGACGCCCTCCACCGCCGCGCGCTCGAGCGGGCGAAGCAGGGCGCCCACGAGGCGGCCCTGGAAGACCTGGGCCGCGTGATCAAGGCGAAGCCCCAGCAGGCGATCGACCCCGTCTTCGGCCCCTCGTACGGCGAGCGCGGCCGGACCTGCCTGGAGAACGGCGCGCTGGCGGACGCGATCGAGGACCTGACCCGGGCCATCTCGCTCTGCCCGTCCGAGCCCGCCTGGCGCGAGCTGCGGGCGACGTCCTACTTCCAGTCCGGCGAGCCCGAGCGGGCCGCCGGCGACGTGGAGCTGCTGCTGAAGCTCAAGCCCGACGCCGAGCTCGACCCGATGCTGCTGATGGCCTTCGGCGATCGCGCCAAGGCGCGCGTCGGGCGGGGCGACATCCTGGGCGCGCTGTCCGACTTCGACGTGGCGATCAAGGTCAACCCCGAGCTGTCGCGGGACCCCGACTACGTCAACGCGCTCATGGCGCGCTGCGACACGCACGTCCAGCAGAACAAGCCGGAGGCGGCGCTGGCGGACCTCGAGCGCGTGCTCTCGCTGGTGCCGACCTACGCGGTGCCCGCGCACTTCGCCGCCTGCTACTGCGACCGTGCCCAGGCGCGCCAGCTCCGCGGCAAGCTGGACCTCGCGATCCGCGACCTGGAGACCGCGATGCGGATCGACCCGGCGCTCCACCGGCCCTGGGAGCTGCGCGGCCTGATCCACCGCGACCGCATGGACTACGCGGACGCGCTGTCCGACCTCAAGAAGGCGGTGGCGCTGAATCCCGCGCGCAAGGCGGCACTCGGCTCCGAGATCGCCAAGCTCGCCGACATGACGCGATAACGATCTGGGGACAGCGGGGGTGGGGCGGGACCGGGAGACGCCCGGTCCCGCCCCGACCGTCCCCCGCTAGGCCTTCGCGACCTCCAGGAGCACCTCCCGCAGCGCGTCCAGGTCGGCGCGCGCCGTCAGCCGGATGCCCCGCCGCGTGAAGCCCTCGAAGGTCTGCGAGCTCACGTACTCCCGGATGTCCAGCGTGGGCTCCGCGCCCGGCCGCGCCGGATCCGCGAGCAGCCGGATCCGGTACTTCCCGAGGGGCTGGAACTCCTTGAGCACCTGGTCCTTGATGGGCTTCTGCGTCTGTTTCTCCATGGATCGCCTCCTAAAAGCCCGGCGCGCGCGCCGCCCCAAGGCGGCCTCCGTCCGCGCCTCGCGGACAGAGCGCAAGCGGCGTGCCAGGGGGCGCGCGAGGAGAAGGCGGCGGAAAACCGCGGCGGGCGTGTTACCGCGTTACGTTTCGTAACGTCGTCGCTACTTCGGCGAGGCGGCGAGGAAGTCGTCGAGCGCCTTCGTCGCCGGATCGCCCGCCAGGCCGAGCCGCTCGTTGAGCTTCGAGTGGTTCGTGTCCTTCGCGCCGAAGGCCGTGCCCGGGATCTCGGCCTGCTTCAGGGCGCCCGCCAGGCGCCGCGCCTGGGCGGCGACGTCCGGATGGTCGGCTACGTAGAGGATGAGGAACGGCGGGATCCCCTTGCCCTTGGCCACGTGCGTCACCGCCGAATAGTCGCGGTGCTTCTCCGGCGTGTGGCCGAACTTCTGGCGATGCCCGTTCTTGGGCGGCGGCTCGCCGTGGACCCGCAGCCGCGTCTCGGCCGTCTCGATCATCGCGGGCACGTCGTACGTGTCGCCGTCGACGGGCACGCAGCCCTTCAGCGCGGAGAAGGGCACCCCTTCGTCCTTGAGGTAGCGGTCGTCGATACAGAGCAGCGCGGCCAGCTGCGCGCCCGCCGAATGCCCCATGACGTAGAGCCTGCCGGGGTCGCCCCCGTGCTCGGCGATGTTCTTGTGGACCCAGCCCAGGGACTTCGCGACGTCCCGGAAGATCGTCTCGATCTCCACTTTCGGGAGGAGCCGGTAGTTCGTCGCGACGAACACGAAGCCGCGCTCCACGAACGCCTTCGGCTTCTCCTGCACCAGCGACTTGTCGCCGGCCTGCCAGCCGCCGCCGTGGATCCAGAAGACCACCGGCAGGTTTTTCGCGCCCTTGGGCGCGTAGACGTCCAGCGCCTGCCGCTCCAGCGTGCCGTAGGGAAGGTCGCGCTTGACGTCCGGTTCCTGGGCCAGGAGCAACAGGAGGGCGATCATCTTATTTCTTCTCCTCGACGGCCGGGGCTTCTCGCAGCTTCTCGATCCGGGACCGGATCTCCTCCGCGCGCGCGGCCGCGGCGGGGTCCCGCTCCAGCAGCTTCAGGCCGCGCTGGAACGTGTCGATCGCCTCCTTCGCGCGCCCCCCGTTCTCGAACGCGCGGGCGCGGCGCAGCAGCGGCTCCGTCTCCTCGCCGCCGAGCAGATTCTCGCTCGTGCAGAGGTCCAGCTTCTCTCCCAGCACCGCCAGCGCGCCCGGGCCCACCGCGACGTTCCCGCCCTGCGTCCCCGCCCCCCACGCGTGGGAGGCGAGCGGCGCCCAGGTGGACGCGTCGAAGACCCGCAGGCCCGCGCGCGAGGGAAGGTACAGACGTCCTCCGCTCAGCGCCGCCCGCCCGGGCGGCGGCGCTTCCTCCTCGCCGAGGCCCGCCACCTTGCCGTCCGACGGCCGCACCGCGACGCTCCGCTTGCCCGCGAAGACCAGCCATTCGCCGGAGCGGCCGACGAGCGTCTCGACGTCCTCCCACGGCACGTCCATCTCCGGCCAGGGCAGCGCGCGGCCCGACCAGCGGTCGAAGGCGAGGGGCGCCGTGGCGTCCTGGGCCAGGACGTAGATCACGCCGCCCGCGATCAGCGGGGCGCTGGGCAGGGGGCGCCCGCCCGGCCGGTCCGCCTCCTCGAGATAGGAGCGCAGCCATTCGATCCGGCCCGAGTCCGCGTCGAGCGCGGCGACGACGCCGAAGTTCGACGCGACGGCGATCGTCCCGTCCTCCTCCGCGATCGACGTGATCGAGAGGACGTCCTGGCTGCTGGCGAAGGCGCCGATCCAGGTCTTCCAGAGCGGCTCGCCGTCGGACGCGCGGAAGCAGGCGACCCAGGCTTCGCGGCCGGACTTCGGGCTCGACATCACCGGCACGAAGAGGCGGTCGCCGCGGACCACGGGCGGCCCGCAGAAGCAGACGTAACGGCGGTCGAAGAGCAGGGACACGCGCTTGATCCGCTCGCCGTCGGCGTCGTAGGACTCCATCGCGTCCGTGTCCCAGATCAGCTCGCCCGTGCGGAGGTCGACCGCCCGCAGCGCCGAGGGCCCTTCGAAGGCGTCCGTGTTGCCGCGCCGGAGCCGGGTGGCTTCGCGCGCCTGCGCGGTGAACACGTTGGCGTAGATCCGCCCGTCCGCGACGGCGGCGCCGATCGGCGGCCGCGAATTGTTCTGGTTGTGCGTCCACGGCAGGACGTAGCGGATGAAGCCCTCCTTGGGATGCCGCCACGCCACGCTGGCGTCGAGCGGGCCGCCGTCGGCGCGGGCGGGATCGAGGGCCAGCAGCCGGATGCCGTTGCTGACGACGAGGAGGCCGCGGCCGTCGATCTCCGTCCACGCCGGGATCATCGCGGCGTGCTGACGGGAGCCGTAGGCGCCGCCGTCGCCCTTCAGCTCGAGGCGGCCGAGCGGCAGCTCCGCCGTGGGGGCCGGTCCGCGGGGGGCGGGCGCGACGGCCGGCGCGGGGCGGATGTCCGCGAGCGCCTGGGCGAGCGGCACGCGCCGCGCGCCGATCGTCACCTCGCCGGCCCAGCCCTCGGCCTTCGCGCGCGCGGCGAGGGCGGCGACGGCCCGCGCGTCCTCGCGGAGCGCGTGGGCCCGCGCGAGGCGGACGGCCACGTCCGCGGACGGCGCGATCTCGAGGAGCCGCGTCCAGGCGCGGATCGCGCCGAGCAGCTCGCCGCGGTCGAAGTCGTCGTTGCCGATCGCGGCGAGGGCGTCGCGCCCGGCCCGGGTGCCGGCCCAGGACTCGGCGAGGGCGCGGCGACGGACGGGGTCGAACTCCCGGTCGAGCCGCTCCTGGGCGAGGTCCTCCCACGGCTCGCGGATCCCTTCGGGCAGGGCGGCCAGGCGCGGGGCGAGCGCCCGCGGCAGCGGCAGCCAGAGCGGGTCCTTCGGGTCGGGCCGGAACAGCTGCGTCGACTTCCGGTCGTGCGCCTCTTCCATCAGGATCCGGAGGCGCAGCGCGTCCTTCTCTTCGAGCGCCGCCGCCCAGTGCCGCAGGAACGCCTCGTTCTCGTCGTCGACGCGGAGGCGCTCTTCGTCCTGAAGGGCCAGGGCGGCGCACAGGAGCGCGGCGGCGGAAATCATCCCCTCTCTCTTGTATACACCCGGAAACTCGTCTTAATTAAGGAGATGCGCGTTCTCATCCTCGTCCCGCTCCTCGCCGGCTGCGCCCCGTCCGATTACGAGCGCATGGGCCGGCTGGAGCGCGACGTCCGCCACGCCCTCGCGCGCGAAGCGCCGGAGACCGTCCCCTCGCTCTGGCTGGCGCGCTTCGACGGCCGCGAGGTCCTCGCGATCAACCCGGACCGGCCGGTCGCCGGCGCGAGCACGCTGAAGATCCTCCTGCTCGTCGAGGCCCACGCGCAAGGCGCGGCTTTCCCGTGGGACGCCGACACCACGCTGCTGGCGGAGGATGTCGTGGGCGGCACCGGCACGCTGCAGCACGAGCGGACGGGGTCGACGTGGTCCTGGCGCCAGATCACGCGGCGGATGATCCTGGAGAGCGACAACACGGCGGCGAACCTGGTGCTGGCGCGGCTCGGGATGGACCGGGTCAACGCGCGCGCGGCCGCGCTCGGCCTCGCCGTGACGCGCTTCGAGCGCAAGTACATGGACTTCGAGGCCCAGCGCGCGGGCCGCGAGAACCGCACCACCGCGCGCGAGATGGGACGGCTCTGCATGGCGATCGCGCGGCGGGAGGTCGTCTCGCCCGCGGCCTGCGACGAGATGATCGCGCTGCTCGAGGGGACGTCGAGGGGACGTATCGCGGCGGGCGTGCCCAAGGCGATCCCGGTCGGCCACAAGAGCGGCTGGATGCGCGGCCTGCGGGCGGACGCGGGCTGGGTGCGCGTCCCTGGCGCGCCCTACGTCCTCTCGATCTTCCTCGACAACGTGTACGAGAAGCCGGGCGCGGAGGACGACCGCGGCGTCGGCGCGATCGAGGCGGTGGCGCGGCTGGTCTTCGAGGCGCTGGGGCCGGGCGACGAGTAGAACTCCCAACTCCCAAAACCCAACTCCCAAGACCCTCGGACGAACCCCAGCCTTGGAATTTGGGATTTCCGCGCCCGCGGTCAGGGCGCGGAGCCGAAGTGCTTCTCGACGCGGCGCAGCGCCATCTCGTCGTTGACGCGTCGGAAGACGACGCCGACATCCCACTGCGGCTTGAGCGACAGGGTGTCGCGCTTGCACCAGCGCACCATGCCCTCCGCCTCCAGGACCGTGTTCGGGACGGTGAAGACGACGCGCAGGCGGAGGCGGTCGCCGACCTTCAGCTTGCGCGAGACCGCCAGCCGGATGCCGCCGCCGCTCAGGTCGCGCACGCTCGCCGACACCGTCCGTCCCATCCCCAGCAGGGACAGCCAGGTCTCGGGTTTGCATTCGGTTTCGGCGACGTCCTTCACCCCGAAGCGGCGGTGCCGGCGGTTGGGGTCGACCTTGCGCTTCGGGGCCGGCTCGCGGAGCTCGAGGCCGCAGACGTGGGCGGACTTGTCGCCGCGGGTGAGGGTGGTGGACCAGCGCACCGACGCGAGGGCCCGGATCTTCACGCCCCCGCCGCTGATCGAGACGTCGACCTTCGCGCCCGGGCGCAGGCGCTCCGACGTGACCAGGCACGCGCCGCCCGCGCTCCAGTCGACGACCTTCTTCGCTAGATTCCCGACGACGCCCTTGGCGCGGAGCGAGACCCGGGCATCTTCGGGGGGGCGCTTGCGGGATCCCTTGCGGCGTTCCGCTTCCATTCAGGAACAGTTTAGCCGAGAAAGGCCCGATCGAGCGTCCGAACCGCCGCGGGATCCGCGAGCTTCCGGAAGGTGAGGCCCACGTGCCACTCGGGGGCGAGCTTGAGGGTGTCGCGCCGGCACCAGACCACCCGCGCCTCGCCTTCCACCGTCGTCCGCGGATAGGAGAAGTCGAAACGGACGCGGCCCAGGACGCCCGGCTTGAGACGCTCGCCGCAGACCAGGTGCGCGCCGCTCTGGCTGAGGTCGACGAGCCGCAGGGCCAGGTCGCGCGGGCGGAAGCCGATCGACGTCCACAGGGTCTGGGGCTCGAAGGCCACGTCGCCGCGGCCGGGGAAGAAGCGCTTGTGGCGGCGGCGGGGCTCCGGCGACTTGCGCGCGGCGGCGGGATCCGGCAGGTCGGCGTCCTCGTCGACGCTCTCGAAGCGGAGCCCGGCGGCCTCGGCGCCGGCCCAGGCGACGACGGCCTGGGCGCGGAAGCGGTCGGACTCGCCGGGGAGGCGGATTTCGAGGATCACCCGCAGGCCGGGCGAGAGGCGCTGGGGGGTGGCGAGGCAGACGCCGCCGGGCGCGAGGTCGATCAAGCGGTTCGAGAGGGAAGGGCCGTCGGAGCGCTCGGGCGGGCGGCAGGTCAGGAAGTAGCCCACCATCGGCGCGCAGCGCGCGTGCCGGCGTCGTTCCGCTGTCATCCCCTCGTCCTCCGAAGCGTTCATCGGCCGAACAGTGACGCTTCCTTGAGCCTTTATGATAGCTTCAAATCCGCCATGACGCCGGAACCGATTTTCCAGGCCCTGCTGGGCTACCGTCTAGCGGCCGTTTTGCGCGCGGCGATCGAACTGGATTACCTGGGCGCCATCGCCGCGGGTCGGCGGTCCGCGAAGGCCGTCGCGGCGGCCCGGGGCGGGACCGAGCGCTCGGCGCGGATGCTGCTGGACGCGCTGGCGGCGGCGGCGCCGGCGCTGCTGAGGAAGTCGGGCTCCGCGTACGCGCTGACGCCGGTCGCGCGGAAGTACCTGGTGAAGGGGAGTCCCGCCTATCTGGGCGACCTGATGCCGCTCTACGGGCATCGCCGCATGTGGGACGCCTTCTACGAGCTGCCCAAGACGGTGCGCGCGGGGACGTCGACCGCCCCCTCGAACGCGCATTCGGAGAACCAGGAATTCTGGGAGACGTTCGCGCGGGCGACGTACCGCGACGCCCTGCCCAAAGGGCGGAAGATGGTCGAGCTGCTGGGGCCGCTGCCGACGCCCTGCGCGGTGCTCGACCTGGCCTGCGGCTCGGGCGGCTACGGCGAGGCCTTCGCGGCGGCGGGGGCGGACGTCACGCTCTTCGACCAGGCGAACGTGCTGAAGCGGACGCGGACGCTGGTGCGCGCGAAAGTGAAGTACGCGGTCGGCGACCTCTTCAAGACGCCGTTCGGCGGGCCCTACGACGTGATCCTGGCGAGCCACGTGTACCACCACTTCGACGAGAAGGCCTGCGTGGCGCTGACGCGCAAGATCGCGCGGGCGCTGAAGCCGGGCGGGCGGCTGGTGATCCAGGAGTTCGTGGCGGATGAAGGCCGGTCGAAGAAAGTCCAGCCCCTGATGTTCGCGGTGACGATGCTCGTGTGGACGAAGGCGGGCGACGCCTATCGCGTCTCCGATTTCCGCCGCTGGCTGCGGGCGGCCGGCCTGGGCCGCCTCCGCTACTACCCCCTGGCGATGCCCGGGGACCTCATCCTGGTTACGAAACAGACCGTCTGATTCGTCACTTGGAGAGCTTGAGCTCGAGGACGTGGCGGGGCGGGCTGACGATGATGTGCTTGAGGAGCAGGTCGGACACGCCGTCGCCGTTGAGGTCCGCGACGAAGGGCTCGGTGGTGGCCGCGCCGGGGGGCGGATGCATGGCGATGCTCCCGGACGGCTGGTCGGCGATCAGGCGGCCCTTCACGCCGGGGTAGATCCGGAGCGTCGTCTTGTCGGTGGCCACCAGCATGTCCCGCAGGCCGTCCTTGTTGAAGTCGCCCTTGAAGTTGGGCCGGAAGATGAGGTCGAGCGAGGCGGCCTCGCGGCTCATCTGGAACGAGTAGGGAATCGAGAACTTCAGCTCCGCGGCGGGCTCGGCGGCGAAGCGGCCGCTCGCGAGCGTCGGGTACATGTGCAGCTCCAGGTCGACCTTGCCCGAGAGGAAAACCTGGATCCCCTCGGTGATCCCGAATCTGCGCACGACGCCCATGATGAGGTCGAGCTTCTTGTCGCCGTCCAGGTCCTCGACGTAGATCCCGGTCGACCAGCCGTCGGCGACCCGCATGATCATGTCGGGCTGCGTGAAGTCGATCTTGCCGTTGCCCCCGTAGTAGACCTGCACGCGGCCCTTGGAGGGGTAGACGAGGGCGAGGTCGAGCAGGCCGTCGCCGTTGAAATCCTCGATCCGGGGCGGGAGGTCGAACTGGAAGAAGCGCTGCCCGCGCTTCTTGCGCTTCTCCGTGACCAGGTCCCGCTCCTCGCCGCCCGCGAAGCGCCCCTCCGCGTCCTGCCGGAAGATCTGGATCGCCTCCTCGCGGTAGACGCCCAGGTCGGGACGTCCGTCGCCCGAGAGGTCGCCGATCGCCATGACGGGCACCTGGCACTTCTCCGCGAGGTTCAGCTGGGGCTGCCAGGGGATCATCGTCTGGATGTCGACCGGGACGGGCAGCTTCTGCTGGCAGCGGAAGGCGCCGCCCGGTTCCTGCTTCATGAGGAAGATCGCGTCCTTCCGGTAGAGCAGCACCTCCGAGCGGCCGTCGCGGTCGAGGTCGAAGGCGAACTCGTGGTAGACGGGCGCGCGCCCCTCGGCGAGGCTGCCCTCGAACAGGGAGGGGTGGACGACCAGGTCGCGGGCCGGGGCGTAGCCGCGCCCTTCGAAGAAGTGCCCCTGGATCGCGCGGGAGCCGGCGCTGAGCAGGGCCGGGCGGGACTGGCCGTCGATGGACCCCAGGGTCCACAGGAACACGCTCGGATCGAGCCGGAAGGTCTGGACCGGCTTGAGCGCGAAGCCGCCCTTCTCGTGGAGGAAGACCTGGAGGTCCCGTCCGCTCTGCACGAGCAGGTCGACCCGCCCGTCGCCGTCGACGTCCCGGGCGACGATGGCGTCCGTCCGCGGCCCCGCCTCGAGGGCCAGGGTCTCGTAGGCCGGGTCCTGCGCCAGGACCATCAGCAGGGCGATCACCACGTCTCCTCAGTCTAGCGGTTCTGTGGTATTACGTCGATTGGCGGCGCTCGATTCCGATGTTATAGTTTCCGCGCCGTGAAAATCGCCATCGAGCCCGCGGGGCCGGTCGCCATCGACATCCCCATCCCGGGCTCCAAGAGCCTGACCAACCGGGCGCTGATTTGCGCGTCCCTGGCCAAGGGGACGTCGCGCCTCAAGAGCGCCTCGTTCTCCGACGACGTCCGGGCCCTGAGCGGCGCGCTGAACCTGCTGGGCATCCCGATCGTCCCCCTCGAGCGCGAGAACGCCATCGTGGTCCACAGCGGCGGGGCGCGCGACGTCTCGGGCCACTTCCAGATGGGGAACGCCGGCACGGCCACCCGCTTCTTCACCTCGCTGCTCTGCACCGGGAAGGGCAACTTCATCGTCGACGGCGACGAGCGCATGCGCGAGCGGCCCATCGGGG
Source organism: Planctomycetota bacterium (assembly GCA_036383955.1). Lineage (GTDB taxonomy): Bacteria > Planctomycetota > MHYJ01 > MHYJ01 > JACPRB01 > JACQFK01. The sequence goes on along the minus strand of DASVNH010000146.1, from coordinate 3,426 downwards.
GGCTGGTCGACGCCCTCCGGGCCCTCGGCGCGGACATCCGCTACACGGTGAAGGACGGCTGTCCGCCGCTCGACATCCGGTCGAGCGGCCTCAAGGGCGGCAAGTGCTCCGTGGGCGGCGAGACCTCGAGCCAGTTCGTCTCGTCGCTGCTGATGGCGGCGCCGGCGGCGGAAGGGGACGTCGAGATCACCGTCCTCGGCGAGCTGGCGTCGAAGCCCTACGTCGAGATCACGCTCGAGGTGATGCGGCAGTTCGGGGTGACGGTGAACCGGCAGGGCTACCGGCGGTTCACGATCCCGAAGGGCACCGCCTACACGCCGGGGGAAGTCGCGATCGAGGCGGACGGGGCGAGCGCGAACTATTTCCTGGCGATGGCGGCGGTGACGGGCGGGAAGGCGCGGGTGCGGGGGATCGGGTCGGGCTCGAAGCAGGGCGAAGTCCAGTTCGTGAAGATCCTGGAGCGCATGGGCTGCGCGGTGGCCTGGGGCCCGGACTGGATCGAGGTCACCGGCAAGACGCTCCGCGGGGTGGACGTCGACATGAACGACTGCCCCGACTCGGCGCAGACGCTGGCCTGCGTGGCGCTCTTCGCGAGGGGCGGCACGCGGGTCCGCAACGTGCGCAACCTGCGCGTGAAGGAGACGGACCGCATCGCGGCGCTGGTGAAGGAGCTCGGCAAGCTGGGCGCGAAGGTGAAGGAAGAGGCGGACGGCTTCACGGTCGTCCCGCCCTCCGCGTTCAAGCCGGCGGAGATCGCCACCTACAAGGACCACCGCATGGCGATGAGCTTCGCGGTGGCGGCGACGGCCGCCCCCGGCGTGGTGATCCGCGACCCCGAGTGCGTCTCGAAGAGCTATCCCTACTTCTTCGAGCAGCTCGAAGCGCAGGGGATCCGCGTCCTCCGCAAGTAGCCTAGAGCCACTGGAACCACACCGTCATTCCGGCGATGCCGAAAAAGATCAGGATCGCGATGAGCCTCCAGGTCTCCGAGTCGACGTGAAACCCGTTCCGGAGCACGGCGCGGGGGCCGTAGTACAGGACCTCCCACACCACGCGCAGCAACAGCAGGCCCACCACGAACGCCGCCCAGGCCGCCAGCGCGATCCACAGCTCGTAGCCGGGCGTCTCGGGCCGGAAGAGGTCCATGGAGGATGGACAGCAAACGGCGGGCCCGCCGGAGGACCGCGGAATCGCCGGGCGCGCGAAGAAGTGGCGACGAACTTTGTCGTCACGCTACGGTTTCTGGCGCGGGCTTCAGGATCAGACGTTCCAGCCACAGCGCGGTGCCGGACGAGACGACCAAGGCGTCGAAGGCCATGAGCGCGATCGACCAGGCCAGGGGCGAGTCCGTGTTTCTGGGCGAGCCAAGAAGGGTGATCAGGAGGACGTGCAGAACCGCCTTCAGCGTGTAGAGGCCGATCACGCCCGCGAGCCAGGGACGGGCGACCGCGGGCCAGGCGCGCCCCCACAAGGCGAGGGCGGCCGCTGTCCCGAAAGCGATGCCGTCGCAGAGCGACCTCGAAACGACCATCAGACGGGTTTCATAGGACCCTGCCTGCATGAACCACGGCAGAACCTGGTCCGTGAAGCCGTAGTTCGCGATCCAGCTGACGACCGCCCCCGCGGTCATGAAGGCCCACCAGCGGCGCGCGGGACGTCGATGCCAAGCCAGCAGCCATTCCTGTCCGAACGCCGCGGCCGAAACCGCTAGCACGCTGAACACGAAGTTGTTCAAGAGGACGAACTCGAGGCAGCCGACGAAATTCACGATACCGCCCGCGCCGCGCATCATATGTATCGGGGAGAGCAGCGCCAGGCAGGGAACGGTGATGAGGATCCAGTGGACGGCGAAGCGGCTCATCCGGGACTAGTGTGCGGCCTGGAAAGGCCGCGTGACACTCAGAACTAAGAACGCAAGACTGGGAACTAGTCTTCCTCGGGATGGCGGCGGCGGGCCGGCTCGCCGTAGCGGCGCACCAGCTGGTTCTCGACGCCCAGGTGGTCGAGCACGCGCGAGACGATGAAGTCGACCATGTCCTCGACCTTGGTCTCGCCGCTGTAGAAGCCCGGCGAGGCCGGCAGGACGATCGCGCCGGCCCGGGTGACCCGCAGCATGTTCTCCAGCATGATCTCCGAGTAGGGCGTCTCGCGCGGGACCAGGATCAGCTTGCGGCGCTCCTTGAAGCAGACGTCCGCCGCCCGCTCGATGAGGTTCGTCGACGACCCGCAGGCGATCCGGCCGAGCGTGCCGCCCGAGCAGGGGACGATGGCCATGCCGTCGTGGCGGAACGAGCCCGAGGCGATCGGCGTCTCGAAGTCCTTGTAGTGGTGGACGGTCACGTTCGACGGCTCCTCGCCGAGGAGCGCGCGGACGACGCCCGGGCCGTCGTTCGGATCCACGGGGATGCCCAGCTCGTGCGCGATGACCTTGCAGCCCGCGTCGCTCACGACGAAATGGACGGCGGCTCCGGAGCGGGAGAGGACGTCGAGGAGCCGGCGTCCGTAGGCGACGCCGGAGGCTCCGGTGAGGGCGAGGACGTAGCGTCGGGATTCGGCCACAGCAGCCTCCTGAGCGCGCACCAGGCGGTGTAGCGCGTGAACTCTTCGACCTGGGGGAAGACCAGGGTCTTTATATCCACAACGTCCAGGAGCTTCAAGGTCATCGGGACGAACGCGGGGAGGCGCTTCTCGACGAGGTCGTTGACGAGGGCCTGCATCCCCCAGGCTCCGCCCATGCGGATGCTGCCGGCCATGTAGCGGTAGGCGATCTCGTCCATCGGCACGCGCAGCCAGGTGCCGGCGTCGGCCGTGAGGAGGTCGAGGTAGACCTTCACCTTGCCGCCCCACTTGCGGTCGATCTCCTCCAGCACCGCGTCGGGCTTGCGCTTGGGGGCGACGCCCTTGGGCCGCGCCGACATCTTGAGCAGCAGGTTTTCGCGGATGAGGTCGCGTTCGGCCCCTTCCAGCTTGTGGATCGGCGGCACGCCGCGGAAGTCGACGTGCGTGAACAGCTCCTGGTGCTCCGGCCGCGCGACGACGCCGATCGAGACGACGTCCAGCGCGTCCCAGGGCAGCGCCTCGCCCTCGCCGTAGCCGAGGAGGTCGTCGCCGTGTTCGAGCTGCAGCACTTTGCGGGGCGGGGGGAGCTGGGGGAGGGTGTCGACGGCCTCCGCCTGGATGCCGTCGCCCGCGAGCCGCGCGACCAGCGCCTTCGCGTCCGCTTCTTTCAATCCTTCGAGCAGGATGCCGCGGCCCTTGCGGACGGCGAGCCGGGCTTCGAGGACGGTGAGCCCGAGCATGGGCGCCACGACCGGCCCGTAGACCCGCGGGTCGACGGGCACGTCGTCGTGCAGGATGACCGTGTAGGGCATGTGTTGATATTCTGACGCGGTCATTTCGTCAACGCGTTGACGAAATGACCGCGTC
>DASVNH010000145.1:0-23775 GCA_036383955.1 Planctomycetota bacterium | reverse complement strand
GGGCGCGCTTCCGCCGCTGCGCTGCAACCCCCAGCAGGTGGAGCAGGTGTTCGTGAACCTGCTGGTGAACGCGGCCCAGGCGATCGAGGACAAGGGCACCATCTCCGTCTCGACCCGGGAGGAGGAGCGCTTCGCCGTCGTGCGGATCCGCGACAGCGGCCGCGGGATCGCCGCCGAGAACGTGGCGCGGCTGTTCGAGCCCTTCTTCACGACGAAGCCCGTCGGCCAGGGCACGGGCCTGGGCCTCTACGTGGTGCACCGGATCGTGACGGGGCACGGCGGGCGGGTCGACGTCGCGTCGGAGCCGGAGCGCGGGACGGAGTTCACGATCCGGCTGCCGCTCGCCGGCCCCGCGGTCGCGCCCCGGGCCGCCGAAGTGCCCCGCCGCGAGCCCAAGGTCCGCGTTCCGTGAGCCTCCTGCGCCACGTCGTCCTCTTCAAGTGGAAGGACGGCGCGCCGCCGGCGACGGTCCGGGCGATCGAGGAGGCCTTCCGCGCCCTGCCGGGAAAGATCGCCGAGATCGCCGATTTCGAGTGGGGCACGAACGTCAGCCCCGAAGGCCTCGCCCAGGGCTTCACCCACTGCTTCCTCGTCACCTTCCGCGACGCGAAGGCGCGGGACGCCTACCTGCCGCATCCGGCCCACCGGGACTTCGTCGCGCTCCTCGAGCCCTCTCTGGAGAAGGCCCTGGTCGTCGACTACGTCGCGAACGACTGACCGTTGTCGGCCGCGGAATCACGGAGGCGATCCGCGTGGGCGAGGACTCCGTCGCGAAGGGCTAACCCTTCGACTCCGCTTCGTTCCGCTCAGGGTAAGCGTCCGCCTTCGCGGACGCTTAGCGGAAGCGACGTCCGAAGCGGCGCGGGCCGCCGTGGCCGCCGCCGTAGGCGACCGGGGCCGAGCGGGGATGGCCGGCCGCCGCGCGCGGCGGGGCGGGCCGGTGCTCGCGCGGCGCGGGAGCGTGCGCGACCTGCTTCGGCAGGCCTTCCGGCGTGGGCTTCATCGGGATGCGCATGCGGATGAGCCTCTCGACCGCCTGCAGCTCCGAGAACTCCTCCGGCGCGCAGAAGGTGATCGCGAAGCCGGACAGGCCCGCGCGGGCCGTGCGGCCGATGCGGTGCACGTAGTTCTCGGGGACGTCGGGCATGTCGAAGTTCACGACGTGCGAGATCTCGTCCACGTCGATGCCGCGGGCGGCGATGTCCGTGGCGACGAGGACGCGGGTGGCCCCCCTCTTGAAGTTCTCCAGGGCCCGCTCCCGAGCGCTCTGGCTTTTGTTGCCGTGGATGGCGTCGGCGTGGATGCCGGCCGCGGTGAGCTTCTCGGCGACCTTGTTGGCGCCGCGCTTCGTGCGCGCGAAGACGATCGTCCGCTTGAAGGACGGGTCCCGCAGCAGCTTCTCGAGGAGCGGCTGCTTCGTGTGGCGGTCGATCCGGTACAGCGTCTGCGAGATCTTCTCGACCGTCGTGGCCGTCGGCGTCACCTCGACGCGCACCGGCTGGTTCAGGATGTCGTGCGCCAGCGACATGATGTCGTGGGGCAGCGTGGCCGAGAAGAAGAGGGTCTGCCGCTTCTTCGGGAGCCGCGCGATGATCTTCTTCACGTCGTGGATGAAGCCCATGTCGAGCATGCGGTCGGCTTCGTCGAGCACGAGGATCTCGATCTTGCCGAGCTTCGCCCAGCCCTGCTGGATGAGGTCGAGCAGGCGGCCGGGGGTCGCGACGACCACCTCGCGGCCCTGCTGCAGCGCCATCGTCTGGGGGTTCTGGCCGACGCCGCCGAAGATCACCGTGTGGCGGATCTTGAGGTGGCGCCCGTAGGCGGCGAAGCTGTCGCCGATCTGGGTGGCGAGCTCGCGCGTCGGGGCGAGGATCAGGCAGCGGACGTCGCGCGGATCCTGCGCCTTCGTCGCGGTCAGGTGCTGGAGGATGGGCAGCGCGAAGGCGGCGGTCTTGCCGGTGCCGGTCTGCGCGCAGCCGAGGACGTCCTTCCCCAGGAGCACGTGGGGGATGGTCTTGTCCTGGATGGGGGTCGGGATCTCGTACTTCTCCTCGCGGAGGGCCTTGAGGAGGGGCTCGATCAGCTTGAGGTCTTCGAAGCGGGTCATCAGGGGGTTTCGCCGAAATGAACTAAAAACCAACCTCGGGAGGATGCGGAGGGACGTCCCGAACGGCCCGCACTATAGCGACCGCGGGGCGCGGGGTCCAGGGGTATATTTTGAATCGTGCGGACCCTGGTGATCGCCGGCCTCCTCGCGCTGGGCGGCTGCTCCTCGGTCTACGACCTCGCGGGCGGCACCGACGACGGCCCCCAGGTCTTCGGCGGCGTGCGGACCTGGCCGGAGGACGTCGCCGACACCTTCCGCATCCCGGTCACGGGCTGCGCCGCCTGGGAGTATTTCGTGCCCGTCTTCTGCGAGGGGATGATCGACCTCCCCTGCTCGCTGGCCGGCGACCTCCTTCTGCTCCCCGTCACGCTTGTCTTCGAGATCTTCCGGAAGTGACGCTATAATCCCCCGGCTTCTGAGGAGAATCCGACCATGCCCCATCCGGTCCTGACGTCCGCCGCGAAGAAGCTCCGCGCCTTCTCGCCGGCCCGCGCCAACGTGCTCGTCGGCCTCGACGGCTTCGTCGACCTCATCATCGACGTGGTGGACAAGCGGAAGGACGCGACGACCTACACGCGCGTCGAGACGATCGCGGCGCTGGGCGAGCGGATCTCGCGGGCCGCCGGGCTGTCGAGCAACCTCGAGCTGGTGGTCCGGCAGCAGAAGCTGGGCGGCAACGGTCCGATCATGGCGAACGCGCTGCTCGAGGCGGGCTTCCCGGTGACCTACGTCGGGAACCTGGGACGTCCGGCCATCCACCCCGTCTTCGCGGACATGGCGAAGCGCTGCAAGGCCTGCTACAGCGTGGCGGAGCCGGGTCAGACGGACGCCCTCGAGTTCCGCGACGGCAAGGTCATGCTGGGCAAGCACGAGTCGCTCAAGGAAGTCAGCTACGAGCGGATCCTGGAGGTGGCGGGGCGCGACGCCCTGCGGACCGCCTGGGAGACGTCGAGCCTGATCGCGCTGACGAACTGGACGATGCTGCCGCACCAGACGGACATCTGGAAGCGCCTGCACAAGGACATGCAGGGCGTGAAGGCGCCGAAGGGCGCCGTGCTGTTCATCGACCTGGCGGATCCGGAGAAGCGGCCGGCGGGGGAGATCGCCGACGCCCTGCGCTTCCTCGAGGATTTCCGCGGCTCGCATAAAGTGGTGCTGGGCGTGAACCAGAAGGAGAGCATGGAGCTCGCGGCGGCCCTGAAGCTGACGTTCAACGCCGACCTCATCGAGGCGAACGCGGTGACGCTGCGGCAGACGCTCGACCTCGACGCCGTGGTCATCCATCCGACGAAGAACGCCGCCTGCGCGACGGAGAAGGGGAGCGCGTACCTCGACGGCCCCTACTGCCTGAACCCGAAGCTGACGACGGGCGCGGGCGACAACTTCAACGCCGGCTTCTGCCAGGGCCTGCTGGCGGGCCTGGAGCCGCAGGAGATGCTGGCCGCGGGCACGGCCAACTCCGGCTTCTACGTGCGCAACGGCAAGTCGGCGACGGCCGCGGACCTGGCGACGTTCCTCGAGCGCTGGGACGAGCGCTACGGCGATCCGGCGTTCTAACAGGTACCGGGTACCAGGCTACGGGGCCTTGGCCGGAATTTCCCCTGTCATGGACCGCGGGCGGCGCCGGTATTCATCCTCGGAGGGAATGAATATGGCGACGAAGAACAAGCGCGCGAAAACGATGCCCAAGACGTCCATGAAGTCCGTCAAGGGCGGCGCCTGGTACGCGAAGTACGACGGCATGGATGGCGCCGCCAAGCAGGAGCCGCTGACGCTCGTGGCGCCGACCGTCCAGGTTCAGGCCGAAATCCCCCAGGACCAGCTCTCCTTCAACTACGGGAAGTAGCTTCTTTCCCTCCCGCTCTCCCTCCGGGGAGGGCGGGAGGGCTCACTTCCGGATCATCAGCCTCACCACGTTCGAACGCAGGTTCTCCTCGGCCTCGGGGATCCTGATCTCCACCCGCACGTCGTAGTCGCCGGCCGCGAGGTCCTTCGCCTCCAGGAGGAAGTCGAAGGTGGTCGACTCCCCGGGCCGCAGCGCGACGGCGGCGACGGGGACGCCGGGCGCGCGGCCCCAGCGGGTCCGGCGGAGGCCCCCGCCGATGAACTTCTTCACCGTCACGCGGGCTTCCGCGCCCGGCGTCCGGGTTTCCTGGTCGGGCTCCTCGAGGTCCCAGAGCGCGATGCCCGGAAACTCCCGCTCCGCGCTCCCGACGTTCATCACCTCGATCGCCAGGCGGAACGGGCCTCGCCCCGCGAAGCGGTCGATCCGGAGCGAGAGCCCGAAGTCCGCCACGCGAGGACCGCCGCCGAATCCTCGGATCCGCTCGTCGACGTCCAGGCGCCGGAGGATGTCGTCGAGGCGCGAGCGGGTTTCGATATCCGACGCGTCCCGGCGGGCATCCGAGAGCTCTTTGCGCAGCTCCGCGCCGCGGCGGTAAAGCTCCGCGGCCGCGGCCTGCCGGACCTCGATGTCGTCGTGCGAGAGGTCGCGGAGGAGGTCGGCCAGAAAGAGGCAGATGAAAAGCATGAGATCGTGAGAAGAAGACGGGGCGCGGGGTTACGTGCGCGCCGGATCGACGCCCTCCCGCATCGCGCCGAAGCGGCGGAATTCGGCGAGGGACGAGAGGACGTAGTTCACCTGGAAGAGCAGCAGCAGGACGTTCCCGGCGCCGGGGGCGTCGACCAGGTTGTCGACCGTCGTCATCGCGGCGATGGCGATCCAGCAGGAATCGGCCAGGAGGAACCAGCGGCTGGGCAGGACCCGCGACAGGAGCCCGGCCGCGATGAGGGCGATGCCCATCGCCATGGAGAGCGGGTTGAGGGGGATGTCGGCCAGGCCGGTCTCGGGGTCCCCGGCCATGGGGAGCGACGTGAAAATGATGAGGAGCCCCAGGGTGAAGCTCCACCCGAAGCGGCGCTTGAGCGACTTGCGCAGGTCCTCCATCGTGGGCGGACCGGCCCAGGCCTGAAAGGCCTCGAAGCCGGCCGGATCGAGCCGGAACAGCTTCTTGCCGCCCGCGATGGCGACCCCGAGCAGGCGGCGGGTGAGGAGGCCGTTCATGAGATCCACGCGCGCGACGCGCTCGGCGCGGGGCACCTGGAACGCGACGCCCGCCTCCAGCGGCTCGAGGCGGAACGCGTCCGGCTCCAGGGTCAGCCGCCACTTGGGCTGCGTGCCCTGGAGCTCCGCGACCACGTGCGTGTCCGCCACGGTCCCAAGCTTATCCCAAAAAACGGGAACCGCGGCGCCTCCGATCCCGTCCAAGCCGCGAACTTGAGAAAGGATCGAACATGCTCGCGTTGATGCTCGGCCTGGCCTGGACGGCAACCGCTCCCGACGAGGACTTCCGGGGCCGCGTGGAGGCCGTCGAGAAGGACAAGATCATCCTCCGGGCCTACCAGAAGGGCGACTCCATCGAGAAACCCACGGGACGGAAGATCGAGCTGGCCATCGACGCCGAGACCCGCGTCCTCAACATCCGGGCGAAGGAGGTCAACGACGAGGAAACCCGTAAAAAGATCCTCGCCGTCGGCCAGGTTCTCATCGCCAAGTTCGCCGCGAAGAAGGAGAAGGAGACCGCCTTGGTCCTCCAGGCCATCGGGGGATAGGGCGGCTATACTCGGGAAGATTGGCGGACTCGACCTCCCGGCTGACGGTGACGAGCGGCATCCATCAGGGGGGGCTCTTCCTTCAGCGCCTCTTGGGCCTGCTCACGCTCATCGGCCCTCTGCTGCTGACCTTGGGCGGCGTTCGGGCGCTGCGGGGAGACCACCAGGAGAGCCGGGAAATGCTCAAGGATCTCGCCATCTTCGTCCCCTGGACGCTGATCCTGGGCGCCATCGCTTTCTGGCGCCACCGCGTCGTGCTCGACCTGGACGCGGACACGATCACGCATACCTGGGGCTATCCGGGCTGGACGTGGGGCCGCAAGACCTATGCCCTGAAGGAGTTCCGGGTGGACGACCGGGACGTCGGAGAACCGGGGCTCCTGGCCCGCCGGCGCGTGTCCGGGCGGGTCCGGCTGACCGACGGACGGGAATCGGTGACGCTCCGGATCTTCGACTACGAGCTGCGCGCGTGGCGGCTGATGCGCCGGGTCGGAGAGTTTTTGGGCAAGCCCGCCTCGCTGGCCGAGCCCGGACCCAAGATCTTCTCGTATCTGCTCTCCAGGGTCCTGATCCACGTCTGCGCCATCCTGGGCCTCGTCGCCGGGATCGCCCTCTTCTTTTTCCTGCTCGGGCCCCTGGGCCCCTGCCTGCCCGCCTCCCAGGGGCTTCGCGTCGCCGCGGTGCTCGCGCTCTTCGCGGCGTCGCCCGCCGTCTGCATCGCCGCGCTCACGTCGTGGGCTCTCTTCATGCCCGTGGGCTGCCCGCGCTGCGGCGGACGCGCGCGGCTGCGCTGGAGCGGAGGCTTCTTCGGAAACTTCGGGTACGAGTGCTCCGACTGCGCCTCGTCCTGGCGGACCTGATCTCAGAGCAGCGGCGCCAGTTTCGCGTAGGCTTCGGCGGCGGCGTCGGCGGCGCGATGGCTGTCGCGCGACAGCTCCAGGGCCAGAGGGCCTTTGTAGTTCAGGCGCTTGAGCTCGCGGAAGATCGCGGCGAAGTCGACGATGCCCTGGCCCGGGGCCAGGTGCTCGTGCACGCCGCGGCGGGCGTCGTCCACCTGCACGTTGATGAGCGAGCCGGCGAACTCGGCCAGGTGGCTCTGGGGTTCGCCGGGCTCCGTCACCACCAGATGGCCCGTGTCGATCGTCGTCCACAGGTCCTGGCGGCCCAGCTTCGCCCGCAGCTGGCGGTAGCGGCTCAGGGAGTCGATCAGCATCCCCGGCTCGGGCTCGAAGCAGATCCGGGCGCCCTCGGCGTCGTCGAGCGCCCGGTGCAGGCGCTTTACCAGGCGCGGGAAGGCCGCGTCAGGGGCGTCGCCGGGCTCGAGGGGGCCGCTCCAGATCGAGACGCCCTCCGCCCCGAGCGCGTTCGACAGCCGGCAGGCCCGGCGGTACCAGTCCAGCCGGCGCTCCGCCGCGGCGTCGTCCGGCGTGCAGAGGTTCGGCCAGTGCTTGCGGCGGGCGTCGAGCACGTAGCGCGCGCCGGTCTCCACGACCCGGCGCAGCTTCAGGCGGTCGAGCAGCGCCCGGGTCTTCTCCCAGTCGGCCTCGCCGGTCCGGAGGAGGTCGAGGTGGGGGACGTCGGGCGTGATCGCCACCCCCCCGTACCCGAGGTCGGCGAGCATCCGCAATGCCTCGTCGAGCCGATGATGGGCGAGGCCGTTCGTATTATAGGCGAGGTACATCCGGCTTGGTGATAAGGCGACCGCCCGTCTTTGTCAACGGGTAACAGCGGGTGGACCCTGACTTATAGAAGAAGCGGAGGCTTCGCGTGCGTGGGTTGATCCTGGCTCTGATGCTGCTCGCGGCCCCCGTCCAGGAGACGGGGCGGAAGGTCGACTTCATCCGCGACGTCCAGCCGATCCTCGCCCAGACCTGCCTGCTCTGCCACGGCCCCGACGCCTCCGGCCGCAAGGCCGACCTGCGGCTCGACACCTTCGAAGGGGCGACCGCCGCCCTCGAGGACGGGCGCAAGGCGGTGGTGCCCGGCAAGCCCGACCAGAGCGAGCTGATCAAGCGGATCACGACGTCCGACGCGAAGGACGCGATGCCGCCCCCGAAGACGGGGAAGAAGCTGTCGCCCGCGCAGATCGAGACGCTCCGCGCGTGGGTCGCGCAGGGGGCGCCGTACGCGAAGCACTGGGCGTTCGTGAAGCCCGTCCGGCCCGCGGTCCCCGCCGTCAAGGACGCCGCCTGGCCGAAGAACGACGTCGACCGCTTCATCCTCGCCCGGCTCGAGGCCGCCGGGATGAAGCCTTCCCCCGAAGCCGACCGCTACGCGCTGGCGCGGCGGCTCTCGATGGACCTCACCGGCCTGCCCCCCACGGTCGCCGACGCCGACCGCTTCGCGAAGGACGCGGCGCCGGACGCGGTGGAGCGCTACGTCGACGGCCTGCTCGCCGCGCCGGCCTTCGGCGAGGCCTGGGCGCGCGTCTGGCTCGACCTCGCGCGCTACGCCGACTCCCAGGGCTACGCCGAGGACCGGCCCCGCGTGATCTGGCCCTTCCGCGACTGGGTGATCGAGGCGATCAACCGGAACCTGCCCTTCGACCGCTTCACGATCGAGCAGCTGGCGGGCGACCTCCTGCCCGACCCGACCGAGGAGAAGCTGCGGGCGACCGGCTTCCACCGCAACACGCTGACGAACACCGAAGGCGGCACCGACGACGAGGAGTTCCGCAACGCCGCGATCGTCGACCGCGTGAGCACGACGATGCAGGTCTGGATGGGCCTGACGATGAACTGCGCGCAGTGCCACGACCACAAGTACGACCCGCTCTCGCAGGAGGAGTTCTTCCGGCTCTTCGCGATCCTCAACCAGACCGAGGACTTCGACCGCCCGGACGACTCGCCCTTCGTGCCCCTCTACACGGAGGAGCAGAAGCGCGAGAAGAAGTCGCTCGAGGACCAGCTCGCCCGCGCGGAGGCCGAGCTGGCCAAGGTGGACGTCGACGCCCCCCGCCGCGCGTGGGAAGCCGCGCTCTCCAAGGCGCCGGCGTGGCGTCCGCTGCGCGAGACCGCCCGGGACGCGACGGGCGAGACCACGCTCGTCCGGACGTCGACGGACCTCGCCCACCTGGCCGCGATCCGCCTGGAGGTCGTGCCGGAGGCCGTCGGGGGCCAGGCGCCCAAGGACTTCATCCTGGCGCGCTTCGGGCTGTCGCTGCTCCCGGGGACGGCCCAGCCGGTGAAGGCGCGGGTCGTGCGCATCGAGCTCCCCGGGAAGGCCCAGATGCTGCACGTCGCCGAGGTGCAGGTCTTCGCGGGCGGCGCGAACGTGGCGCCGAAGGGCGCGGCGACGCAGTCGAGCACGGATTACGAGGGGCCGGCGAAGCTGGCGATCGACGGCAACACGAACGGCGACTATCACGCCTCGAAGTCGGTGACGCACACGCGCGCGGAGGACAACCCCTGGTGGCAGGTGGACCTCGGCGCGGCCACGCCGATCGAGCGCGTGGTGGTCTGGAACCGCACGGACGGGGGCGACACCATCCAGCAGCGCCTGAAGGGCTACCGGATCCGGCTGCTCGACGACGCGGGCAAGGTCGTCGAGGAGCGCAAGGACGCGCCCGTGCCGTCGCCGTCCGCCGAGCTCCGGCTCGACGGCGCGCGCACCGTCGCGTTCCGCTCGGCCTTCGCGGCCGCCGCGAAGAAGGACTTCGGCGCGGACCTGCTGCTCAAGAACCCGGACCCGAAGAAGCGCGGCTGGTCGACGTCCGGCGGAAAGCCGGGCGAGGTCGTCCTGGTGCCGGACCACGCGGTCCCGGTCCCCGCGGGCAGCGCGCTCTCGTTCGCCCTCGAGGCCGTGCCCGGCGCCCCGCTCGGCGCGATCAAGCTGTCCGCCAGCGACGACCCCGTCACGGCGACGCGGGCGGAGCTGCCCGCCGACGTCCGGGCCGCCCTCGGCAAGGACGAGGCCGCGCGCTCGGCCGACGACAAGGCCAAGCTGCTCGCGCACTTCAAGTCCGCGGCGCCCGAGCTCGCCCCGCTCCGCGAGAAGATCGCCGGCCTCCGGAAGAAGCTGGCCGAGCTGAAGCCCGCCGGGACGGTGCCGATCCTGCGGGAGCTCGGCGAGGGACGTCGCCGCAAGACCCAGATCCAGGTCCGCGGCAACTTCCTCGACAAGGGCAAGGAAGTCTCCGAAGGCGTGCCCGCCGTGTTCCATCCGCTGCCGGCCGACGCCCCCAAGAACCGCCTCGGCCTCGCCCGCTGGCTGGTCCATCCCGACAACCCCCTGACCGCGCGCGTCATCGTGAACCGCTACTGGGAACGGCTCTTCGGGGCCGGGATCGTCTCGACGTCCGAGGACTTCGGCGTGCGCGGCGATCTGCCGTCGCATCCCGAGCTCATCGACTGGCTCGCGACCGAGCTGGTCGCGAAGGGCTGGGACCTCAAGGCGCTGGTCCGGATGCTCGCGACGTCCGCCACCTACCGCCAGGCGTCGAAGACGACGCCCGAGGTGATCCGGAAGGATCCCTTCAACCGGCTGCTCTCGGTCGGGCCCCGGCAGCGGCTGACGGCCGAGCAGGTGCGCGACCAGGCGCTGGCCGCCAGCGGCCTGCTGAGCGCGAAGATCGGCGGGCCGTCCGTGTACCCGCCGCGCCCCAAGCAGAACCTCTCGGCCGCGTTCGGGTCGTCGCAGGACTGGGAGGACTCCAAGGGCGAGGACCGCTACCGCCGCGGGCTCTACACGTTCTGGCGGCGGTCGATGCCGTACCCGTCGATGGCGACGTTCGACGCCCCCAGCTGCGAAGTGACCACGATGCGGCGCATCCCGACGAACACGCCGCTGCAGGCGCTGGTGACGCTGAACGACCCGGTCTACGTCGAGGCGGCCCAGGCGCTGGCGCGCCGGATGGTCGAGGGCGGCGCGGACGCGAGGTCGCGCGCGGAGCACGGGTTCCGGCGCTGCCTCTCCCGGGTCCCGCGGGCGGTGGAGGTCGACCGCCTGGTGGCCCTCTACGAGCGGGCGAAGAAGAAGTACGCGGCCGACGCGGCCGCGGCGAAGGAGATGGCGACGAATCCGCTGGGACCGGCGCCGGCGGGAATGGACGTCGCGGAGCTGGCCGCGTGGACGGTGGTCGGCAACGTGCTGCTGAACCTCGACGAAGTCTTCATGAAACGGTGAGGCGATGAACGAAGAAAAGCTTCTCGGCCTGACGCGGCGGACGTTCATCCAGGGCTCGCTCGGGCTGGGCGCGGCGGCCCTGGCGTCGGCGCAGGACGTCGCCGACCCCATGGCCTCGCGCCGTCCGCACCACAAGGCGCGGGCGAAGAGCGTGATCTACCTGCACCTGACGGGGTCGCCGCCGCACCTGGACCTCTACGACTACAAGCCGAAGCTGGTGGAGCTGAACGGGCAGAACGCGCCGGACGCCTTCATCAAGGGGAAGCGCTTCGCGTTCACGTCGGGCGTGCCGAAGCTGATGGGCACGCCGCGGACGTTCAAGCAGCACGGCGACGGCGGCGTGTGGCTGTCGGACGCGCTGCCGAACCTGGCGGGCGTCGCCGACGAGATGTGCGTGATCAAGTCGATGACGACGGACCAGTTCAACCACGCGCCGGCGGAGCTGCTGCTGTACACGGGCTCGGCGAACCAGGGGCGGCCGTCGATGGGCTCCTGGGTGACGTACGGCCTGGGGACGGAGAACCAGAACCTGCCGGGCTTCGTCGTGCTCATCTCGAGCGGCGTGAGTCCCAACGCGGGGAAGGGCAGCTTCTCGGCCGGCTTCCTGCCCTCGGTCTACCAGGGCGTGCAGTGCCGCTCGCAGGGCGACCCCGTGCTCTACGTGTCCGATCCCAAGGGGATGGACCGGGACACGCGGCGGGCGAGCCTCGACGCCCTCAAGGACCTGAACGAGCAGCAGGCCGACGAGCTCGGGCATCCCGAGACGCGGACGCGGATCGCGCAGTACGAGCTCGCCTACCGGATGCAGATGGCGGTGCCGGAGGTGATGGACGCCTCCAAGGAAAGCCCCGAGACGTTCAAGGCCTACGGCGCCACGCCCGGCGTGGCGAGCTTCGCCAACAACTGCCTGCTCGCGCGGCGCCTCGTCGAGAAGGGCGTCCGCTTCGTCCACCTCTTCGACTGGGGCTGGGACTTCCACGGCACCGGGCCCGGCGAGGACATCCGCGACGGCCTCACGAACAAGTGCCGGACGATGGACGTCCCGGTGGCCGCCCTGATCCGCGACTTGAAGCGCCGCGGGCTGCTCGACTCGACGCTCATCGTCTGCGGCGGCGAGTTCGGCCGCACGCCCTTCCGCGAGGGCCGCACCGCGGGCGGCAACGTGCTCGGCCGCGACCACTTCCCGGACGCCTACTCGATGTGGATGGCGGGCGGCGGCGTGAAGGGCGGCTTCTCCTACGGCGAGACCGACGAGCTGGGCTTCTCGATCGCGAAGGACAAGGTCCACGTCCACGACCTGCAGGCGACGGTCCTGCATCTGCTGGGCTTCGACCACGAGAAGCTCGTCTACCGCTACCAGGGCCGCGACTACCGCCTCACCGACGTGCATGGGCACGTGGTGAAGGGGCTCCTGGCCTAGAGCCAAGTACCAAGTGCCAAGTTCCTAGACGTCCCCCCCTCCCCCCGGGGGGGGGCGGGGGGGACGTCTGGGATCTTGGCACTTGGCTCTTGGCTCTCGCCGTACAATAGGCGGGAGGTCCACATGCAGACCCGCCGCGAATTCGCCCTGGGCGCGATGGCCGCCTTCGCCCTCTTCAAGTCGCTGCCGGCGGACGCCCTGCGCCGGCTTTCAGGGCACTGGCTGGCCGATCTCGACGCCCTGTGCCGCGAAGTCCAGGCCCAGAAGCTGCCCCAGCTCGAATGGCAGGCCAAGGTCGAGGCGCTCTTCTCCAAAGTCCCGCTCGAGGACTTCCTGAAGTACATCGACTTCCCCAGCCTCGACAAGAAGGGGATGGAGTTCAACGGCAAGGGCGCGAAGAGCCTGCGGATCGACTTCCCGAAGGCGGAGGGCGTCCCGACCTCGCTCGTCTTCGGCCGGCAGCTCTTCGCGCTGAAGAAGGGCCGTTCGGTGGTGCCGCACGGGCACAACAACATGGCGACGGCCTTCCTGATCCTGAAAGGCCAGATGCGCGGCCGCCATTACCAGCGCCACGCGGACGAGGCGAAGCACCTGATCATCTCGCCGACGATGGACAAGGAATTCGGCCCCGGCGGCGCGGCGACGATCTCCGAGCTGAAGGACAACATCCACTGGTTCGAGGCGCTCTCCGAGTCCGCCTTCATCTTCAACATCCACATCGTGGGCGTGACGCCCGGCAAGAAGGGCGCGGGCCGCGTCTACGTCGACCCCAACGGCGAGAAGCTCGAGGGCGGCAAGGTCCGCGCGCGGATCATCGAAGAGGACGAAGCCGACAAGATCTACGGATGAGGCGCAACCTTTCCGGCCTCTCGTTCGTCTGTTCTTCATTCCAATGGCGAACGAGGGAGGGATGTCCGAGCGCCGCGCCGGCGAATTCAGGGAGGTCGTCCGTCAGCTGACGGGCCGGCTGCTCGCGGCGGCCCGCTTCCACCTCGGCGACGCCCATGAGGCCGAGGACCTCGTCCAGACGGCCCTCCTGAAGGCCTGGCAGAACTGGGACGAAACCGGCGTCCGCGGCGCCATCGAGGCCTGGCTCTTCACCGTCGTCCGCAACCTCTGCGTCGACCACCGCCGCAAGAAGCGGGCGAAGACCCTCGGCGACGAGATGCTGGACGTCGCGCGGCCGGGAGAAGCGCCGAGCCGGCTTCCCGAGGTCCAGGAGGCCATGCGGCACCTTCCGGAGCCCTACCGCTCCGTCCTGTACTTCCGGCTGACGCAGAAGCTGAGCTATCAGGAGATCTCCGAGGTCCTGGGCGTTCCCCTCGGCACGGCGAAGAGCCTGCTCTGCCGCGGCCTCCGCAAGGTGCGGGAGCGCGTGACCGGGATCGAGAAACCGAGATGACCTGCGACGACGTGGAGTCCGAGCTGGACGCGTGGGGCGTCGGCCTGCTGGAGCGGGACGAGCGGCGCGAGCTCGAGACGCACCTGGCCTACTGCGGGGCCTGCGAGGCCCAGGCGTCCTCGCTGCGGCGGATCGTCGGGCGGCTGTCGACAACCCCCGCGCGCGTGGACGCGGCCGTCCTGGAGGAGCGCGTCCTCGCCGCGGCCTTTCCGCGGCCTCGGCGCCCGAGCCTGGCCGCGGCCGCCGCGATCCTCTGCCTGTTCGTCCCCTGGGAGCCGCACGAAGCCCCGCCCGCGGTCGTCCTCGTTCCCGCGACCCCCGTCGAAGCGCCCGTCCCGCCGCCGGCCGTCGAAGCGGAAATCGATGCGCCGGAGCTTCCGCTCGACGTCCCGCCGCCCGCGCCCGCGACGGAGGCCGTCGCCTGGTCCTGGGAGGAGGCGACCGCGGTTCCGCTGCCGCCGGAGGAAGTCGCGCTCCTGCTGTGGGGCGTCGAGCTCGAGGCGCGGGAGACGTTCGATCCGAGCGGGGACGTCGACGGCGGCTCCGTCCACGCGGGCGCGGCCTTCGTGGGCTGGTCGCGGGACGACGAGCTGGGCGGCGCGGCGCTGGTGGGCCTGTGCCTGAAGTTCTGACGGAAAAAAAAGAGGGGCGGGCCGAAGCCCGCCCCCCGTTCCGTTTCCTTGACCTTGACCTTGACCTTGGCCTACTTTTCCATTTCCTTCCGCGCGGCCTGGATCTCCTTGAGGAGGACCGGGGGGCCGCCGGCGGTGAGCGCCTTGATGACGACGGCCGGGTCCTTGCGCGGATCCACCAGCACCAGGGTGTTGGCCGCGGTCACCTTGAGCAGCTTCGCCTCGGGCGCGTCCTTGTTGAACTCGACCTTCGCGAAGGCGCAGTTCTCGATCTCCGGCTTGATCGACACGTCGGAGATGGCCGTCAGCAGCGCCGACTTGCCGCCCTTCGGCACGAAGAGGATCACCGCCAGGAAGCCGCCGCCCTTGGCCGCTTCCAGCGCTTCCTTCGCGCTGTTGAAGCCCTCGGGCTCCTCGGGCAGGTGAGAGTCTTCCTTGACGGCCGCCGCGTGCGCCGCGGGATTCGCCTTCCACTTGTCCAGGCAGTCGCTGCAGCAGAAGCCGATGATCTTGCCCTTGTATTCGATCGTCTGCGCCGTGTCCACCCGGGCGTCCGGCTTCAGCGGACACTTCCGGTTGACGATCTTCTTGCCCGCGTCCTGCGCGAGGCCCAGCCCGGCGGCCAGCGCCAGCACGAAGCACGCCCCCGCGATTCTCGACAGCCTGTCCATGCGCCCGCTCCTTTCGGTATCTTGAATCCAGCTCACGTCGTAATAGGTATACGCCGGGCAGGATACCCGGGTTCTCGTCGCCGCACAACAGGAGGCCCCCCATGCGCGCCGCCGCTTCCGCTCTCGCCCTGGCCCTCGCCGGCTGCATGTCGTTCAACAGCATCGACATCCCCCTCACGCCCCGCTTCTCCGAATACACGGAGAAGACCGTCTCCGGCGAGGCCGCGGACAAGGTGGCGATCGTCGACCTCCGGGGCGTCCTCACCGACGACGCCGAGGAGTCCATCTTCGGCAGCAAGGAGTCCAAGATCGTCTCCTTCGTCGAGCAGCTCAAGATCGCCGAGAAGGACCCGGCCGTGAAGGCCGTCGTGATCCGGATCGACAGCCCCGGCGGCGGAGTGACGACGAGCGACATCCTCTACCACGAGCTCAAGGCCTTCCGCGAGCGCAAGAAGGTGCCGGTCGTCGCCGCCTTCATGGGCGTGGCCGCCTCGGGCGGCTACTACGTCGCCGCGGGCTGCGACCGCATCGTGGCGCATCCGACGACCGTCACGGGCTCGATCGGCGTCATCGCCCTGCACGTCTCGCTCGCGGGGCTGCTCGAGAAGATCGGCGTGAAGGTGACCGCGCTCAAGGCCGGCGACCGGAAGGACGTCGGCTCCCCCTTCCGCGAGCTCGGGGAGGAGGACCGCAAGATCCTCCAGGCGATGATCGACCAGGCCCACGCGCGTTTCGTGGGCGTCGTCTTCGAGGGCCGCCAGGGCCGCCTCAGCCTGGAGCAGGTCAAGACCCTCGCCGACGGCCGGATCTACTCCGCCTCGCAGGCGCTCGACGCGAAGCTGGTCGACCGCGTGGGCTACCTCGCGGACGCCGTCGAGGAGGCCCGCGCGCTCGCCGGCGTGAAGGACGTCCGCTGGGTGATGTACTCGCGGCGTCCGCAGAAGGTCGAGAACGCGTATTCCGAGATCACGGTCCAGTCGTCGCTGGGGATGTCGTCGGACCTCGATCGCGCCCGCCAGCTGCTCGGCTTCCACCTCTGCTATCTCTGGGAGCCCTACCTGCTCGGCCGCTGATCCGCTAGAATGGCGGCCCTATGTGCTGCGGGCCGAAAAAGATCCTGATCGGCGTCCTCGTGGCGGCGGCGGCGGTCGTCGTTCTCCGGAAGCCGGTCAAGCGGCTGGTCTGGGACAAGGCGAAGACGGAGAGCACGGGGCGCTTCCAGGATCCCGAGGGGATGGCGCTGGACGTCGAGGGCAACCTCTACCTCGCCGACGAGGACCGGGCGACGTTCACGATGCTGGACCCGGCGGGGAACATCGTGGCCCAGGCGAAGACGCTCCCGGGCCTGAGCGGGCCGCTGACGGCGGGCGACAGCATGATCGTGCTCGCGCCGCGGCACCTGGTGATCATCGGCGACCACGTGCTGGTGGAGCTCAAGATCGCGGGGAGCGAGGTCCAGCTCGTCCGGACCTACGGGAAGCGCGGGCACGGGGAAGGGGAGTTCGAGGATCCCGAGGGGATCTCGATCGACCGCGCGACGGGGGAGATCTACGCGACCGACGAGGACCACCGCCAGCTGCTGATCTTCTCGAAGGACGGCGCCTACGCGCGGACGATGAAGGTCGAGCACGACCCCGAGGGCGTCTGCGTCTTCGAGGACCGCGTCTACGTGACCATGAGCAAGGCCGGCTGGGTGAGCTGCTACGGCAAGGACGGGACGTTCAAGTTCAAGTTCGGCGCCGACCGTCTCAAGGAGCCCGACTACGCCGCGGTCTCGCCGGCGCGCGAGCTCTACGTGACCGACCAGCGCGGCAACCGGATCCAGGTCTTCGACCTCGACGGCAAGCATCTCCGCACGATCGGCGCGGCCGGCGCGGGGCCCGGCCAGTTCGACCAGCCCGAGGACCTCGCCTTCGACAAGGACGGCAACCTCTGGGTCGCCGACGGCGACAACCACCGCGTCCAGGTGCTCAAGCCCGACGGCACCTTCCTGCGCGAAATCCGCTGAACGAGCGCCAAGCGGTTCCGGTTCCGGGTCCGGTTCCGGGTCCGGTTCCGGAGGCCGGCCCATGGTCCGTCACCTTATGGGTTCTCCAGCGTAGTAATTCATAAGGTTTCAGATGTCGAGCGGGATCGGGTTCAGTGGACTCTCTCTCATCGTCCTGCTTCAGGCGGGCACGATCGCGGCTCAGTCCTCGCCTCCCGTCGACGACTTCGAGTCCAAGCTCAAGCCGCTTTTCGGCAAGTACTGCTACAAGTGCCACGGCCCGCAGCTCAAGCCCAAGGCCGACCTCAACATGCTGAAGTTCCAGTCGGCCCAGGCGCTGCGCGAGAACCGCAAGGTCTCCAAGGAGATCCTCGTCAAGATCCACACCCGGGAGATGCCGCCCCCGGAGTTCAGCCCGCAGCCCGAGCCCGCCGAGCGCGAGGCCATGGCGAAGTGGATCGACGACGCCATCAACAAGCTCGACGCCACGGGCCCCCGCCTCGCCGGCCGCGTCGTCTGGCGCCGCCTCAACCGCGTCGAGTACCGCAACACGGTGCGCGACCTCCTGGGCGTCGACTTCGATCCGCGCGACTTTCCGACCGACGACGTGGGCTACGGCTTCGACAACATCGGCGACGTCCTGTCGATCCCGCCGCTGCTCGTGGAGAAGTACGTCGCGGCGGCCAAGAAGATCGCGGACCTGGCCGTCGCCGGCCCGAAGAAGGACGCGCTGATCTTCACGGTGAAGCCCGACCCCGCGAAGCCCAAGCGCGAGGCGGCGAAGGCCACGTTCCAGACGCTGCTCCTGCGGGCGTTCCGACGTCCTCCGACGCCCGAGGACCTGGAGCGCTGGACGAAGCTCTACGAGCAGGGGGAGAAGTTCGACGCCACGTTCGAAGGCGCGATGAAGCTGCCGCTCCGGGCGATCCTGATCTCGCCGCACTTCCTGTTCCGGATCGAGAACGAGAGCGCGATCGGCGACGCCACGGGCGCCTACCCCATCAGCGACTGGGAGTTCGCCAGCCGCCTCTCGTACTTCCTCTGGTCCAGCATGCCCGACGACGAGCTCCTCGAGCACGCGAAGAAGGGCGCGCTGCGCAACCCGAAGGTCCTGGAGCCGCAGATCGCCCGCATGATCAAGGACCCGCGGTCGCGCGAGCTCGCGGAGAACTTCGCGACGCAATGGCTGCAGATCCGCCGCCTCGAGGAGGTCAAGTTCGACGCCAAGCAGTTCCCGGGCTTCAACGACGGCCTCCGCCAGGACATGATCCAGGAGGCGGTGCTCTTTTTCGAGGCGATCCTGAAGGAAGATCGCGGCGCTCTGGAGCTGCTGGACACGGACTTCACGTTCCTCAATGGGCGCCTCGCCCAGCACTACGGCCTGAGCGCCTCGGGCCAGGATTTCCAGCGCGTGAAGCTCGGCGACGGACGTCGGGGCGGCGTCCTCACCATGGCCGCCGTGCTGGCGGCGACGTCCGACCCGGACCGGACGAGCCCGGTGAAGCGGGGCAAGTGGGTGCTCGAGTCGATCCTGGGCTCGCCCCCGCCGCCGCCGGTGCCGGACGCGGCGAACCTGAAGCCGGAGCCGGGGGACGCGGGCCTGACGCTGCGCCAGAAGATGGAGCGGCACCGCAAGGACCCCAACTGCGCGAGCTGCCACAACCGGATGGACCCGATCGGCTTCGGGCTGGAGAACTACGACGCGATCGGCGCGTGGCGGGACCGGGACGGGGGGAAGCCGATCGACGCCTCGGCCGCGCTGCCGGACGGAAGCAAGTTCAACGGCCCCCTCGAGCTGAAGAAGGTCATCCAGGCGCGGAAGGAGCAGTTCGTGGAGTGCCTGGTGGAGAAGATGCTGACGTTCGGGCTGGGCCGCGGGGTGGAGCATTACGACGGCCCGGTGATCAAGGACCTGACGACCGCGATGGCGAAGAACGGCTACAAGCTGTCGACCCTGGTGGTCGAAGTGGTGAAGAGCTATCCGTTCCAGTACCGGCAGAAGGACAAGGTGAGGCGATGAGCGGGATCACGCGGCGGACGATGCTTCGGGGCGCGGGGACGGCGATGGCGCTGCCTTTCCTCGAGGGGATGCTGCCCCGGACGCTCCTGGCCGCCCCGGCGGCCAAGGCCCCGGTGCGCCTGGGCTTCTTCTTCATCCCGAACGGGGTGAACATGGACGCCTGGAGGCCCGGCAAGACGCCCGGCCAGCTGCCGGACACGCTGGCGCCGCTCAAGCCGGTCATCACCAAGATCAACCACATCAGCGGCCTCGGCCACAAGGGCGCGGAGGCGCAGGGCGACGGCGCCGGCGACCACGCGCGCGACAGCGCCGCCTTCCTCACCGGCGCGCATCCCAAGAAGACCGACGGCAAGGACATCCAGGCCGGCGTCTCGATCGACCAGTTCGCCGCCGCGCAGATCGGCGGCGAGACGCGCCTGCCCTCGCTGGAGCTGGGCACGCAGGGCGGCGCCCAATCCGGCAACTGCGACTCCGGCTACAGCTGCGCCTATTCCTCCAACATCTCCTGGAAGACGCCCTCCCAGCCCATGGCCAAGGAGATCAACCCGCGCGAGCTCTTCGTCCGCCTCTTCGGCGACCCGAAGGCCCGCGCCTCGGAGCAGGAGATCGCCCGCGAGGCGTCGTTCCTCCGCAGCCAGCTCGACCTCGTCCTGGAGGACGTCAAGCGGCTCAAGACCCGCATCGGCGTCAGCGACCAGGCCAAGCTCGACGAGTACCTGGAAGGCGTCCGCGCCATCGAGAAGCAGATCCAGGCCGTCGAGAAGACGCCGAAGGGCCCGCCCCCCGACCTGCAGGTCCCGGCGGGCGTCCCCGGCGACCACGGCGCGCACATCCGCGTCCTCGCCGACCTCCTCGTGGCCGCCTTCCAGACGGACAGCACCCGGATCGCGACCTTCATGCTGGCCAACTCGGGCAGCAACCGGACGATCCCCGAGGCCGGCGTCAACGAGGGGCACCACACCCTCTCGCACCACTCCGGCGACAAGGCGAAGCTCGAGAGGATCGCGAAGATCGACCGCTTCTACGTCGAGCAGTTCGCCTACCTGCTCGAGAAGATGAACGGCGTCAAGGAGGAGAACGGTACGCTCCTCGACAACGTGCTCATCATGTACGGCGGCGCCATCGGCGACGGCAACGCCCACAACCACAACGACCTGCCCATCCTGCTCGCCGGCCGCGGCGGCGGGACCGTGCCCGGCGGCCGCTTCCTGAAGTTCCCCGGACAGCCGGTCTGCAACCTCTTCCTGTCGATGTGCGACCGCGCCAAGATCAAGGCCGCCACGTTCGGCGACGCCACGAAGAGGCTGCCGATCTAGAAGGGGATACGGGGATAGGACGGATCCGGAGATCCTTTCCACGCCCGTGAGGACGCCGATCTAGGCGCGCTTCGACAGCCAGGCCGTGAGCGCGTCGGCGAGCGCGCCCGCCCGAGCGAAGCGGGCCTCGGGCTTCTTCTCGAGGGTCTTCCGGCAGATCCCCACGAGCTCGGCGTCGACCTCCCCCGGCGGCCACGCGCCCGGGGCGGGGTTGTGCGGCGTGTCGTTCATGATGCTCATCAGGAGGCCCACCGTGCTCTTCCCGGTGAAGGGCAGCAGGCCGGTGAGCGTCTCGTAGAGCATCACCCCCAGCGAGAAGATGTCGGAGCGCGCGTCCGCGCTGCGGGGCTTCAGCGCCTGCTCGGGGCTCATGTACGTCGGCGTGCCGACCACCGACCCGGTCACGGTGGACGTCGACTCCCCGTCCCCGTCCGTGATGCGGGCCAGGCCGAAGTCGGTGAGCCGGGGGCGGCCCTCGCGGTCGACGAGCACGTTCTCCGGCTTGAGGTCGCGGTGGACGATCCCGCGGGCGTGGATGTGGTCGAGGGCGAGCGCGACGTCCCGCAGCACGGCGATCTGCCGGGGGAGGGGAGGGCGGAGGTCGCGGCGCCACGCGTGCAGCGGCAGGCCGTCGATGAGCTCCATCTCGAGGCAGAAGGTGGAGTCGACGCGGACGGCGTCGAGGAGCGGGACGACGTGGGGATGCGGGGGGATGGCGGCGCAGGCGCGGGCTTCGCGGAGGAGCCTCTGGTTTTCGGGGGACGCGTCGGCCCGCTTGAGCTGGAAGGTCTTCACGGCGACGCGGCGGTTGTCGGCCTTCGTGTTGAGGGCCTCGTAGACGACGCCCATGCCGCCCTTGCCGATGCGCTTGAGGAGGCGGTAGGGGCCGAGGACGCGCTCGGGCTCGACGGCGGCCAGGGGGGGCAGCTTGACGCGGCGGCGCGCGCTCGTGTTGCCGAGGGTGCCGCCGCAGCGCGGGCAGCGGAGGGTGGTGGTCCGCGTGTCGAGGGCCCGGATCGGGTAGGCGATCCCGCACGTGGTGCAGGTCAGCGTGTCCATCGTCATGCGGCCGGAGGAAGCATAGCCCGGGGGAAACGGGAATGCCAACCGGAACGGGCCGGGGAGGAGGACCTCCCCGGCCCGCGGGGGGCTTATTTCTTGATGGGCTTGATCCGGATGTCCTTGAACTTGATCTCGAAGTTGCCGGGCGCGTGGTACTGGAGGGCGAGGACGCCCTCCGCCGCCCGCTTCTTCTCGTCGGTGTCGTCCCAATCCACGGTCGTGACGCCGTTGACGACCTGCTTCAGCTTGCTGCCGTCGGCCGTGATGACGAACGTGTTCCACTCGTCCATTTTGATGGTGGGCACGACCTCCGCCACGGGCTTGACGAGGATGCCGCGGCCGCGCTCCTCGTAGAGGATGCCCCAGTAGCCGCCGCCGATGTCGGCCTGGTAGCCGCCGACGACCCACTTGGCCGGATCGGTGACCTTGGAGCGGTACTGGATGCCGCTGTTCCCGCCCTTGGGCAGGATGAACTTGGCTTCCAGGACGAAGTTCGAGAACGCGTGGTCGTGGACGAGGAAGGTGTTGTAGCCGATCTTGTCCACCTTGCCCTGGATGTAGCCGTCGACGACGCGCCAGATCGTCGGATCTCCCTGCCAGCCGGTGAGATCCTTGCCGTTGAACAGAGAGATCCAGCCGTCGGCGTCGGGCGCCGGCAGCGGCGCCTTTTCCTGGGCCAGGAGCGCGAGCAAGAGAAGGGTCATCTGCGGTCTCCTTTATGCAAGTCGGATACTATAACGCCGGCGGGCCCAAACGTGACCCATGTAACCGATCCGGCCGGCCGCGTTATCCCAGGTATGTCCGTCTTTCGGCGCTCCGAGAAGCCGTCCGCCGCCCGCCGGCTCGCCGACCTGGCGCTCTCGATCGGCGTCCTCGCCCTGATCGTCGGCCTCGTCGGCGCCTTCCTGGTCGCCGGCGTCTACGGAGTCCACGCCTCCCTCGACCGCAACGAGGATCCCCACGCCGCCCGCGCGCCCGAGCCCCCGCCCGCGCCGAAGCCGGCGCCGAAGCCCCCGCCGCCCCCGGCCGTCGCGGAGATCGCCGTCGCTCCCGCGCCCAAGCCTCTCGCCAAGCCCGTCGACCCCTCGCGCGTCGACGAGGAGGGCTTCATCAAGTACTGGCTCCTCCTCGCCCCCATCCCCGCGGAGAAGGAGATGGCCGGCGGCGCGGAGGTCGTCGCCCAGCGCCTCCCCGACGAGGCCCGGCTCCGCCCCCGGCCCGAGGAGCGCGTGACGATCAAGGGCAAGGAGCACGTGTGGCGGCGGTACCGGACGTCCGACTTCGCCATCGACTTCAAGCAGGCCGTCGAAGGGCAGCGGGGCGACGACGTCCTGGCGTACGCGGTCTGCTACGTCCACGCGCCCGAGGAGCGGAGGGACGTGAAGCTCTTCATCGGGTCGAACGACCAGGGCAAGGTCTACCTCAACGGCCAGGCGGTGCTGACGCACGAGAAGCCGCGCTCGCTGAAGAAGGACCACGACGTCGTGGCGGGCCTGACGCTGCTGAAGGGCGAGAACGTCGTCATCCTGAAGGTCGCCAACGAGCGGGGCAACTGGCAGGGCTGCCTCCGGTTCGGCGACAAGGCCGGCACGCCGATGGTCGACCTGCACGTGACGACGACGCCGCGCTAAGCTATCATCGCGGCATGAAGCTCGCGCCCCCCATCGTCCAGATCGCGCTGGACTATCCCACGATCGAGGAAGCCCTGGCCATGGCCGCGATCGGCGTCCAGGCGGGAGTGGACTGGCTGGAGGCCGGCACGCCGCTGATCGTGTCGCGGGGCGTCGAGGCCGTCGGGGCGCTCAAGCGGGCCTATCCCGGCTATCCGGTGCTCGCGGACTACAAGACCATGGACTCGGGGGGGAAGAACACCCACCTGACCCGCGCCCAGGGCGCCCAGGTGATGACCGTCTGCGGCAACGCGCCGGACGAGACGATCCAGGCGGCGGCGAAGGCCTCCAAGGAGACCGGCGTGCTCGTCGTCGCCGACCTCATCGGCGTGAAGAACCAGGCCGCCCGCGCGACGCAGTGCCAGGCGTGGGGCGTCGACATGGTCTACCTCCACTACGGCGCCGACCAGCGGCGCGCCGACGCCTCGCGCGACTCCGTCCAGTGGCTCGAGGAGATCAAAGCGGCCGTGACGCTTCCGATCGGCGTGGGCACGTTCGGGGTCGAGGACGCCACGCGCGCGGTCGCCGCCGGCGCCGCCCTCGTCGCGATCGGCCACCCGGTGATCAGCGGCCCGGATCCGCTGGGGGCGCTCACGGACTACGTCAAGCGGGTGAAGGCCGCGTATCGCCCGAGATGAGGTACGACGGGAAGGTCGTCCTGATCACCGGCGGCTCCGCGGGCATCGGCGAGGGCTGCGTCCGCGTCTTCGCGAAGGCCGGCGCCAAGGTCGTCTTCTGCGCGCGCGGCGAAG
>DASVNH010000144.1:0-39024 GCA_036383955.1 Planctomycetota bacterium | reverse complement strand
GGCGCCGCCGGCCTCGACGGCGTGGCGGCCGATGGCGCGCCCGAGGCTTACGCCGCCTACGCGGCGGAAGCGGCCGCACACCGGCCGAAGGTCGACCCCGCCGAGCTCGACGCCCGGAGCCGCTTCTACGCGGCGGAGCGCACCTGGGCGGACGAGGAGAAGCGCGCGGAGGCGGTGGTTCTTTACCGCGACCTCCTCCGCTCCGACGCCGCGGTCGCGCGCGAGGAAGCCGACCGGATCAAGGCGCGGACCGAGCTCCCGAAGGAGCGCTTCCTGCCCGCCGTCGAGCTGCGCGCCGGAGGCGACTTCCGCTTCGCCGTCGTGGAGAAGGCCGAGGCGGCCTGGGTCCGCGGCGGAGAGGCCGGAGAGCATTTCGTCGAGATCGCCTTCCCCGCCCTGCCCGACCTGACCTTCAAGCTCTGGGCTTATGTGGGCGGCTGCTGCGCGGAGAACTTCACGTTCTCCTGCAAGGTCGACGAGCTCGTCCAGCCCGTGAAGCACAGCATCCTCTTCCTCAAGCGCACGCACGACCTGCACGGCGGACCCCGCCAGCCCAAGCGCTGGGAATGGGTCGCCCTCCCCCTCCCGAAGTTCGCGACGCCCGGTCTCAAGCGGGTCCGCCTGATCTCCGACCGCCAGGGCTTCGCCGTGGCGGCCGCGCAGCTGAGCGCCACGCGGACCGCGCCGCCGGGGGACGTCGAGACCCGCGATCAGCTGCGCAAGATCGCTCTCCCTTCGAAGCCCGTCGACGAGGCGCTCCTGGGCTGGTGGAAGCTCGACGCGGGGAGCGGCGCGGTGGCGGTCGACGCCTCCGGCCGCGGCGGCCACGGCACGATCCACGGCGCGCGCTGGAAGACGTCGGACGGCCGTGCCGGCCTCCGGTTCGACGGCGTGAACGACAGCTTCGTCGTCCCGCAGGGCGCGCTGGACCCGGTCGCGGAGCCCTTCACGATCGCCTTCTGGGCGCGGCCGGAGGGGGAACGCGACGTGACGCCGGAGGAGACGTCCGGAGTCACCGGCGTCAAAGGCCAGCGCTACGCGATTTTCCCCAACCACGGCGGGGACGAGGGCCGGGCCGGCCTGGGCGTGTCCGTCGGGACCAACGGGGTGAGCGTCTTCGAACACGCCGGCGCGCATCTGCCGTCGCTGCTGGTCCACGACGCGGCGATCGGCGGCTGGGTCCACGTGACGGTCGTTGTCGCGAACAAGAAGCCCGTGCTCTATCTCGACGGCGTCCGCGCGCGCGAGGGCCTCACGAGCGGACGTCGCCTGTTCCCCTGCTCCCAGGCCAGCCTGTCCGAGTACGGCCGCTACGCCGGCTTCCTCGCCGACGTGCGGATCTACAAGCGGGCGCTGTCCGACCCGGAAATCCGGCAGGTCTGCGGGCGTCCGGCGCCCGAGCCCCGGCGCTAGCGCTGGAAGTGGACGGTGACGCGGTCGACGTCCGGCCCGCGCTTCACGAGCTCGATGAAGACGCGGATCTTGCCGACATAGACCGCCACCTTGTCGCCGGACGAGAAGGCGCCGGGCGCGCGCGGCATCGGGGCCGTCTTGCCGGCGACGTCCTCCAGCTCCGCCAGCGTCCCGCGGGCGACCTTGAACTCGACGTAGGCGCCCCAGCCGCGGCCGTCCTCCCAGAGCTGGAGGCCGGGGACGTCGCCGCCCAGCTCCAGGAACGTGTCCTCGGCGCTGGTCACGCGCCGGGCCCAGGCCGGCGTCTCGAGGTTCGGGCCGGCCGTCGTGATCTTCCCCGCGCGCGGGCGGAAGCGCTCCAGGAGCTCGACGGCGCTGGGCGTGCCCAGGCCGAGCAGCTCGGCCAGGAGTTCCTTCGGCGTCATGGCATGAGGATAGCAAAAGCGGTAAGCTGGCGGTCCCGATGACGACCGTCCTGGTTGTGGATGACGACCCCGCGGTCGCCGAGGAGCACGCGCGGCTCCTGCGGGCGATCGGATGTCGCGCCGAAGTCGAGACCCTCCCGGAAAACGTCGAAGGGCGCCTCGCCCGCGACCCGGAGATCGGACTGCTCCTCCTCGACCTCCGCATGCCGGGGATGTCGGGCCTCGACCTCCTCCGCCAGGTCCGCATCCGGCGGCCGGACGTGGGCGTGGTGATGGCGACGGTGGTGAACGACGTCGAGCCGGCGGTCGTCGCGATCAAGTCGGGCGCCTACAACTACCTGCTGAAGCCGCTGCAGGCCGAGCCGCTGGCGCGGGTGGTGGAGAGCTGGGTCTCGAACCGGCCCGCGCCGCTCGTCGACGACCCGCGCTTCGCCGGCTTCGTCACGCGGGACCCGGCCTTCAAGGAGATCTTCCGCCGCCTCGCCGCGTTCGCCGGGCAGGACGTCCCCGTGCTCCTCGAGGGCGAGACCGGGACCGGCAAGGAGCTGGCCGCCCAGCTCGTGCACGCGCTCAGCCCGCGCGGCGGGGAGCGCTTCCTCGCCGTCAATATGGCCGCCTTCCAGCCGACGCTGTTCGAGAGCGAGCTGTTCGGGCACGCGCGCGGGGCCTTCACGGGGGCGACGCGCGACCGCGCGGGCCGCTTCGAGGAGGCCGGCGCCGGGACCCTCTTCCTCGACGAGATCGGCGAGCTGGACCTCGAATCCCAGCGCAAGCTTCTCCGCGTCCTCCAGACGAAGACCTACGCGCGGGTCGGCGAATCCGCCGAGCGGCCGCTCGCCGCGCGCGTCGTCCTGGCCACGAACCTCGAGCTCCGCGAAGAGGTCGCCGCGGGCCGCTTCCGCGAGGACCTCTACTACCGGATCTCCGGCTACGGCGTGAAGCTGCCGCCGCTCCGCGAACGGCCGGGGGACGTCGAGCTCCTCGCCGGCTACTTCCTCCGCAAGTACGCCTCCCAGTTCGGCCGGGCCGTCGACTCCCTCTCGAGCGAGGCGGCGGCCGCGCTGGCCGCCTACGACTACCCCGGCAACGTCCGCGAGCTCGAGAGCGTCATCAGCTCCGCCCTCCTCCTCGAGCCGTCGCGGACGCTGTCGAAGGACAGCCTCCCCCGGCACCTCGCCGCCGCGCCCGCGGACGCCGGCGATCTCGAGCGCGCGCGCTTCGACGCCGTGCGCAAGGCGCTCTCGGAGCAGCAGGGCAACCAGACCCGCGCGGCCGCGAAGCTCGGGATCGCGCGCCAGACCCTCAACGTCCTCCTCAAGCGCTACCGCGAAAAGGGCTGGATGTCCTGACGTGGACGGCATCCTCCAGAACGTCACGGGCTTCGCCATCTGGGGTTCGCTCGCCGCGAACGGCGTCCTCGGCTGCTTCCTCGCCGCGCAGGCGGTCGTCGACCCCCTCCGCCGCCGCCGCTTCGCCGCGTTCGCGGCGGTCCTGGGGTATCTCGTCGCGCTCGACTTCCTCAGCATCTTCGGCTTCCTCGCGACGTCGACCTACGAAGCCGCGCGCGTCGTCTGGGGCGGCCTCCACGTCGGCGCGGTGCTCTGGCTCTTCGGACATCCTCCGCGGCGAGCCGGGGGCGTCGCGGCCGGCCTGATCGCGCTCGGCCTGGGGGTCTTCGCGATCAAGCCCGAACTGGCGACGACCGTCGCCTTCCCGATCGGCTACGGGATCATCGCCTGGGCGCATCGCCTCGAGTACGCGCGGACGCGGGGCTACGCCTCCGCCCTGCTCGTGGCGTGCTCGACGGCCGTCGCCCTCATGTGCGCGCTCTACCTCCCCCTCATGGCGACGAAAAGCCCGCTGGCCATGGTCCTGGGCTACTTCCACTACGCCGCGGTCACGATCCTCTCGGTCCTGCTGGGCTGGGTGCACCTGCCGCGCGAGCTCCGCGGCCAGGCCCCCGTCCGCATGGAGCCCGTCCACGCGCGCCGCCTCTTCCTGCTGTTCATGGGCGCCGAGCTCGCCGTGCAGGTGCCGCTCTTCTTCCTGCTGCGCCATCCCTCGATCACGATCGCCGCCCAGGTCGCGCAGATGGCCGTCGTGTTCGCCTACTATTTCCGGCACCGGCACCTGCTCGTCGTCCACGCCGACAACGTCGGCCAGCTCCTCCAGGACGCCCGCGCCGAGCTCGCCCGCCAGAACGAGATCCTCGCCGAGCGCCTCGCCCAGCAGGAGCGCGAGCTCCTCGCCAAGGGCGAGGTGATCGACCGCCAGCGCCGCCTCGAGCTCGCCGGCCAGACCGCCGGGCAAGTGGCCCACGACATCCAGAACCTCGTCGCCCCCGCCCTCGCGTCCGAGGACCTCGGCGAGATCCGGAAGCGCGTGAACGACATCCTCCAGCTCAACACCCAGCTCCTCGCCCTCTCCCGCCGCGGCCGCGCCGAGACGGTGCCCGTGCCGCTCGCGGACCTCGCCCGGGACATCGCCGGCCGCTTCCCGAAGCTGGCCGTCGAGATCGACGGCGCCCCCTGGACGCGCGGCTCCTGGTCCCAGCTCGCCCGGGCCGTCTCCAACCTCGTCACCAACGCCTTCGAGAGCGGCCACGACGGCCCCGCGCCCATCCTGCTGCGGACGGGCGTCGCCGAGCTCGCCCAGAGCCGCCGCTGCCATCTCGGCTTCCTTCCGCCCGGCCGCTACGCCGTGGTGGAAGTCGCCGACCGCGGCCGCGGCATCCCGCCGATGGCCCTCGACCGCGTCTTCGAGCCGTTCTTCTCGTCCAAGAGCGGGCCCCGCGGCTCCGGCTCCGGCCTCGGCCTGAGCATCGTCGCGGCGGTGGTCGACGACCATAAAGGCGTCGTCGACCTCGAGACCGGCCCGGGCGGCACCCGCTTCAGCCTCTACTTCCCCGCGATCGAGCCGGCGGCCGAGCGACTGTCTTGCTCCGCGACGGTGCTTGTCGTGGATGACGACAAGGCGACGCTCCAGGAATACGACGAGCTCCTGCCGCGGCACGGCTGGACCGTGCTGTCCGCCACGAACGGGGCCGACGCCCTCCGGGTCCTGCAGGCGCAGGAGGTCGACGTCCTCCTCCTCGACCTGCGGATGCCCGGGCTGGACGGCCTGGAGACCTTCTTCGGCGCGCTGCACACGCGGCCGGGCGTGGGGGCGGTCGTGCACTCCGGCCACGTGACGGAGGAGCAGGCGCGCAAGCTGGGCGCGCTGGGCGTATCGGCCATCCTCGCCAAGCCGGCCGGCGGCACCCCGATCCTCCGCGCCCTCCGCGACGCCGTCGAATCCAAACGACGGGATTAGCCACAGAGACACCTCCCCCCCGGGGGGGTTGGGGGGGAACCATCCCACACGCCCGCCTCTGTGACTCTGTGGCTCTGTGGCCAATCGTGGCGCGCCGTTTGCTACTCCACGCCCGGACCATGACGGACATCCGGCGTTTTGTGGAGACAGCGGTGGCCCATTGCCCTCACGCGGAGCTGCTCGAGGAGGCGGCCCGGCACGTCCCGTACGGCGCGGCCGTGCTCGACGCCGGCTGCGGCCTCGGCCAGTTCCTCGACCATCTCCCGGCGGACGTCGAGCCCTACCTCGGTCTCGACGTCCGGGACGAGATGATCGACGCCTGCCGCCGGCGCTTCCCCGGGCGCCCGGGCGCGGCCTTCGAGAAGGCGGATCTGGCGACCGCCGACCTGGGCGTCGGGCGCTTCGACGTCGTCGCGTTCCTGAACACGCTCGAGGAGCCGGGCCTGGACGAAGTCGGGCTGCTGCGGCAGGCGCGGGCGGCGCTGCGGCCGGGCGGCCGCGTGCTGCTGGCGGGGGCGTCCTCGCCCGCGCGCTTCGCGCGGATCGAAGAGGTCGTGATCGCCCGGCGGCGCGACGACCGGCGGTTCGCGGGCGCCGAGGCCGCGCTGGGCGCGCTCCTGGAGGCGAACCGCCGGCGGCTGGACCAGCCGCGGAGCGACTGGTCGGTCGAGGGCAAGGTCGCGCTGCTCGCGCATCTCGGCTACGGGCGGATCCACGGCGTCACGAACCGGCTCTACGGCGGCGCGGCCTATCTGGTGGCGGCGGGCCTATGAATCGATCCGACATCCCGGCGCCGGCCACCGCGGAGATCTTCCAGGCCACGCTCGCGGGCCATCTGCCGCTCAGCGACTTCATCCGGCTGTCGTCGACGTCCGTCCTCGTCGCGGGCCTCGGCGCCGGCTCGAACGTCGCCGAGCTGCTGGTGCGGAAAGGCGTGGGACGTCTGCTGATCGCCGATCCGGGGGTCTACGAGCACTACGACGTCCGCCAGCGCGGGAGCCTGGCGTCGACGTGGGGGCACCCGAAGGCGGAGGTCGTGCGGAAGCGGCTGCAAGACGTCAACCCCAAGGCCAAGATCACGCCCGTGAAGATGAGCTCCGGGTCCCGCGAGATGAACGCCCTCCTGGACCAGGTCGACTACGTGGTGGACGCGCTCAACTTCCACGCGCTGCCGACCAAGCTCGCGCTGCACCGCGCGGCGCGGCGGCGGAAGAAGACGGTGGTGACGCCCTGCCCCGTGGTGAACGGCGCGGCGCTCTGGGTCTTCACGCCCAAGGGGCCCGCCTTCGAGGCCTTCCTCGCCTGCGACGGCCGCCCCGAGACGGCGTCCCTGCGCCTGCTCCAGCGGCTCGTGCCCGAGTCGCCGCCGATTCCCGAGGACCTCCGCCGCGCCGTCGCGCGCGGCGTCCGGACGCCGCCGCTGGACGCGGTGGGCGTCGACCAGGCCGCCGTGCTGGCCGTCGCCGCCATCGAGAACCTCGTCCTGGGACGTCACAAGCGCGTGATCACGGTCCCGCGGGGCCTCTTCGTCGACGTCTCCGAGCCCGGCTTCCTCGCCCGCGTCCTGGAGTGACCGTTTCTGTTATAGAATCACCCCTGTGCTGGAGATCGTCGCCCGGGTCGAGGGGACCCCGCCCAAGCTCGTCACGTCCCTCGAGCGCGCCGGCACGTCGGAGCTCGACCGGCTTCGCCACGACATGGGCGATCCTTCCCTGACCGCCGGCCGGCGGAACCTGGTCGTCCAGCAGTACCGGGTCGCGGAAGCCCTGGCGCACAAGGAAGCCGAGGACGCGGAGCTGCTGGCCGCCTTCCTCGAGCACATCTTCGTCCTGCAGAGGGACTACCTGCTCCGCCGCGAGCCCGGCGCCTGGGCCGACGCCCCGCTCGGCACGCTGGCGGGAAAGCTCGGCTGCCCCCTCATCGCCCTGCCCCGGCTGCTCAAGGACCGGGGCATCGCCGTCGGCGACGCCGGGGTTCCCCTCGACGACCTGGTGGGCGTCGAGCGCTTCGTCCGCACGGCCGACGAGCTGGGCTACGTGAAGCCCGACGTCCTGGTGCCGACGGATTCGATGCGGTCGCGGGCCGTGGTGGACGCCCTTCTGGAGGTCTTCCAGCAGAACCGGCAATTCATCCTGGACCCGGTCCTCGTCGTGCCCCACCCGGTCGACGCCCAGGTCGGCTACGTCTGCGAGGGCAACCATCGGACCGCCGCGGCGCATCTGGCCCAGGCGCCGGTCCGGATCCGGCTCCTGAAGTCGAAGCAGGCGATCCAGTTTTATCTCTCCGGGACCCAGGCCGCGCGGCTCGCCGAATCGAGCAGCTTCGCGTCGTTCGTGGGCGCCTGCGAGGAGCAGGCGGCCCTGTTCGGTTATCGGGCGGGCTCGTGGAACGCGTATCTCGACGACGCGTCGCGCTTCCCCGTCACCACCTCTCACGCGGTCAAGATCCTCACGCCGGCCTCCCCCGACGACACGTCGTCGGACGCGCTGCGGAGCACCGTGATGGAGCTGTTCGAGGGCCTGCCCGGACGGGTCTTGAGCGCGCAGGATGTCGAAGAACGCCTCGTCCTCATGGGCGTGCCGCGCAGCACCCTGCCGAAGCGCGAGCGCCTCGAGACCTACCTGCGCCACGGGCTCCGCCGGATCAAAGAGGTGAGCCCGGGGCAGTTCTCCCTGGAGAGCTAGTGGGGATACGGGGATTCGACGGATCGGCGACGACGCGGGAGATCCGGAGAAGGGACGGATTCGGGGATTCATCTTTGCCGCCCACGACCTCCGACGCGAGGGGTGAGCCGAACCCCTAGTCGAACGCGGACAGAGGGAGCAGCGCTTCTTCCACGGAGGAGGCGACGCGGAACAGATCCATCAGCCCCATGATTTTCAGGATGTTGAGGATGGGCGTCTGGGGCCGGACCAGCACCAGGTCCCCCTGCTTGGCGGCGCAGTCGGTCTTCGCCTTGATCAGGAGGCTGAGCCCGGACGACGAGATGTAGGTCAGCAGCGGCATGTCGACGACCAGATAGCGGATGCCCTGCTCGCTGAACCAGCGGAAGACCGCCTCGAACTGCTTGAAGGTGAAGGAGTCGACGGAGCCTTCGACCTGGAGGACCGCCTTCCCCTCGGGCCGCTGCCCCACCGTCAACGCGAGCTTTCCCTTCATGGTCTCCTAGGACTATAGCGGCCGCCCGCGCTCCCGGCTGACGATTCGGCGCGGTCCAGATTCAGGCGCCGGGAGGGGATTCGGGGGGCGGCGCGCTACGGGCGACGCGCCCGGAGACCTCGGGGCACAGGTCCGGGGATACGCAGAACAGGAGGACGTCGGTCAATTGGGTTCGGAGCTCAGGCATCCCGACGGGTTTGACCAGATACCCATCGACGCCCAGCTGGTAGGCCTTTCTGACTTCCTCCGGATCCTCGGAGGTCGAAAGCATGAACACCCGGACCCCCTCCAGCTTCAGCTTGGACCGCATCCATTTGAGAAGTTCGATGCCGCTGACCCGAGGCATCTTCTGATCGATGAGGATCAGCGAAGGAGGGCTGGCCTCGCGCTCGAGAAGAGTCTTCGCCTCCACCCCATCGGGGCATGAGGTGATGTTCTCCGGCGGAACGCCCGCTTGCCGCAAGGACCGCTTCGCCAGCAGCAAGAATCCGGAGTCGTCGTCCACCAGCAAGGGGCGAAGAGCGGCAAGTTGGGTGGGGGAGACGCGACCGGAGCGTTGGAGTTCGGATAATCTGGGATCCACGATTTCCCCGGCCTCGCGCTTGGTTGATGAAAGCTTGAACGACGCACGGATGATACAGGGGCCGGGATGGGAATGGAATAGTGGAATACCTGAACACCGCCGCGGAGGGCTACTCGGCGCGACGCTCGAGGACGGCGGAGACGGCGGGGCCGGGGACGCGGCGGCGGACGGCGACGACCTCGAAGAAGCCGTCGTTCATGCCCGCCGGGTCGCGCCACTCGATCATCTGCAGGTCGTCGACCCAGAGCTCCGACTCGCCCTCCGCGGGCGGGTGCAGGCCCACGTAGATCATCGTCGAGTTCGCCGGCAGCGCGCCCATCGGGTGGAACACGATCGACGGCAGGTCCACCACCGCCTCGTGCCACTGGCCGTCGTTGACCAGGCTGAAGCCCAGCTCCACCGAGCGGATCAGGATCGAGTCCGGGTCCTCCGACGGGTTCGCGTCGTCGAAGTTGTAGACGTCGAACGTGAAGCGCGTCGCCCCCGTGCCCGTGTACTTCGCCTTGAATCGCATCGAGTACGTCGCCGGGCCGTCCGCCGGCGAAAACGCGTTGTTCCAGAGCCGGTGCTCCCCGCGGATCACCCGCGCCACCGGACGCAGGCGGACGCGGTCGGTGTTCGACGCCCTCCGGTACAAGCGGATCGCCCGCGAGCCCGACGGCGCGTCGTCCAGCACCGGGATGCCCGCCGACGGCCCCGACCCGAACAGGTTCCAGTGCGGCCCCCCGGCCGCTTCCCCGTCCGCCGCGTCGTCCTCGAACGATCCCCAGCGGAAGAGGTCGCGGCCGAAGACCAGGCCCGCCAACCCCACCCCCCTTGATCGCACCAGACCCATGTCCGGCAAATCCACGGGAGCTTCGAAATCCGCGGTCACGGCCAGGGAGGTCGACGGCCCCGGCCCCTCCGTCAGCAGGCCCGAATTGCCGTCGAGCGTGAACCGGGGCTTGCGCGCGTCCGGGTGCGGCGCCCGCAGCACCTGGATCACGCCCAGGCCGTCGCGCTCCGACCGCGCCTCCAGCGAGGAGCGCTCGTGCAGCACCCGCAGGATCGCCCGCGCCGAGCGCCCCGCCACCAGCACCGGCCGGTAGCGCAGGAGCGTCATCGGGTAGACGCGCGCTTCGATCATCGACGTCCCCTCGAACACCACGCGCAGCACGCCGGTGAGGAAGGTCGAGAGGAAGTCCTGGTCGAAGACGCAGTTGCCGAGGCTGAAGCAGACCAGCTTGCCCTTGTAGAACTCGAAGCCCTGCTGCACGTGCGCGTGGTGGCCGATCACCAGGTCGGCGCCCGCGTCGATCGCCCGGTGCGCCGCGTCCGACATCCCCACCGAGCACACGTCCGTGTACTGGTGCCCCGCGTGCAGCTGCGCGATCACCAGGTCGCAGCCGGCGGCCCGCAGCGCGGCGATGTCGGGGAGGAATTTCTGGAAGTCGAGGTTGTTCGCCCCGCCGTGCCCGCGCCGCGCCACCCAGTCCTGCAGCTCTGGGTAGACGGCGATGGCGGACGTCCACAGCGCCGCCTGCCCGGCGGGATCCGTGATCGTGAGCTCGGCTTCCTTGATCTCTTCCCAGGCTCCGCCCACGCGGCGGGAGGCGACCGGGATGGAGGCGGGCGCGTAGCCCCACGAGCGGAACTCGTACTGCCAGAGCTCGGTCGACGCCGTGCCGGGCGGCACGGGCGTCGCGTCGCTCGGATACGCGTCGTTCACGAAGTCGCCGATGATCGAGGTGTACGAGAGCACGCCGACCTTGAGGCCCCCGACGTCCAGGATCGCCGGGGCGCCCGCGGCCGCCTCGTCCAGGCCCGCGCCCACCACGGGGATGCCCGCCGCGCTGAGGTGGCCCAGCGAGCTCGCGAGCCCCGGCTCCAGCCAGTCGCGGACGTGGTTGTTGCCCAGGATGGCCAGGTCGAGCCCGACTTCCTTCAGCGCCTCGACGAGCGCGGGCGGCGACTGCAGGAGGAAGCGCTTCTTCGGGTAGGCCCCGCTCTTGGGGAACGTGCCGATGACCGTCTCGAGGTTCGCCATCGAAAGGTCGGCCGCGCGGAAGAGCGGGGCGAAGGGCGCGACGGCCGCCCGGGCGCTCGCCGCGTCCGTGACGAGCGCCGTGTCCGACTGCGTGGGCTCCTGGTAGCGGCGGCCCAGCATGATGTCGCCGCCGAAGTGGAACGCGCGCCGGGCGCCGCCCGGGCCCGCCGCCGCGCGCAGGCGGATCGTCTGGACCGCGGCCGCCTGCTCCGGCCCCAGGACGACCGGCTCGGGCACGAAGCCGGGGGCCTCGACGACCAGCAGCACCGGCTCCGTGAAGCCGCCCAGCGCGAGCGTGCCGTCGGGCGCCGTGAGGAACGTCTGCCCGCCGGACGCGACCGAGGCCCCGCCGACGGGCGCGCCCGCCTCATCCACGATCCGGAGGTCGGTGTCGTAGGTCTTGGGCTCCGGAGATACGAAGCCGCCGCCGGGCAGACCTGTGGCCGAGCTCTCGGAGCCCGCTCCGCATCCCGCCATTCCCGCCAGGGCCAGAAGCCCGAATGCTCGAACACAGCGCATGGTGCGAAGTAGAGCATAACATATGCATCGCCCATCCGGAAGAGCGAGTTATGACGTAATCGTTAACTCTGGAACATCCCGGGTCCGGGTCGTTATATAGGTCGTTTCTCGGAGGAAATCCCATGAAGCTCGCACTCGCGCTGTTGCTCTTGGCCCCGCAGGACCTCAAGAAAGGGGTCCTCAAGGCCGAGGACGCCGGCCCGGATTTCAAGATCCAGGGCGAATACAAAGGCGCCGGCTGGGGCGCCCAGGTCGTCGCCCTCGGCGACGGCAAGTTCGACGTCTGGTTCCTCATGGGCGGACTGCCCGGCGACGGCTGGAACAAGGCCGACCGCGTGAAGGCGGCCGCGACGACCGCCGACGGCAAGGTCACGTTCGCGAGCAAGGACTTCAACGGCAGCGTCGACGGCCAGAAGCTCACGGCCGGGGACAAGGTCCTCGAGCGGGTCGAGCGCAAGTCCCCCACCGAGGGCGCCAAGCCGCCCGAGGGCGCGGTGCTCCCGGAGTTCCTGGCGAAGGGGAAGGACGCGCCGTTCGTCGACGGCCTCCTGAACACGGCTGGGACGGGCGGCTTCTTCTCGAAGGCGAAGTACGGCAACGTGAAGCTGCACATCGAGTTCATGCTCTCGTTCATGCCGGCCGGCCGCGGGCAGGGGAGGTCGAACAGCGGCGTCTACCTCAGCGGGCGCCACGAGTGCCAGGTGCTCGACAGCTTCGGCCTGAGCGGCGAGAACAACGAGTGCGGCGGCATCTACACGATCGCCAAGCCGGCCGTCAACATGTGCTTCCCGCCGCTCAAGTGGCAGACCTACGACATCGAGTATCGCCTGGCCGCGGACGGCAAGCCCGCGACGATGTCGGTGCTCCACAACGGCGTGGAGATCCACAAGGACGTCGCGTGCGGGAAGAAGACGACCTCGTCGGTGGACGGCGGGGCCGATTCCACGCCGGGCCCGCTGCACATGCAGGACCACGGCAACCCCGTGCTGTACCGGAACATCTGGATCGTCGAGCTCAAATAGGAGAACGAGAATGATTTCACTGCTGCTCGCGCTGGCGCTTCAGGAGGACGGATTCACGTCCATCTTCAACGGGAAGGACCTGACGGGCTGGAAGGTCAACGAGGCGCCGGAGGGCGTCAAGGTCGTCGACGGCGCCATCGTGCTCAACGGCAAGCGCGCCCACGTGTTCTACGCGGGCGACCTCAAGGGCGCGGACTTCAAGAACTTCGAGTTCAAGGCGCAGGTGCTGATCAAGCCGAACTCGAACTCGGGCATCTACTTCCACACGAAGTTCCAGCCCGACGGATGGCCGGCCCTGGGCTTCGAGTCCCAGGTCTGCGCGGCCGGCTACAAGGATCCCCGCAAGACGGGCAGCCTCTACGCGGTGAAGGACCTGAAGGAGTCGCCGGTCAAGGAAGACGAGTGGTTCGAGTACCACATCAAGGTCGTGGGAAAGAAGGTCGAGATCAGCCTGAACGGCAAGCTCGTCAACGAGTGGACCCAGGGCGACGACTACGTGCCTCCGAAGGGCATGGACGGCCGCAAGATCGGCAGCGGCACGTTCGCCCTGCAGGTCCACGATCCGGGCAGCACCGTGATGTACAAGAACATCCGCGTGAAGCCGCTGGATTAGAGCCTAGAACCTAGGAATCCCCCCCGGCCCCCCCCGGGGGGGATTTTCTTTTTTCAGCTCCCTCAGGTTCTGGAGCCTCAGAGTCTCCCCGATCCCCCTCAGGGGAGAGGAGGAGATTTTCTTGGCGCTTGGCGCTTGGCTCTCGGCTCTTTTGTCGTAGATAGGCCGGATGAGAACCCCCGTCGTCGTCTGCGTCGACGACGAGCCGGCGATCCTCGCCGCGCTCCGCCGGGTCCTTCGTGACGAGCCCTACCGGGTCCTCACGACCGATCGGCCCGACCAGGCCATGGACTGGGTGCTGGCGGAAAAGGCCGACGTCCTCATCGCCGACCAGCGCATGCCGGGCATGACGGGCCTGCAGCTCCTCGAGCTCGCCCAGGCCTGCTCGCCCGGCACCGCCCGCGTCCTGCTCTCCGGACAGTCCGACCTCAGCGGCATCCTCGAGCTCCAGAAGCTCGCCGCCATCCAGCGCCTCGTCCGCAAGCCGTGGGACAGCGACGACCTCAAGTCCTCGATCCGCGCTCTGCTCGGCCAGAGTTAAGTCGGAGGGTCTCCCGATGGCTGCTTCCCCATTTGTCGTCACCGCGCGACGCCTGGCGGACAGTCCGTGGGGCCGCCGCTACGCCCGGCTGTTGGCGGTCGAATGCGACGCGCCCCTCCCCGACGCCGCCGCCGCGCTCGAGGCCTCCCTCGCCCGGCTCCTCCCGCGCGTCGAGCTCCGGCCCGACCGCCTCTTCCCACGGCTCACCGGCGCGTGGCTCGACGTCCTGTTCAAGGACGCCCCCCCGCCCCCGAACGACACCGAGCGCCGCGTCCGCGAGTCCAAGGCGATCCGCGCGTTCGCCCGGCGCGTCCGCGAGCGCCGCGAGCCGCGGCTCCTCGACGCCCTGAGCGCCGAGCTGCGCACTCATTTCCTCAACGGCTCCTGAAAGACACGGCGCCGTTTGTAGAGCGTCAGCGTCGCGTAACACGTCTCCTCCAAACCGCCCCAGCTCCCATCCGGCTTCTGGGCGTCCAGAAGGGTCTTCGTCACGCGCGGATACCAGGGACCGCCGCCCAGCGTCTCGCTGTTGAAGTGCATCATCGCCCGCTCGAGGACGTAAAGCTCCCCCGGCGCGGTCCGTTTCTCCGCCGCGAGCCGCTCCAGGGACTTTAGGACGTCGGGGTCCTTCTTCCAGTCCCGGTTCGACAGGTACAAGCAGATCGAGAGCCCGGTGATCAGGTCGGCGGGATCGTGAACTCCTTGCCGCCAGGCCGCGGCGGCCTTCTCGACGACCTCCGCCGGCGGGACCAGGCCCGCGTGGTATCCGGCCAGGAGGCCCCACAGGGCCCAGCGGGTCGGCTCCGCGTCGCCCTTTTCCCCGCCCGCCTCACGCGATGTCAGCTTGATCTTCTGCCGCACGAGCGGCTTTTCGCCCTTGTTCCGCGGAAGCGGAAGCGGCGCCGCGGGGAGGTCGGGCGGCTTCACGGGGCGACCGACGTCCCATCGCCCGTCGCGGCATTGGGCGTCGATCAGCAACTGCGCGCAGTGCGCGATCCGGTCGCGATACTTGAGGCGGTCGAGATCCTCGAGGATCATCGCCTGGAGGGCGGCGGAGGTCGTCGATTCCGGCGTCCCCAGCCCGCCGAACAGGCCGCGGAGGCCGGGGTCGTTGTCGGGGACGTCGCAGGCCACCAGGGTCCAGAGGGCGAGCTCGCCCGTTCCGGAGGTCTTGACGAACTCGAGGCCCTTCCGGACGGCCGCGTCGACCGGATCCTGAAGCAGGAGAAGGGCGAGCAGCGTTCCCATATCATCTCACGCGCCGGGAGGCTAAGGAGGTGACATGAGAATCGCTCTGCTCGCGCTGCTTGCCCTGAGCCGGGTCGAAGGGCTGTGCGTCCAGGCCGACAAATGGGAAAAGGAGATCGCCGCCCTCGAGGCGAAGCCGAACGTCGGCGACATCCTCTTCATCGGCAGCTCGACGATCCGCCTGTGGGATGTCGAGAAGCACCTCCCCGGCCTCAAGATCAACAACCGCGGCTTCGGCGGGTCGCAGATCGCCGACAGCGTCCGCTACGCCGACCGGATCCTGATCCCGCTCAAGCCGAAGACGGTGCTGCTCTTCGCCGGCGGCAACGACCTCAACGCGGGCAAGAGCCCCGAACAGGTCTTCGAGGACTACAAGGCCTTCGTGAAGAAAGTGCGCGACGCCCTGCCCGAGACCCGCGTGCTCTACATGTCGGTCTTCCCGAACCTCAAGCGCGCGGAGCAGCTCGAGAAGACGAAGGCGCTGAACGCGCTCGTCGCCGCCTACGCGAAGGGCGACGCGAAGCTCGGCTACGTCGACGTCGCCGCGGCCCTCTGCCCCGAC
Organism: Planctomycetota bacterium; assembly: GCA_036383955.1. Classification (GTDB taxonomy): domain Bacteria; phylum Planctomycetota; class MHYJ01; order MHYJ01; family JACPRB01; genus JACQFK01. The sequence continues at coordinate 23,601 of DASVNH010000144.1, read as the reverse complement.
GGCCAGCCGCGCGCCGAAGTGCTCCGCGACGACAAGCTCCACCTCAACGAGGACGGCTACGCCATCATCTCCAAGGTCGTCCGCGACGCCCTGACGAAGTAACCTTCACCACCGAGACACCGAGGACACCGAGGCGAACTTTGTGGACGCCCCCCTCCCCCCCGCCTTCGCGGGCCGTAGCCCGGCCCGCTACGGCGGGCGAAGGCCCGGGGGTGGGCACGGGGGATCCCCACAAAGGGTATCTCGGTGTTCTCGGTGGGACCTCGGTGTCTCGGTGTTAAACGGGTAACCCGACGGCCCGCATCAGCTCCAGGGCGTTGCTCCCCTTCACCGGGCCCGGCTTCAGCACGTAGTCGAAGACCAGCTTGCCGTCCACGATCCGGTCGTCGAAGTGCACGTTCAGCGCCCGCTCGCCCAGCGCGTCCGCCACCGCCGCCAGCGAGAGGTCGTGCGTCGTCACCAGCCCCGTCGCCCCGCTCTCCACGAACGTCCGCACCAGGATCTCCGCGCCCTTCTGCCGGTCGTGAGAATTCGTCCCCGAGAGCAGCTCCTCGAGAAAAAACAGCAGCGGCCGCGGGCCCTTCGCCAGGTCCATCAGCTGCTTCAGCCGCTTCACCTCGGCGAAGAACCGCGACGTCCCCAGCTGCAGCGAATCCTGCACCCGGATCGTCGCGCCCACGGCGAGGATCGACATCCTCAGCTTCTTCGCCCGCACCGGCGCCCCCGCCATCGCCAGCACCGCGTTCGCCCCCACCGTCCGCAGCAGCGTGCTCTTCCCCGACATGTTCGAGCCGCTCACCACCAGCACCGCCGGCGCCTTGCCCAGGCGGACGTCGTTCCGCACGCAGGTCCGCTCCGGCAGCAGCGGATGCCCCAGCCCTTCCCCCTCGTAGACGGGGCCGGCGTCGACGACCTCCGGCAGCGGATCCTCCGGGCGCTCCCACGCGTAGCCCGCGAGCGCGCCCAAGGCGTCGACTTCCCCCGCCGCCTCGAGCCAGCCGGGAATCGAAGCGCCGTGCTTCGCGCGCCAGCCCTCGAGCGCGTAGGCGACGTGCAGGCGCCACAGGAAGAGCCCGAGGATCGCCATGACCAGCTCGTTGCGCGCCGACTGCAGCAGCTCGACGATCCGCACGAGGCGGCCGACCGCCGCGGCGGCGCCGCGCAGGCTCTCGCGCGTGGCGGCCAGCTTCGGCGACGCGAACGGTTCGCGCTCGAGGCGCAGGAGGACTTTCGAGAGGACGTCGAGCTCCCGCTCCGCGCGCTGGGCGAGCTCCGCGACGCGCGCGACGCGCGGCTTGGTCGCCCAGGACGTCAGGAGCACCAGGAAGAGCGCGAGGGCGAAGAACTTGACGCCCAGGAAGAGCGCGACGCCGACGACGATCGACACGGTCCAGGCCCAGACGCGGAGGCCCCGCGGGAGCCCGGGCGGCTCGGCCGCCCAGCGCGAGAGCTCGTCGGGGTTGACGGCCGTCCGCGTGTCCTCGGCCAGCAGCGCCAGCTCCTCGCGGAGGTCGAAGCGGTCGCGCAGCTCGGCCACCGCCTCCTGCCGCGCGCGGATGTCGGGCGGCGACGCGGGCGCCAGCAGCCAGCCGGCGAGCGTCTTCTCGCCCGGGCGCGTGCGGGTCGTGCAGAGCCGCTCGTAGAGCGAGCCGCGGCCGAAGAGGTCGAGGTCGGCGGCGTAGGGATGCTCGGGGTCGAGGAACTCGAGGCCCTCCCGGCCCTTCCCGATCCAGCGGTCCTCGACGCGCGCGAGGCCGTCCTCGCAGAAGCGGATGCCGAACTCGAGGGGACGTCGACGCGCCGCGCAGCGCCCGTGCAGGATCTGGAACGCGACGGCGGCCGCGATGGGCGGCAGGAGCCAGACGGGGGTCAGCTTGCCGAGCAGGATGAGCAGGAAGGCGACCGCCGCCGCGCTGACGGACCAGAGGCCCAGCGTGCCCCAGCGCTCGTCGATCCGGCGGATCGCCTCGGCGGCCTCGCGGCGCTCGAGAAGCCGCTTCGCGTACACCTCCCGGGGGTTGTGCATGAAGGGATGATCTTACAGGGAGGGAGACGGGGACGGACCCGCTATTTCGACGGATCGCCGGCCGGGTTGCCTCCGCCGTCGAGCGGCAGCCCCCCCAGCGCCTTCCCGCGCAGCTCCGCGGGACGGAACTCGATCCGCCGGTTCGCCGCCTTCCCCGCCGGCGTGGCGTTGTCCTCCACCGGCTTGTAGGCGCCGAAGCCCACCGGCAGGACGCGCTTGGGATCGACGCCCTTCGCGACCAGCCACTTCGCGACGGCCAGGGCCCGCTGCTCGGAGAGCGTCTGGCCCTTCTCGCCGGCGAGGTCGACGTGCCCTTCGATCCGCAGCTTGGTGATGTAGTCCTTGGCCTCGAGGAAGTCGACGACCACCCAGAGCGAAGCCTCGGCCTCCTTCTGGATCGCCGCCGTGCCGGCCTCGAACAGGATCGGCCCGGGCAGCACCAGCCGCCCCTGCTCCAGCGTGAACTTCGTCGTCTTCTCGCGCGGCGGGTCCTGCGCGAGCGCGGCGAGCAGCATCAGCGTCATCATGGCCAGGATTCTACCGCGCGCGATCAGGTTCAGGTTCAGGTTCAGAAAATCCCCCCACCCCCCAGGGGGGACGGAATGGGGCGCCCCGCGCCCCCCCGGGGGGGATGGGGGGGGGACGTTCCTGAACCTGAACCTGAACCTGACCTCGGTATACTCGAGGCGTGGAAGGTCTCGTCCTCCTCATCCTAGAGCTGATCCTGCCCCTCAGCCTGTTGGCGGGCGCCGTGGTGGGCGTCCTGGCGGCCCTCTTCGGCGCCCTCCTTGAGGCGCTCCTCCACCTTCTCCCCGCTGCCTGGAGACTCACCCGCTGGGCCGCCTCCTCGCTCGCCGCCCGCCGCGTCCGCCGCGCCCTCCTCGGCGCCGTCGCCGTCCTCGGATTCGCCCTCATCTTGATCCAGACCGTCTTCTTCGAGCCGATCGTCCGGCGCATCGCCGCCGCCGTCCAGGCCCGCGCCGGCATCGAGCTCAGCTTCGCCCGCGCCTCCGGCAACCTCCTCTCCGGCCGCGTCGTCCTCCATGAGGGCAGCGCCCGGCGGAGCTCCGATCCCACCGCGATCTTCGACGTCACCGCGCGCGAGATGGAAGTCGACGTCCGCCTGCTCAGCCTCCTCACCGGCACCGTTTCCATCGAGTCCGTTCGCGTCGCCGGCGCCCGCGGGACCTACACGCGCGTGTCCGACGTCGAACGCCCGCCCCGCAAGCCTTTCCAGGCCGACGTCCTTCGCCTGGAGGACGTCGAGATCGCCTGGACCCTGCGACGTCCCGACCACCCCGACTTCCAGCTGCCGCTGCGGATCGACCGCCTCGAGGCGCGGCCCTTCAGCGCGCGCGACGCTTCCTTCTCCGTGCTGTTCCGCTCCAACGCCGCGGGCACGCTGGGCGGCGCGCCTTTCGCGATCGCGACCGAGGGGGACGGCGACGGACGTCGGACCACCTGGACCGCCGAGCGCGTGCCCGTCCGCCTGATGGCCGACTTCCTGGGCGAGCCCTTCGACTGGCTGAGCGACGGGACGGCGGACTTCAAGGTGACCGACGCCTGGCGCCGCGGGGCGAAGACGGAGGTCGATCTCCACTGGACCGTCGTCTTCCGCGACCCGAAGGCGGCGGTGCCGGACCGGATCACCGGGTTCCGCCGGACGGCCGCCGAAGGCATGGTCGCCCTGATCAACCGCAAGCCGAAGGAGCTCCCCCTGGACTTCACGCTCACGCTGAACGGCGAGGGCTTCATGGGGTCGATGTCGCTCGAGGCCCTCGAGCTGTGGAACGCGGTGGGCGACGCCGTGGCCGCCAAGCTCGCCGAGTCCATGGGCCTCAAGCCCGAGACCGGCAAGAAGGGCCTGGAGTGGATCAAGCAGCGCTTCAGGCCGAAGTGATAACGTTCCAATCCGATTCGGACGTTAACACGTGGAAGTGTTAACGTCCGAATCGGATTGGAACGATAACACTTCGGTTAATTTCAATTGCAAATAAGTCCCGGACGTATAAGCAGGTGATGCTCTTCCTGCTTCTGCTGCTCCAAGACCCCCGCGTGCCCGCCGACTGCAGCCTCGAGAAAGTCGCCGCGTCGCCGCTGGTCGAGCGGCCCATCATGGCGGGCTTCGACGACCGCGGCCGCCTCTACGTCGCCGACTCGTCCGGCGTGAACCTCAAGATCGACGACCTCCAGAAGGCCAAACCCCACCGCATTGTCCGGCTCGAGGACGTCGACGCCGACGGCCGCTTCGACACCAGCGTCGTCTTCGCCGACCAGATGACCTTCCCCATGGGCGCGCTCTGGCACGAGGGCGCCCTCTTCGTCTGCGCCCCGCCCAGCGTCTGGCGGCTGCGCGACCTCGACGGCGACGGCAAGGCCGACGAGCGGACCGAGCTGGTCACGAAATTTGGATCGAACGGCAACGCGGCCGACATCCACGGCCCCTTCCTCGGCCCCGACGGACGGATCTACTGGACCGACGGCCGCCATGGGCACAACATCAAGCGCGCCGACGGCACGGTCATGGCCGGCCAGGCCGCCCGCGTCTTCCGCTGCCGGCCCGACGGATCGGACGTCGAGGTCGTCTGCGGCGGCGGCATGGACAACCCCGTCGAGATCGCGTTCACCGAGGAGGGCGAGCCGCTCGTCACCGTCGCGCTCCTGCACGCGCAGCCGCGGCGGATCGACTCCATCATCTTCGCGATCGAGGGCGGCGTCTTCCCCTACCACGACGTCGTGAAGGAGTTCAAGCGCACCGGCGACCTCCTCCCCTCGTCGCTGGACGTCGGCTGGGTCGCCCCCTCCGGCTTCCTCCGCGCCAAGGGCGCCCACTTCGGCGGCGCCTGGTTCAGCGCCCAGTTCAACACCCACAAAGTCCAGCGCCACGCCATCGAGCGCGACGGCGCGGGCTTCAAGGGGACCAGCGAGGATTTCCTGGTCAGCGAGCACGCGGATTTCCATCCGACCGACGTCCTGGAAGCCCCCGACGGCAGCCTGCTGGTCCTCGACACCGGCGGCTGGTTCCGCATCGGATGTCCGACCTCCCGCATCGACAAGCCCCAGGCCCTCGGCGCGATCTGGCGCGTGCGAAGCAAGACGACCCGGCCCGTGGTGGCGAGCCCCGCGGAGGCGGTCTGGAAGCGGACCCTCGACGCGAAAGCCGCGCTGTCGTCTCCCGAGTTCAGCGCGCGCATGGCCGGCGCGCGCCTCGTCGGCCTCGACCGGGACAAAGCCGCCGCGCCCCGCCTGCGCGCGCTGCTCGAAGACCCGGCGCCGGCGATGCGGCGCGAGGCCGCCACCGCGCTCGGCCGGATCGGCGACAAGGAGGCCGTCGGGCCCCTCCTCGACGTCCCGAGCGGCGACCGCTTCCTCGAGCACGCGGTCATCTACGCGCTGATCTCGATCGGCGACCGCGACGCCCTGCGGGCCGCCCTGAAGCGCCGGAGCCGGGCGGCGCTCATCGCGCTGGATCAGCTCGACGGCCTCAGCCGCGACGAGATCACGCCCTTCATCGACCCGTCGGATCCGGCGACGCTCAAGGCCGCGCTCGACATCGTCGCGGCGCGCGGCTGGGCCGCCGAGATCGTCTCGCTGCTGCGGACCTGGCTGGCGGGCCCGCCGCGCGAGGAGATCCGGAGCCTGATCGTGGCCTTCGCGAAGGATCCGGCCGTGCGGGACCTGGTCGCGCGCGCGATGCGCGAGACGCCCCGGGTCGTGCTGCTCGAGGCCATGGCGCAGGCGCCGCTCGACCGCCTCCCCGCCGTCTGGCTCGCCGAGGCGCGCTGGGCGCTCGACCACGCGGACCCGGCCGTCGTCCGGCAGGCCGTCGCGACCCTCCGCGGCACGGGCGAGGCCGACGCCGCGCTCCTGGCCATCGCCGGCGACGCCGCGCGCCCCGAGGAACTCCGCGTCGAGGCCCTGGCGGCGATCCGCGGCGCCGCCCTCGACGAGCCCCGCTTCGCGCTGCTGCGGGCCGCCCTGGCCGGCGCTCCCCTGCTCCGCCTCTCCGCCGCCCAGGCGCTCGGCGCGGCCGCGCTGACCGACGCCCAGCTCCTGAAGCTGACGGAGGACGTCGCCAAAGCCGGCGGCCTCGAGCTCCCCCGCCTGCTCGCGGCCTACGAACGTCCCAACAAACACGGCGAGAAGCTGCTGGCCGCGCTTGGGAAAGCCCCGGGGGTCGAGAGCCTGTCGGCCGACGCCCTGCGCCGGACGTCGGCGGGCCCGCACGCGGCGGCGCTGCTGAAGCGGCTGGAGGGGGACGTCGAAGCCCAGCGCGCGCGCCTCGCGGAGCTCGCGTCCGCGCTCGAGGGCGGCGACCCCGGCCGGGGCCGCGAGATCTTCCAGGGCCGCAAGGCGAGCTGCGCGGCCTGCCACGCGATCGCGGGCCAGGGGGGCCGGGTGGGTCCGGACCTGTCGAAGATCGGCGGGATCCGCGCCCCGAAGGACCTCCTCGAATCGATCGTGTTCCCGAGCGCGAGCTTCGTGCGCGGCTACGAGCCGACGGTGATCCGGGTGAAGGACGGCGGGATCGTCGACGGCGTGATCGCGCGCGAGACGGCCGACGCGGTGACGCTGACGCTCGCCGACCGCACGGAGCGCCGGGTGCCGCGCGCCGCGATCGACGCCCTCGCCCAGGGCAAGACCTCGATCATGCCGCAGGGTCTCGACCGCCAGCTCAGCGCCGCCGAGCTCCGCGACCTCATCGCCTATTTGTCCTCGCTCAAGTGATTTAGCTATCATCCTTCCCATGAGAATCCTGCTCGCGTTCGCCCTGCTCGCCGGCGCACCCCAGGACGAAAAGAAGGGGCCCAAGAACAAGGAAGTGCGGAAGGCCTACGCCGCGCTCATGGCGGACAACGGCAAGGAGAACGAGGCGATCAAGAAGGACCTCGACGACAAGAAGGGCGACGCCGAGATCAAGGCGCGCCTGATGAAGATCCGAAAGAACGTCGAGGCAGCGTCGAAGCTCGACTACCTCAAGGGCCCCGCGGAGGAGGTCGAGAAGTTCAAGGCCATCTTCGGGATCTTCCTCGACATCCGCATGAAGACCTTCCTCGAGGCCGAGTGGACGCCCGAGACCAGCCCCAAGCTCTACGAGCGCCTCCAGGGCGCCTGCCGCACCTGCCACGAGCTCTTCCGCGAGGACTGAGCCCCTAAGGCGCGGCCAGGCCCGCTTCGACGAGGTACTCGCGCGGCGTGCGCAGCATCCGCAGGCCGTCGAGCCAGCGCCGCTCCTCGTCGCTCAGCTCGCCGCCGAGGTCCAGCACCGCGCGGCGCAGCTTCGCGATCGCCCGGACCCCCTCCAATCCCCCCAGCGCGCCCGCCGAGGGGACGTCGAACCGGCCCTTGGAGTGCCGGCCCAGGACGTCGAGCTCCTCCTCCCGCCCGTCGGCGCGCAGCCGCTCGACCTCCTTCTTGATCCTCTCCCGCAGCGCGGGGACGAGGTCGCGACGTCCGGAGCGCACGGCCACGTCGGCCGCCCAGCCCGCGCGCTCCAGGTCGTCCGTGAGGTCGTCGGTGTCCTTCGCGACGGCCGCCGCCAGCGCCGCGCTCCGGTCCGGCGCGCCCATCACCTCGGCGCGCAGCCGCGATTCCGCCGTGCCGTAATAGTCGGGAATGCCCGCCTCGACGGCCCGCCGGTCGAAGCGGTCGAGCAGGGCCCGCAGCGCGGCCGGGTCGGCGCTGCCGCTCGACGCCGCCGTGCGCAACGCCGTCCGCAGGAGCTCGGCCTCGTCCGACGTCCCGGGGTCCGAAGGGACGAGCGCCAGCACGCGGGGGCCGAGCTGCGGGGTCTCGTAGTTCGCGAGGACCTTGAGCGCCTGGCGCGCCCGGACGGAGTCGCCGCCCTCGAGCTGCGCGTTGAACAGGCGGAAGGTCGACTCATGGCGCTGCCGCGCGAGCTCGCCGAGGGCCCAGTACGCGACCGTCGCCTTTTGCGGGTCCCCGAGGTACTCCGCCGAGTAGATCTCGAAGGCTTCCTCGGGAAACGCGCGAACGAGCAGCTGGAACCAGCCGACGGGCAGGTTGGTGGCGTAGTCCTGCGGCGAGGGGACGTCGGGCACGGGCGTCCGCTTGAAGTACGCGTCGACGATCCGCCCGGCGCGGCGCAGGAGCTCGCGGGGCGGGGCGGCCTGGGGCCGGGCTTCGGACGGGGAGCGCGGCGGCGGGTCGGCCGGCCGCGGAACCGCGGGGTTCGGGGCCGGGCCCGGGGGGGCGTCCGCCGTCCGCGGCGGCGCCGGCGCCCGGTCGGGCCGGCTCATCCACCGATAGACCGCGGCCAGCGCCAGGATCAGGACGATCCCCGCCAGGAGGCCGCGGTGAGCGCTCTTCATCTACTGGAACTTCTGAAGATAGCTTTTCGCGCGCGTCCGAGCGAGGGCGCATTGGGTGTCGTCGAGCCCGGTCGGCGGGTTTCCGGCGGTGTCGGCGCCGCTCATGAGGTTTCCGGCCGTCTGGTTGTCCGTGAGGCCCAGGTTGTGGCCCGCCTCGTGCGCGGCCACGCCGGGGGACGCGCCGTCGTCGACGATCATGCCGTTGTCGCCGACGAGCGCCGCGCCTTTCAGGTCCGCCCCCGCCGGGAGGCCGCCGGCCACGACGTCCGCCGCGAAGTAGAGGTTCAGGCACTTCTTGCTGTTGGCGGTCTTGAAGAGCTTCCGCAGGCCCTCGTTCGGCGTCACGTTCTGGCCGTCGGAGTTCGCGACGGCGAGCTTGCCGTCGAGGAAAGCGTCGGCGGGAAGCTCGACCTCCTTCCCCAGGGTCACCGTGAAGGCAATGCAGCATCTCGCCCAAATGAGGCTGATGCCGTCCTGCAGCGACTTGAGGGCCTCCGCCGTGAAGTTCGTCGTGGATCCGCCCGCGACCGGAGGGTTGTTGCCTTTCGGCTTGGCCTTGATCGGCCGCACGCAGACGGGCAGCGTGATCCAATCGCACGTGCCGGACGTCGCCTGCCGCGCCATCGCGAGGCGGCCGGGAGCGCCGGAGAGCTGGGACAGCAGCACGGCCAGCGCGAACGAGGACAGCGGCACCCAGCTCTTCATCGCGTTCCCTCCCTTTCGAACCGCCGGATGATAGCGGACCGCCTCCGCGAGCGTCAACGAACCCCCGGGGGAAACAAAAAACCCCGCGCCTTGCGGGCGCGGGGTTCTCTGGGGATTTGACGAAAGCTTCTAGTCGTCGTCTCCGTCTTCGGCGTCGTCATCGTCGTCGTCGTCCTCGTCGTCGTCCTCTTCCACCTCGAGGACCGCGCCGCTGACGGCGTCGACTTCCACCTCGAAGACCTTGCCGTCCGCGAGGACCTTCACCTCGATCACGGGCTTGCCGTTCTCCACTTCCATCTCGGCCGTCACCGGCTTGCCGGGGACCTTCTTGAGCGCGATCTCGATCCCCTTGGCCAGGCTCACCTTGGCGGAGGCCAGCAGCGCCGCGTGGTTGCTCTTGAGGTTCTTCTTCTCCACGATCTCCACGCTCTTGGCGTCCAGCACCCGGCGGAACGACTTCTCGCCCTGTGCCACCCGGACGTCCCAGAGGTACTTGCCCTTGATCTGCTTCAGCTTGGCCGAGATCGGCTGGACGTCCTTCAGGTCCTTGCCCGCCTTCTCGACCGCCTCCGTCAGCGTGCACTTGGCTTCCTTCAGCTTCTTCTCGAAGCTGTGCTCCGGGGCCGACATCCCCAGGGCCACGATCGCCGCGATCATCACTTTCATGCGCTTCTCCTCACTCAGTGGACATGAGCTAGGGCAGGCCGGGAGGAAAAGTAACCACGAAATCCGTCAGTCGCCCAGGTAGCCGTGGATGAGGCTCGCGACCCCCATGTAGCCCGCCGCGTCGCGCGGCTTGCTGAAATACCGGGCCGCTCCCAGGGCCTGGGCCCGCGCGGCCCCCTCGGGCGTGGGGAGCGACGTCCAGACCAGGACGGGCAGGCTCTGGGTCTCCGCCCGCGAACGGGTCCAGCGGAGCACGTCCCAGCCCGTGCTGCGCGGAAGATTCACGTCCGTGAGGACGAGGAACGGATACGGCGGGTGGGCCAGATGCTCGAGGGCCGAGGGGACGTCGGTCGTCCAGCTCATCGCGACCTGCCGCTGAAACCGCGCCAGCGACCGGCGCAGGAGGAGGGCGTCGTCGGGATCGTCCTCCACGAGGAGGAAGGCGGGGCGCATACGCCGAGGTCTATCAGATCGGGATGAAGGTTTCGTTTCCCCCCGGTAATGATCGCGCCTACTTCCACGGCCAGGGCCGCGCCCCGCAGCGGAGGGCCCAGGTGTCCCAGAGCGCCGCCAGCTCCTTCACCCGCTCGGGCTTCTCCCCCGCCAGGTCGCGCCGCTCGCAGCGGTCGAGCTCGACGTCGTAGAGCTCCCACGGCCCCTGCGGCCCTTTCGCGACCAGCTTCCAGCGGCCGTCGAGCGCCGCCCGGTTGCCCTCGTGCTCCCAGAAGAGCGGCGACGTCCTCCCCAGCGCCTTTCCCTCGAACGCCGGCCGCAGGCTCGTCCCCTCCGGAGGCGGCCGCCCCGCGGGATACGTCGCGCGGCCGAGCTCCACCGCGGTCGCCATCACGTCGATCAGGTGGCCGGGCTGGTGCTCGATCTCGCCTTTCCGCGCGATCCCCGCCGGCCAGTGCGCGATCAGCGGCGTCGAAATCCCGCCTTCGTGCACCCAGTGCTTGAAGAGCCGGAACGGCGTGTTCGACAGATTCGCCCACCCGGGCCCGTAGGCGAGGAACGAGTCCGGCCCGCCGGGCGCCACCCCCTGGCCCTGCCGCACCGGACGTCCGTCGCGCGTCGCCTTCGGGATCATGTCGGGCTGGAGCGCGGCGGGCTCCAGCGTCTTGGGATGGGCGGCGACGTCCTTCGCCGGCCCTCCGCGCCCCATCGTCTCCGCGCAGCCCCCGTTGTCCGACAGGAACAGGATCAGCGTGCTCTCCAGCTTGCCGGTCTCGCGCAGCGCCTTCACCACCCGCCCGATCCCCTGATCCATGCGGTCCACCATCGCCGCGTAGACCTCCATGCAGCGGAGGTTCCAGTCCTTGTCCTCGACGTCCGCCCACGCCGGCGCGTCCGCGTCCCGCGCGGTCAGGCCCCATTCCTTCTTCACCAGCCCCATCTCGATCTGCCGCGCGTGCCGCTCCTCGCGGAGGCGGTCCCAGCCGGCGTCGTAGCGGCCGCGGTAGCGGGCGACATCCTCCGCGAGCGCGTGCATCGGCCAGTGCGGCGAGGTGGGGGCCACGTAGAGGAAGAACGGCGACGTCCCCTCGTGCTCGCGGATGAAGCGGGCCGCGTGGTCGTGGACGGCGTCGGTGTAGTAGTACGTCTCCGGCTTGTACTCCGGATCGGCGTAGGGCGAGATCGGCGTGTCGTCGCGCGTGAGGGTGGTCGGATCGTAGAAGCTGCCGCCGCCGTGAATCGTCCCGTAGAAGCGGTCGAAGCCCCGCCGCAGCGGCCAGTTGGAGCGGTCCGCCGGCCGCAGCTTTTTCGTCAGGTGCCACTTCCCGGCCATGTACGTCCGGTAGCCGCCGCCGCGCAGGACGTCGGCGATCGTCACGCAGCGGTCGTTCAGGTCGCCGCGGTAGCCGTCGAAGCCCCGGTCCTCCATCATGTGGCCCACGCCGGCCTGGTGCGGATAGAGGCCGCTGAGCAGGCTCGCCCGCGTCGGGCAGCAGCGCGCCGTGTTGTAAAAGCGGCTGAAGCGCAGGCCCCCCGCCGCCAGGGCGTCGAGGTTCGGCGTCTTGATCTCCCCGCCGTAGCAGCCGATGTCCGAGTAGCCCATGTCGTCGGCCAGGATCACGACGATGTTCGGGCGCGACGGGGCGGCCGTCGGCGCGCTCTGGCAGCCCATGAGGAGCAGTAGACAAAGCAGCCAGGCTGGTTTGTCTACACGCATCGGCTAGCGTCCCTTCAGGGCGATCACCCGGCCGTCGATCGTGGCGACGTAGACGCGCCCGTCCGCGACGGCCATCCCGTCCCACACGGGCGGCGCGGCGAGCGGGATCTCGGCGGCGGTCTGGCCGTCGGACGTCGACACCGCGTACAGCTTCGCCCCCCGGGCGCCCGTCATCGCCGCGTCCTGCTCGACCAGGCGCTTCTTCGTGTCCTCGTCCTTGCGGCCGAGGGCCTTGAACGCCTCCTCCTCGTCGATGAAGTCCGGCGGGCCGGCGACGAGCAGGGTCTTGCCCGCGAGCGTCATCGCGCGGGCGTAGGCCGGGAAGTCGCGCGTCCACGTGAACTTCGGGTGCAGGGGGACCGGCGCTTTCGCCTGGGGCCCGCCCTTGCCCTTCACGACGTCCGCCTCCTTGCGGGCGGCGAAGAGCTGGCGCTCCATCGGCGTGGTCCACTTCAGGTACTGCGGCTTCCGCCCGTAGCCGTAGACCGACTCCCCGTCGTGGACGAGGATCTCCCCCGCCGGCGCGACCTTCGCCGCCTGGAAGAATCCGTTGTGGCCGCCCGAGAAGCTGCGTCCGAAGACCCAGGTGCTCCGGTGGAACCACGAGTCGTCGAGGAAGCCGAACGGCGCGAAGACGTGCGCGTCCGACCCCTTCTGCTCCGCCACGTTCTCGACCGCGTCCCCCGACACCGGCCCGATGCCCAGCCGCTCCCCGTCCGGCGAGAACTTCTGGGAGCGCAGGAAGACCTGCCGTCCGTCGCTCGACAGGATGTCGTTCAGCCCCACCGGCATCTGCAGGATCTTCAGCCGGTCCTGCAGGTTCCGCCCGGTCTCGGGGTCCTTGTCGTCGAGGACGGTCTCCGACAGCCTCCGCCCCGTCGCGGCGTCGAGCCGGACGTAGCGCAGGCCGCCGTCGAGGAAGATGGAGCGGCCGGCGACGGCGTGGACGACGTCCCGGTCCACGAGCACGCTGCCGTGCACGGGCCAGACGGACTCCAGGCGCTCGAGGGCCATGTGGCGGCGGTCGAGCGGCGCCGCGCGATAGCGCCAGGCGAGGGCGCCGTCGGAGACCCGCAGGCAGTAGACCCAACCGTCCATGGAGCCGAAGAGCGCGCGTCCCTTCCAGAGGGTGGGCGGCGAGTCGACCCGGGCGCCCGCCGTGAACGACCACAGCGTCCGGCCGGTCGCGGCGTCGAGCGCGACGACTTCGTTCTCGTCGACGCGGGCGACGAAGAGCCGGCCGTCGCCGGCGGTGGGCGGCGAGAGCCGGCCGCCGAGCTTCGCTTCCCAGGCGGGGCCGAGCGCGGCGGGCACGGGCTCCTTCGTGTAGCCGGAGCGCGCGGCGTCGCCGCGGTAGGTGGGCCAGCCGGCGGGCGTCGCCTCGAGCGGGGCGTCGAACGCGGCGCCCTTCTCGTGGCGGCCCTCCTCGGGGATCTCGCGCGGCAGCGCCCGTGACGCGTTCGTGCCGGCCATCGCGTTCATGCCGAAGAGCTTCGCTTCCGGATAGCAGGCGCAGTCGTGCGGCGGCGCGTAGACGAAGCCGTTGGCGGGCAGGACGCCGTAGAGGCAGCCGCCGCGCACCCAGTGGTGGATCGTCCAGTCCTTCGCCGTCGGGTCGACGAACTCGACGCCCGTCCGCGAGGTCAGCAGGAACTTGCCGGCCCCCTTCGCGATGTAGCAGCGGTGGTGGAACCAGTAGGTCTTCTCGTCGGGCGGGAACTCGATCTTCACCTCGCCGGTCCGCGGGTCGCGGCCCGTGAAGACGCCCGAATCCTTGGTGGACGTCGTGGGCGCCGACCAGACCAGGCCGCCCACCGCCAGCAGGTCCTCCGGCGACTGGTAGCCGCCGGGGGGAGCCGGCGCGGTCCAGAGCACTTTGCCGCTCGGGGCGTCGAACGAGCGGAGCGACCCGTCGGTGCCCTTGCAGAGCACGACGTCCCCGAGGACCATGAGGCGCACGCCCTGGTGGAAGGCCGTCGCCCCCCGCTTCCCCGAGTCCTCGGCCCAGGCCTGGCGGCCGTCGGCCCGATCGAGCGCCGTCGCGCGCTCGCCGTCGTGGAAGTAGACGCGCTTCGCGTCGGCCTGCATCGACAGGGGCGCGACCACGTGCTCCTTCGACCAGAGCTCGCGGCCGCTCGCGGCGTCGAGCGCGACGATCCGCCGCGGCTTGCGGTTCCAGGTGAACTCCGTCGCCACGCGCTTCTGGTCGCCCACGCTCTGCTGGGGCGCGTAGTCCGCGAGCTCGGACGCGCCCGGATTCACGAGCGCGACGATCGTGCCGCCCTCGACGACCAGCTCCTCGGTCGAGCGGGTGCCCTCGTAGGTCCGGACGGTCGCGCCCGTGGCGGCGTCGAGCGCCGTCAGCGGCGCGGTGAAGCCGAGCGGGATGTAGACGCGGCCGTCGACGGCCACCAGGCGGCGCGTGAGCTGGGTCGGGCCGCTCTTGAGGGGCCAGAGGTGGCTCTGCCAGTCGGGGATGTCGCGCGACCAGAGGATCACGCCGTTGAAGGCGTCGCGGGCGATGAGCTTCCACTTCGGGGGCAGCAGGATGGAGACGCGGGAGCCCTCGTCCATGATGTAGAAGAGGCGGCCCCGCTCGGAGACCATCGCGCTCATGCTGGCCATCCGGTCGTGGTGGCGCGACCAGCGCGGGCTGCCCAGCCACTGCAGGTGCCGGGGCGGCCCGATCTCCGTGTCGTTCGCGACGGGATTGCCCCCCGCGTCGTGCAGGTAGTGGGTCCAGTCGTCGATCGTGGGCGGCACCGGCTTCACGGTCTTCGTCCACGCGCCGTCTTTCCTGACGAGCGCGACGCCCCGCGGGGCGAGCGCGCGCAGGACCTCCTCCATCGCCACGCCCGACAGGTCCTCGGCGACGACGAGGTTCACCAGGCCGTCGATGTACGGCAGGCGGTCGCCCGCCAGGCGCTCGACGGACACCGCCCCGTAGGGACCCTTGGCGCGGACCGCCGCCCGGGCCTTCTCCACCTTCGCGGGATCCCGGTCCAGCGCGTGAACCTGGAAGCCCTCGCCGAGAACGAGCGGGCGTTCGCCGCAGCCCAGATGCACGGCGAATCCGCCTTTGACGCCCGCGAGCTCGAGGACGTCGTCCTGGGCGAGGGTCAGCGCGAGAAGGAGCGTCAGCATGACGGTTGAACCCGAGGGGGACGCGATTGGGTGCGCCTGAAGTGTTTGTTAAATGCCTTTACTTATCGTGCTGAATCGTCGCGCGGGCGCGAAGGGCGTCGAGGAAGGCTTTGACCCTCGACGTCCTCCGGTCCTGGACGAAGTCGTCGCGGACGCGGTCGCGGACCTCCTCCAGCGGGCGCGGGACGGCGGGACGTCGCTCGACCGCCTTGAGGATGTGGTAGCCGTACATCGACGCGAAGACGGGGCTGACCTCGCCTTCGCGCAGCGAGAACGCCACGGTCTCGATCTCGGGCAGGATTTCGCCCGGAGACAGCCAGCCGAGGTCGGCCGAAGGCGCCTCGCCCGACTTCGCGGTGTCGGAGTGCTCTTTCCAGAGGGCCTCGACGTCCCCTCCCGCGAGCAGCTTTTCGCGGACGTCGCGGAGCTCCTTGTAGGCCTTCGCGCGGTCTTCCCCGCCCTTGATGATGTGCGAGGCCCGCACCTGCTCGACGGTGAGGTAGCGCTCGATATGCGCGCGGTGCCAGCCCTCGAGCTCGGCGGACGTCGGGTCGGTCTCCGGCGCGGCGGCGGCGAGCATCTTCTCGATGCGGAGGTTGACCTCGACGTCCCGGCGGATCTCCGGCTCCTGCTCGGGTTTGAGGTTGAACGCGTCGTAGAACTTCGCCTCGCCGCCGTGGCGCTCCTTGAGGGCGCGGAGGGCGTCGTCGACCTCCCCCGCGGCGGGGGCGGCGGTGGTCTTCTCGGCTTCCTGGAGGAGGAGGACGCGGCTGATGACGTTCTCGACGGCGCGCTCGCGGAACTCGGCGTCCTTCTCGCAGCAGGAGAGCTGCCGCCGGGAGGCCTCGTAGCTCTTGACCGCGGAGAACTCCTGCTCGACGAGCGCGTCGTCGACCGTCTCGCCGTTGATGATCAGTCCCATGCCCCTACGATACACGCCCAGTTGGGCCTTCGAAGTCCTAGAATGCGCGCATGGCGGAAGCGCTCGCCCTGATCGCCGCGCACGGGCCGCTGATCCTCTTCCTCATCATCCTCGCCGACCAGTCCGGCCTGCCCGTGCCGATGGAGCCCTTCCTGCTCGGCGCCGGCGCCCTGATGGCCGAGGGCCGGCTCGCGCCCGTCCCGGCGGCGCTGAGCCTGCTCGCGGCCGGCTTCCTGGGCAACCTCTCGTGGTACCTGCTCGGCCGCCGCTTCGGGGGCCGGCTGCTCGGCTTCGTCTGCCGCGTGGCCCTCGAGCCCGACTCCTGCGTGAAGCGCACCGAGAACCTGTTCACCCGCCACGGCGTCAAGTCGCTGCTCGTGTCGAAGTTCGTGCCGGGGCTCGACGTCCTGGGCCCCCCGCTCGCCGGGGCGTTCGGCGTGCCGGCGGGACGCTTCATCGCGTTCGACCTCGGGGGCCTCGCGATCTGGCTCGGCGCGTACGTGGGCCTGGGCGCGCTCGCGCACAACCAGCTGGAGGCGGTCGCGGGCCTGTTCGCGCGTTTCGGGACGGGCGCGGTCTGGATCGTCGGCGGCGCCCTCGTCCTCTATCTCGCCGCCAAGTACCTCCAGCGGGTTCGGGTGCGGCGGCGGCTGCGGACGTCGCGGATCACCGCCGCGGAGCTGAAGGCGCTGATCGACGGGGCGGCGGCCCCGGTCGTCGTGGATCTCCGGCACCGGCTGGCGGGGCGCGAGCGGCCGGTCATCATCCCGGGCGCGCTGGTCCTGTCGCCGGACGAGGTCGCGGCGCGGCACGGGGAGATCGCGCGGGACCGGGACGTCATCCTGTACTGCGCCTGACCCAACGAGGCCACGAGCGCCCGGGTGGCGCTGCTGCTGATGGACCGGGGCATCTCCCGGGTCCGGCCGCTGCAGGGCGGCATCGACGCCTGGATCGCGCTGGACTATCCGGTCGCCCCGCGGGCCTGAAGCTTTACGGCCCCCCCGGACGCTTTGCTACAATCCGCGCCATGAAAACCTTCACGATCGCCCTCGCCCTTCTGGCGGCCCAGGACGGCAAGAAGTGGAAGCCCTTCGAGTTCGCGGGCAATGAGAAGTTCGAGTACAAAGTCGTCCAGACCGACAACGACGAAAAGAAAGAGAGCGGCTTCCTCCTCGACCTCCGGAAGAAGGGGGACGAGCAGCTCGAGGTCACCGTGTCCCATCGGAGCATCCTGCGGAAGGACCAAGGCGCGGAGATCGTCATGAGCGGCGGCGGCGCCGGCATGCTCCCGCTCGTCCTCTTCAATCCCGGCATCCTCGGCCTCTTCCAGCAGGTCGAGCTCAAGGAAGGCGAGAAGATGGCGATCCTCGGCTTCGGCGTGATCAAGGTCGGCAAGAAAGAGACCATCGGAGGCCGCTCCGGCTTCCCCTGCACGCTCATCGCGCAGCAGGATGGAAAGGACGTCGCCTCCTTCCAGTGGACGATCGACCCCGAGCTCGGCCTCCCCATCCGCAGCATCACCTACGAAGAGGGCAAGGAGAAGATCCGCGCCGATCTCCTGAGTTACAAAAAGGACTGACCCGCTCCCCCCCGGGGGGATTTTCTGAACCTGAACCGGTTTCCCCCCCCGGGCCTTCGCCCGCCGTAGCGGGCACCTGGCTACGGCCCGCGAAGGCGGGGGGCGGGGGGGGACTTTCTGAACCTGAACCTGAACCTGATTTCCGGTCACGTTGAGGCCCCCGCCCTCAATCTCCTGTAGCTTTGGTAGGGGGTTGGATGGCGCTTCACCTGGCGGCCCGCGGCCCGGCGGTCGACGCCAAGGCCTTCGAGATCCTCGTCCGCCTCCACCACCGCCGCCTCCTCGCCTACGCCCTCGCCCTCACCGCGCGGGAGGACGTCGCCGAAGACCTCGTCCAGGACGCCTTCCTCGTCGCCCACCGGGATCTGGCCAAGTTCGACGCCCGCCGCGACTTCTCGGCCTGGGTCCGCGGCATCGTCCGCATGAAATACCTCGAGTGGGCCCGCTCCGGACGCGCCCAGCCCCTCGATCCGGCCGCCCTCGACTCCCTCGACGACCGCCATCGCGCCTGGGACCGCGCCGCGGAAGAAGGACGGCAGGACGTCGTCGCCGCCCTCCGCGGCTGCGTCGGCGCGCTCTCGGCCCACCTGGGGGACGCCGTCGCGCTCTTCTACACGGAGAAGCGCCCCTGCGCGGAGATCGCCGCGCGCCTCGGGGTGGCGGAGGAGGTCGTCCGCAAGCGCCTCCAGCGCGCCCGCGAAGCTCTCTCGGACTGCCTGAAGGGAAAGCTCCATGAAGCCTGATGACATCGCGATCGACGGCCTGCTGCGCGAGCTCGCGCGGAAGGGGCCGGGCGACGACGAGGCGTTCGTGGCGCGCGTGATGGGACGTCGGCCGAAGCGCCGCTGGCTGGCGGCGGGGCTGGCGGCGGCGGCGCTGCTGGCGCTGCTCTGGCCGGCGAGCGGGCCGAAGCCGGTCGTCGAAGGCCGCGTGGCCACGGCCGAAGGCGAGTCGCGGGCGATCGAGCTCGCGGACCGGAGCCGGGTGAGGATCGAGGAGAACTCGGAGCTGCGGGTCGAAGCGGGGCGGGTGGAGCTCACGCGGGGCCAGGCCACGTTCGAGGTGACGAAGAAGCCCGCCGGACGCGAGTTCGCGGTCGCGACCGAGCACGGCGAGATCGTGGTGCACGGCACGCGCTTCACGGCGAGCGTGGACGCGGGCGCGCTCGTGGTGAAGGTCGAGGAAGGCTGCGTCGAGGTCCGCAACGCGCACGGCAAGGCGACGCTGCTGCCCGGCGAGCACGCGGTGGTCCGGCAGGACCGCGCCCCCGACAAGAAGGAGAAGCTGTTCACCGAGCCGCTGAAGACCGACATCCCGCCGCTCGAGGAAAAGCTCGACTACGACATCGTCTACGTGCGGGCCCGCCGCGCGGGCGACGAGAAGCACAAGCGCTTCTACACCGACTTCTCGCAGCCCGTGACGCTGGAGCCCGGCGCCGACCTCATGCTCCTCAAGCGCGACGGCGCGGAGGAGCCGCTCGTCGAGGGCGGCGACGGCGCGATCACCGATCCCATGGTGTCGCTCGACGGCCAGTGGGTCTACTACAGCCGCCTCTACGACCTGAGGAAGGCCAACCAGTGGACGCCCCCGTCGGCGGGCGCCGACCTCTTCAAGATCCACGTCCCCACGCGGAAGATCGTGCGGCTGACCAACCAGGTCTTCGACCGGAACGCGGGCGTCGACAAGGCCCCGTCCTACGGCGTCTACAACATGGGCGCCTGCCCGCTGCCCGGCGGACGGATCGTCTTCACCAGCAACCGCGAGGGCTTCAAGCCGTCGAAGGGCTATCCCGCGATCGCCCTGCAGCTCTTCACGATGGACGACCGCGACGAGAGCATCGGCGAGAAGGACGTCGCCCCCCCCGGCCTCGAGAAGATCGGCCACCTGAACATCGCGGGCGCGCTGCACCCCGTCGTCCTGAAGGACGGCCGGATCCTCTTCAGCACGCTCGAGTCGCAGGGGATCCGCAGCGAGATCTCCTGGGGCATCTGGACGATCCATCCGGACGGCTCGAACTGGGGCCCCTTCATCAGCGCCTTCGACCCGGGCGGCGCCGCCAACGGCTTCCACTTCCAGACCCAGCTGAGCGACGGCGCCGTGATCGTCGAGGAGTACTACAACCAGAACAACAGCGGCTTCGGGGCCTACATCCGGGTGCCGGCGGACTTCCCCCGCTTCGGCCCCGGCTACATGAACGACCCGCGCAACGCGCCCTGGCGCTTCGGGCGCTACGACAACGGCAAGGGCAAGTACTACCGGATGCCCTTCATGCCGGAAGGATCGATCTCCTTCACGCCCTTCGCGCTGAACGGCGAGGGGGAAGCCGACAAGTCGGTGATCGGCGACAAGGCCTCGCCGCGCGTGGGCAAGTTCACGCATCCCTCGGGCGCGCCCGGCAACCATCTGCTGACCGTCTACTCGCCGGGCCCCGTGAACCATCAGTACACCTTCCTGCCCCAGCTGGACGGCGGGATCTATCTCGCGAAAGACGGCAAGCCCGTCGAGCAGCCCTCCGATCTCCGCCTGATCAAGAACGACCCGAACTACAACGAGAGCTGGCCGCGCGCGCTCGTCCCCTACGAGCGGATCTACGGCGTGAAGGAGCCGAAGACGATCGCGCGGATCGCGAACAAAGAGGGCGTGCCGTTCGGGTTCGTCGGCTCGTCGAGCCTCTACAAGCGCGAGAGCTACCCGAACGGCGTGGTCCCCGAGGGCAAGGTCACCGCGACCTACGCCGGCGGCAAGGACCCCTGGAAGGGCCTCGACGCCTTCACGAGCCACGGCAACGGCATGCCCATCAACTGGCACAACCAGGGCGGCGACGCCGGCCTCTACGAGAACGACGAGATCCACGCGCTGCGGATCCTGGCGATGGAGCCGACGTCCGACCGCCAGGGCGGCCGGAAGTTCGCCAGCCACGCCAACGAGCGCCTCCGCGTGCTCGGCGAGATCCCGGTGCGCAAGCTCGAGGGCGGCAAGCAGCCCGTCGATCCGGACGGCAACCCCGACACGAGCTTCCTCGCGAAGATCCCGGCGGACACCGCCTTCACGTTCCAGACCCTCGACAAGAACGGCCTCGTCCTCAACAACTCGCAGACCTGGCACCAGGTCCGGCCCGGCGAGACCCGCAACGACTGCGGCGGCTGCCACGCGCACAGCCAGAAGCCCACGCTCTTCTCGGAGACCGCCGCCGCCAGGCCCGACTACCCGATGTGGGACCTCGTCGCCCGGACGCCGCTCCTCACGACGAAGGCCAAGGACGAATCGAAACGCGCGTGGGACGTCGCCGACCAGACCGGCCTGCGCTTCGCGAAGGGCGTGGTGGACGTCGAATACAAGCGCGACATCCGTCCCATCCTCGACCGCAGCTGCGTCGCCTGCCACAGCAGGAAGGCGGAGAAGCCGGCGGGCAATCTGGTCCTCGACGCCGACGACGAGGTCATCTCCATCGAGAAGCACGGCAAGCTGCCCGGCACCTACGTCCGCCTCGCGCAGGACGAGCGGGCGAAGTTCGGCCACAAGCCGGTGGGCTACGACAGCTGGGGCTACCCGAACGCGTCGCGCTACGTCCGCAAGCTCCAGTCGCGCCGCAGCCTGCTCGTCTGGAAGATCTTCGGCCGGCGCCTCGACGGGTTCTCGAACGACGACCATCCGTCGGAGCCCGAGCCCGGCGCCGGGACGCTCGTCCGCGCCGGCGAGCCCGTCGACCTCGCCAAGAACCGGTCGCGCTGGGACCTCGACTTCCTGGGCTCCGAGATGCCGCCGAAGGAGGCCGTCGAGAAAGGCAAAGTCCAGCCGCTGACGGACGAGGACCGGCGCGTGATCGCGCGCTGGATCGACCTGGGCTGTCCGATCGACCTCGACGGCGGCTGGTGGCAGGACGACAACCGGCCCGTCGTGTCCTTGACCGCGGACGCGGGCCGCGTGCTGCTGGGCCTGCTCGACTATGGCAGCGGCCTCGAACCGGAGAGCCTGCGGGTGACGGCGGATGTCGAGCTCGACGGCGTCGCGGCCGGCGACAACCTGGCCTCGCGCTTCAAGCCCCTGTCGCCCGGCGTGAGCGAGATGAAGCTCTCGAAGGCCGCGCGGTTGACTGTCACGGTGAAGGACAAGCAGGGCAACGCGACGCGGCTCGAGCGGAAGGTCAATTGACGACGAACTTCAGAATCCGCAGGGCGTAGCCGTCGCTGTACGTCACGCCCGCCACGCCAAGGGTCAGCTTGTGTTTGCCGGGCTTGAGACCCGTCGCGAACATCACCGTCCGGGGATAGTGCAGGTCCTTGCTGAAGCGGTGGTGGAAGTTAACACGCTCCCCCTTCTCGAAATCGTCGCCGATATAGAAGTGCGCCACTCCCGCGTCCGGGCCCGCCAGGACGTAAGCGCCGATCGCGGTGCCTTCGAATTCCAGGATCAGGTCGCGGCTCGTCCGGCCGAGGGTTCCTTCCAGCACCGGCAGGCCCTTGAAGCGGTCCCGCAGGTTGCCCGGAATCTTCGGCCAGTCCGGGACGCCGAGCGTCCATTTCGGCCCGAAGCGGGCCTGGCCGGGATCGATGAAGCGGCCCCGCTCGTAGCACAGGGGGTCGAGGGGCTCCGGGAGTGGACGAGGGGCGACCTCCGCCGGCCGGGCCCAGGCGCGTTCGAGAAGGCCGTCGATCAACTCCGCGGCGAGGGCGTTCCCGGCCTTCGCGGGGTGCGTACCCCCGTAGTCCTTCCAGGTGAGCGTGCCGGCGCCTACGCGGCGGGCCACTTCCTGGGCGAGGTGGACGCTCGGCAGCCCGTAGTGGGCGGCGACTTCCTCATGGGCCGCGATGGTGAGCGGAGTCTTCCCGGCCTGCAGGGTCTCCAGCATCTCCGGGTTGAGGAAATAGGTGATGACGATGTCCGCGCGCGGATTGTGCCGCCGGGCGTGCCGGACGATGCCCTCCATGCCGCGCACGCAGGCTTCGCGCGTATGGCCCGCATCCTGGTCGTCGTTCACGGCGAACTCGACGAAGAGGAGATCGACGGGCCCTTTCGAGAGGACGTCGGCCTCCAGCCGGAACGCCCCCGTCGTGGAGCAGGTCGACGCGATACCCGCGTCCGTGAACTGGAAGGCGGCCTCGGGGAAGCGCCGCTTCAGGAGGTCCATGACCCGGGGCCGGTAGCCGTTCATCTCGGTGATGGATCCGCCGAGGAAGGCGACGTGGCCCTTCCGGTCCCGCTCGAAGCGGAGCCGGGAGTTGTCCAGCCCGCCGCGGGGCAGAACGGCGTCCTGGAGCAGGAGGCAGGCCAGCCAAAGCATGAAGGGATTGTAGCCCTTGACGAAACCCCAACTCCCAAATCCCAACAGGTTCCCCCCTGCCCCCTGGGCGTCCCTTTGGGAGTTGGGGTTTGGGATTTTCGCTTACTTGCCGTGCGGGAACTTGCCCGAGTCGGCGCAGGTCTTCTTGAGCTCGACTTTCTTGCCGGCGTCCTTGGCCTCGTCGTGCTTGATGCCTTCCTTGGCGGGGCTCTTCGCGCCGCAGGACTTGCAGACCCAGACGACGAGGGACTTGGACTCCTCTTCCTGGAGCTTCTGGCCGCACTTGCAGGCGCCCTGGGCGGCCTTGTCGTCCGCGCACTTCGCGCAGCCCGCGCACGCGCAGATGTAGTGCTTCTTGACGCAGAGCTCGACCTTGGCGACGTCGGTGCCGTCGTTGGGGCACTTCCCGTCCTTCACGCCGCCGGGGAAGAGCGTGCGCTCCTCCTTGAGGCAGTAGACGCCCGGCTCGGTGACCTTGACGTCGCACGGCCCGACCGCGGGCTCGACCAGGACCAGCCCCACGAGGATCGCGCTCCAACGCGTCATATCCGCCTTCCTTTCTTCCTATGCTACGCCCCGCGGGCCCCGATCTTCTTCAAAGCCTTTCACGTGGCAGCGAGTGGGCCGGCGCGACGTTCGACGGCGAATGGCTGTTCGCGAACCTCCAATCGCCCGGCATCAGCTTCGCGATCACCGGGCCCTGGGACAAGGGCACCCTCTGACCCAGCCGGGGGGGGGCGGCGCCCGCCGGGGCCGCCCCCCCTTCCCTGAAACAT
>DASVNH010000143.1:0-3046 GCA_036383955.1 Planctomycetota bacterium | reverse complement strand
GGCAGCACCAGGCCCGCGCGCACGCGGCGCACAAGGAGAAAGTGTCCCAGCGCCTGAACCGGCGCAAGACGCCGCCCTGGTGGCCGTTCGCGGCCGGCGCGCTGGCGGCGGCGGGCGTCGTCCTCTTCCTTCTCTTCCGTCCCGCGCCGGAGAAGCAGGTCGTCGTGGTGCGCGAGGCGGCGCCCGCCCGGCCGGAGCCCGCGCGCGCGCCCGAGAAGAAGGACGATCCCGCGCAGACGAACGAGGCGGCGCGGCTCTACTCCTCCGCGGTCTCGCTCTACGAGCAGGACCGCTGGGGCGAGGCGCTCGTCGAGCTCCAGAAGCTGGCGCCGCTGTCGAAGCTCCAGTACATCCAGGACAAAGGCGCCTCGATCGGCGAGATGAAGGGCATCTGCGAGCAGAAGATCAAGGACGCGGCCGCCGCGGAGAGCCGGCTCGCCGAGGAGGCCCGCGTCGCCCTGCGCAACCAGCGCTGGAAGGAGGCGCACGAAGCCCTCCAGCAGCTCGTCCAGGCCGGCAAGAGCGGCTTCCGGCACGAGATGGAGCGCGCCGCCCGGGAGCTGGAGGCCGTCCAGGGCCTCGAGGAGCTGCGCGTCGCGCGCGACGCGGGCCGCTGGCCCGTCGTGCTCACCCGGTCCATCGAGCTCGCCCCCGTCTTCGGCTCCACGGAGACCGCCAAGACGCACGAGGCCGAGATCCGCCTGCTGGCCATCCGCGCGGTCGTCGAGGACCGGGTCCTCAAGGTGCTGGCCGCCGCCCACGCGAAGGCCGTCACCGGGGACTGGGTCGAGGTCTCCAAGAACCTGGCGGAGGTCGAGTCGCACCGGGAGACGGACGCCTACAAGGCGAAGCAGGAGGAGATCCGCGAGCTCCGCGGCCAGATGGCGAAGGCCAACGACAAGCTCGCCGAGGAAGCCGCCGCCGCCGGCTGGATCCAGGCGCTCAAGGACTACGGCACGCTGCTCGGCGACCGCAAGTACGAGCCGGCGGCCGAGATCCTGCGCGAGTACGCCCGCGACCACGGCGCCACGGCCGCGTACAAGTCGCACGTGGCGGAGATCGACGCCAAGATCGGCGAGGCCGGCAAGCGCCGCCTGAAGGACAAGGACGACGAGGCCAAGCGGGTCTGGGCCCAGCTCCAGGCCGACATGCGCAAGAACAGCTACGACGCGGCGGCCGACGGCCTCCAGCGCCTCCTCGGCGACCTCTCCGACACGCCGACCGTCAAGTCGAACGACACGAGGATCCGGGGCTACAAGTCCCAGGTCGAGGCGACCGGCCGGGCCGGCTCGCCCGTGGTGGTGGAGATGGACTTCGAGGACCTGCCGGGCCTGTGGTTCAGCCAGGGCGGCGCCACCGCGCGCAACGCCCCGGACGAGTCCCACCAGGGGCGGCGTTCCGCCAAGCTCGACCTCGGCTCGGGCGGCCGGGCGAACCACGCGATCTCCGGCCTGCGGCAGGGCGTCGAGCAGTTCACCTTCTTCACGAAGACCCGCACGCGGGGCGCGGCCGCGTCGCTGACGATGATCCTCCTCGACGACGCGGGCACGGGCGCCAACGTCGCCGTCTGGGCCCAGAACTTCCCGGTCACGTCGGACTGGAGGCCCGTCACGCTCAGGGCGATCGACTTCAAGCCCTACAACGAAGCCGCCAAGACCCGGAAGTTCATCGACTGGTCGCACGTGCGCCAGATGCAGTTCATGCAGGAAGCCACCGGCACGGCCGCGGGCGACGCCCCGGAGCTCTTCATCGACACCCTCCGGGTCGTCGCGAGCCCGATCAAGTAGCCATCGGGTCGATCCAGCGCTTCTTGATCTCCTCGAGATCCTTCTCCGTGACGCCCGCGTGCCAGACGTTGTCCGGCATCACGCAAATGTTCGGACCCTTCTCGCAGAGACCGAGGCAGAGGGATCGCGACACCCGGACCTTGCCCTGCAGGCCTTTCGACTTCGCGTACTCCTTGAGCTTCTTCTGGAACTCGCCGGAGCCGCGGTTCGCGCACGCCGCCTCGCCCGGCTGGCGCTCGTTGCAGCAGACCAGGATCAGGCGCTCGAACGGCTTGGGGGTCAGTTCGTTCATGACTCTATCCTAGTGGTGAGTCCGCTTTGATTCCAGGGTTGCTCCTCAAGGGGGCAACCCCTGGAATCAAGCGGGTCGAACCCCTAAACGCCGCGGCTCATCAGGAGAAGATCCACGTAATCCCCGCCCACCCGCGCGCCCTCGCGCTTGCGGCCGTCGACGGCGAACCCGAGGCTCTCATACAGCCGGATGGCCGGCGTGTTGGTCGCGAAGACTTCCAGCGAAAGGCGGCGGAGGCCGTCGACGCCCTTCGCCCACTCCAGCAGCGCCGCGACGAGGGCGCGGCCGACGCCCTGCCGCCGGTACGGCGCCAGGACGGACACGGCGAGCGTGCCCCAATGGGTCTGCTGGGGATGGGAGAACGCGCCGAACTGCGCGGAGCCGGCGATCGCCCCGCGGACTTCGGCGAGGAGAAGGGCGGAGCGGGGCGACTCGGCGTAATCGCCGATCAGCTCCTCGATCTCGTCCAGCGTGGGCGGGGTCACGCGCGCGAGAAAGTAGGGGCAGCGCTCGTCGAACAGCGCCGCGAAGTACTCCCGCAGGCGGGGGGCGTCGGCGGAGGTCGCGGGCCGCGTGAGCACGGCCCCAGTATAGCGCTCCGATTTTCTGTCTGGTCCGTCCGCGCCTCCCGAATTTCTTTTGTCCCGCGACGCAACATTCCCGCTCAACGGGGATCTAGTGACGCGCCGCGTTACGGGACGGGTCGTCAGGGAAAGGGGAGAACCATGGGTCGGGCGTTGTACGTCGTTTTCGCCCTCGGCTGGATTCCGGCGCTCGCCGCCGTCCAGCCGGTGGACGTCGCGAACTTCACGGAGCAGACCTACGCGTCGGGATTCAGCGGCGACATCCTGACGGGCCTGGCCTGGGCGACCGACGGCTCGAACACGCTGTTCACGACGCAGAAAGGCGGCCTGATCCGGGTCGTGCGGAACGGCGCGCTGCAGGGGACGAACTTCGCCTCGCTCTC
>DASVNH010000142.1:0-16593 GCA_036383955.1 Planctomycetota bacterium | reverse complement strand
CTCCTTGATCTGCTCGCGTCTCGGTCCGCCGCGGTCACGAGCCCCCCTAGGACAGGCGCACGGTCGCCAGCCTCTTCACGGCCTCGCGGAGCCGGTCCTCGGTGACGGTCAGCGCGACGCGCATGTAGCCCTCGGCGGCGGCGCCGAAGCCGGAGCCGGGGAGCATGATCACACCGGCGTTGAGGGCCTCTTCGGCGAACTGCATGGACGTCGCGCCCTTCTTCGGCACCGGGTACCAGATGTAGAGGCCGGCCTTCGGCGCGGCGACGTCCCAGCCGAGCTTCTTCGTGCCCTCGACGAAGATGTCGCGGCGGGCGCGGTACATGTCGCGGATCTTCGCCATGTCGCCCGTGCCCTCGGTGAGGACCTTGGCGACGGCCTTCTGGAAGCCCATGAACTGGCCGCTGTCGCAGTTGGCCTTGAAGCCGCGGAGGATCTCGACGACCTCCGCGTTGCCGCAGACCCAGGCCATGCGCCAGCCGGCCATGGAGAAAGTCTTCGTCATGGAGTGGACCGCGACGCCGACGTCCTTGGCTCCCGGCACCTCGAGGAAGCTGTGCGGCGCCTCTTCGTAGTAGAGCTCGGCGTAGGCCTCGTCGGAGACCACGATACAGCCCCACTTCTTCGCGAACTCGACGCACTTCTTGTAGAAGTCGAGCGTCGCCGTCGCGCCCGTCGGATTGTTCGGATAGTTCACGTAGAGGATCTTGGCTTTCTTCGCGACGTCCGCCGGGACGGCGTCGAGGTCGGGGAGGAAGCCGTTCTTCTTCGAGAGCGGCATGACGTGGGGCTCGCAGAGGGCGAAGATGGTGCCCGAGCGGTAGGGCGGATAGCCGGGCTCGGGGCAGAGGACGACGTCGCCGGGATTCGTGAGCGCGAGGGGCATGTGGGCGATGAGCTCCTTGGAGCCGATGCCCATGCAGATCTCTTTGTTGGCGAGCTCGAGGCCGTAGCGCTTCTTCATGAAGCCCGCGACGGCGGAGCGGAACTCCTCGGTGCCCTGCGACGACGAGTACTGGTGGATGAGGTCGTCGTTGAGATGGGCGGTCATCGTGTCGAGGAGCAGCCGCGGCGGCGCCTGGTCGGGATCGCCGATCCCGAGGTTGACGATGTCCTTGCCCTGCTTCTCGAGGGCGGCGCGCTTGCGCTCGAACTCGGCGAAGAGGTAGGGCGGGAGCTTTTTCAGGCGGTCAGAAGGAGCGAAGGCCACGATTCACCTCGAGCAGTAGAACGGGGACAGAATATGCAAAAGACGGGGCCCCACCGCAAGGGGGATCCGGCGATCGACGAAGGAGATACGGGGATGGGACGGATACGGCGACGCGCTCCGATCTCCCCATCCGTCCTCTCTCCGAATCTCCTATCGTTGTTCGCGGACGGACTCCAAGATCGGAGTGGGAAGATGAGAATCGCCCTATCGCTTCGAGAACTGGACGCCGCGTCGGGCGCCGCGAAGGCCGTACTTCTTGCGTTCCTTCATGCGCGGGTCGCGGGTCAGCAGGCCGTTCGAGCGCAGGATGGGCTCCAGCGCGGGCTCGACCTTCTTGAGGGCGCGGGCGATGCCGAGCTTGACGGCCCCGGCCTGGCCGGAGATGCCGCCGCCGCCGGCGAGGATGAGGATGTCATAACGACCCGTCGCCTTCGTGGCGTTGAGCGCCGCGAGCGCGCTCTGACGGTCGGCCTCGGTGAGGAAGTACTTTTCAAAGGGGCGCTTGTTGACGGTCATGGCGCCGGCGCCGCGGGAGAGCCGCACGCGGGCGACGGAGGACTTCCGCCGGCCCGTGCCCCAGATGTACTCCTTCAGGTCCGGCATTACTTGATCTCCAGGTTCTTGCACTTCTGGGCGGCGTGCGGATGCTTGTCGCCCTTGTAGACCTTCAGCTTGTTGATCTGCTGGCGGCCCAGCGTCCCGCGCGGCAGCATGTTCAGCACCGCGTGGCGCACGACCTCGTCCGGCCGCTTCAGGATCTCGGTGGCGAAGGGAATCTCCTTCTGGCCGCCGGGATAGCCGGAGAAGCGCTTGTAGACCTTCTTCTCGGCCTTCTTGCCGGAGAGCTTGATCTTGTCGGCGTTGATCACGACGACGAAATCGCCGGTGTCCAGGAAGGGCGTGTACGTCGGCTTGTGCTTGCCCATCAGGACCATCGCGATGCGCGTCGCGAGACGGCCGAGAATGCGGTCCTTGGCGTCCACCAAGAACCACTCCTGCACGTGCGTCTTACCGCTCGCCAGGAAGGATTTTTGTTCTGTTCCTCTCATGTGGGCCGGTGAATATAGGGGCGACCCCGCGCGATGTCAATACTTTTTCGGGCGAAGCGCGACCCACGCCCCCGCTCCGATCCCCAGCAGCGCCAGCCCCGCCGCGGCCGGCCGGTCCGACGCCATCCACATCGCCATCCACGCCGAGCCCGCCGACAGCATCGCCACCGCCGCGATCAGCCGCCGGCGCTCCCAGATCCACGACGGCGCCCGCGGGGCCGGCGCGACGGCCGGCGCCGGCAGCGCCCGCGTGACCGGAGCGGGGGGCGGAAGCGCGGGCACCGGCGCCGGAATCAACGCCGCCACGACCGGCTCCGGCGGCGGCTCCGGAAGAGGCGGCGGCGCCGCGGGCGTCGAAGGCGCCCGCCGGATCATGATCGACGACGGCTCGACCCCGATCTCGGCCAGCAGCCGTTCCTTCTCCGCGTCCGAGACTGGAACGTCAGACATGTCGAAGGAAAGTATACCGCTCGACGCGGCTACTTGCGGGGCACGAGGGACTTGCCGCAGCCCGGGCGGGCGCAGGTCGACGGCCCCAGCGTGACCACCTCCGGGTGGTCCGGGCAGACGAAGCTGACGGGCGGCGGCTTCGCCGCCACCAGCGGCTTCCCGCAGCCCGGCTTGCCGCAGTTCGAGGCGGTGGAGGTCGTCACTTCCGGATGGTCCGGGCACGCGAAATACGCGGGCGCGGGCTCGCTCTTCCGGCCCGTCTCGCGCAGCACGCGCTCCAGCTTCCGCCGGCAGTGCGGGCAGTCCCCCGGCTCCGGCGCCGAGACGTCCCGGTGCTCCGTGCAGGACCAGTGGTTGCGGATCTCGTCCTCGTACCAGTCGCGCCAGGTCGCGTAGGAGCGGTCGAAATCCTTCTGGTTCAGCAGCGTGAGGGCCTTCCAGGCGCTTTCGACGACCTTCGACTCCTCGTCGCGCAGCATCTCGATCAGATGGGGCGTCGCCGCCTTCGCCACGGCCGGCCCGATCGCCCCCAGCGCGAGCGCGGCGTTCGCCCGGACGAGGGGCTCGACGTCCTTCACCGAGCGGTTCAGGATCGGCTCGGCGGACGCCGCCCGCTTCATGTCCCGCAGGAGGATGAGGGCCTCGTTCCGGACCCCGACCGCGCGGTCGGCCAGGCGGGCGTGGACGGCGGGCAGAAGGCCGTGGTCGCGCGTCTCGTCGACCAGGGCGCGCAGGCCGAAGAGGGCGGCCTCGCGGACGTCGGGCTCCGGATCCTCCAGCAGCTTCCCGATGGCCGGCGCGGCGGCGTCGTGGCCGAGCATGCCGAGCGCGGCCCCCGCGTTGCGGCGGAGGATGATGTCCGGCGACGCGCACGCCTTCGTCAGCGGCGCCACGGCCTCGCTCTTGCGGGAGAAGCCGATGGCGAACGCGGCGTCCGCCCGCAACGCCGCGTCCTCCCCCTCCAGCGCGGCGATCAGGCGGTCGAACTCCTCCGTCGCCACGCGGCGGAGGTCGCTCGTCGCCGCGTCCAACGGCATCCCTTCCTGGGAGGCGAGGGCGGCGTTGTACTTCGTCAGCAGGTAGGCGATCTGGTCGAACAACTGCAGCGTGCGCTCGCGCTCGGACGGGGCGCCCGAGCAGGCGGTGAGCGCGGCCAGGATCGGGATCAGCAGGCGTCGCAGCATGTTCGCATTCAACGACGCCCGGGGGGCGCCGGTTGGGCGGATTATAGCAGGTTTTCGCTTGACTTGAATCGACGTCAAACCCTATATCCCCATATGCACGATAAACTCGCGGGCGAAGGGATCACCTTCGACGACGTCCTCCTGATCCCCCGCCATTCCGCGGTCATCCCCACCGAGGTCGACACGTCGACCCAGTTCGTCCGCGACATCCGCCTCAACATCCCGATCGTCTCCGCCGCGATGGACACCGTGACCGAATCGCGCCTGGCCATCGCCCTGGCCCAGGAAGGCGGGATCGGGATCATCCACCGGAACCTCGCCCCGGCCGACCAGGTCCGCGAGGTCACCCGGGTCAAACGCTTCGAATCCGGCATCATCGCCGACCCCGTCTGCCTCCCGCCCGACGAAAGCGTCGCGACCGCCCGGCGGGTCATGCGCGACCAGAACATCGGCGGCATCCCCATCACCGTCGGCCGCAAGCTCGTCGGCATCGTCACCAGCCGCGACATGCGCTTCCAGACCGACGACACCAAGAAGATCTCCGACGTCATGACCAAGACGGCCCTCTTGACCGCGCCGCCGGGGACGTCGATCGACCAGGCCAAGAACCTCCTCAACCAGCGCAAGGTCGAGAAGCTCCTCCTCGTCGACAGCGACGGCAACCTCCGCGGCCTCCTCACCATGAAGGACCTCAACAAGCAGGTCCAGTTCCCCCGCGCCTGCAAGGACAGCCGCGGCCGCCTCCGCGTCGGCGCCGCCGTCGGCGTCAACGACTTCGACCGCGCCAAGGCTCTCTTCGAGGCGGACGTCGACCTCCTCGTCATCGACACCGCCCACGGGCATTCCAAGAACGTGATCGACGCCGTCAAGGAGCTCAAGCGCCGCCACCCGGATCGCTACGTCCTCGCCGGCAACATCGCCACCGCCGAAGCCGCCCGCGACCTCATCGCGGCGGGCGCCGACGGCCTCAAGGTCGGCATCGGCCCGGGCTCGATCTGCACCACGCGCATCATCGCCGGCGTCGGCGTCCCCCAGATCACGGCCGTGTACGACGTCGCGAAGGAAGCCGCCAAGTCCGGCGTCACCGTCATCGCCGACGGCGGCATCCGGCACTCCGGCGACATCACCAAGGCCATCGCCGCCGGCGCCAGCGCCGTCATGATGGGCAGCCTCTTCGCCGGCTGCGAGGAGAGCCCCGGCGACACCGTCATCCACAAGGGCCGCAGCTACAAGGCCTACCGCGGCATGGGCTCCGAAGGCGCCATGGTCAAGGGCTCCAAGGAGCGCTACGGCCAGGGGGCCGTCGAGGACCGCCACAAGCTCGTGCCGGAGGGCGTCGAGGGCATGGTCCCCACCAAAGGCCGGCTCGGCGACTTCGTCTACCAGCTGGTGGGCGGCCTCCGCGCGGGCATGGGCTACTGCGGCTGCCAGACCGTGGACGAGCTCCGCACCCAGACGAAGTTCATGCGCATCTCCTCCGCGAGCCTGCGCGAGAGCCATCCGCACGACATCCTGATCATGCGCGAAGCGCCGAACTACTCCGTGGAGCAGTAGGTACCGGGTACCGGGGACCAGGTACCGGGTACCGGGAAACGGGAAACGGCGGCGCGCGACAGATGTCGTATTCGCATGAAAGCTCTCGGAGTTCTTCTCGTCTTAGGCTCCATTCTCGCCGTCGGCTTCGGGATCCAGAGAGCTCTCTACGAGCGTCGGCCGGTGTGTTTCCTGGACGTGATCGGATCCGTTCTTGACGTCCTGTCATCCCTACCCTAGCAGCGCGCCTTTCGCGAGCGACGCGGGAGTTTACTTCCTTCGTCGTGCCTTCTCTGGCTCAGGAGCGCCTACGGAGCTATCCAAGACCAGTGCGCCGTCGATCAGCAGGATAGGGACGCCGCCTTTGATCTCGTAGGCGATGCGGGCGTCCTCCCGGATTAAAGCTGCTTCCAGCGGCGATTCCCTCGTGCTCCCACTCCAGAGCCTAAGACCGCGATCCTTTATCCTGGCATTCATTAACCTCAGTTCCGATCGGTTAGCCAGTCGAAGGCTCGTTAGGTTCTCCGGACAGCACAGAATCTCCAGCAGCTTGATGTCGAAGCCTGGTGGCGCATCGACCGTGTCCGGTTTCGAACTCGACTGTAGCGGGGCTTGAACCGAAGGCGGTGGAGGAGTTGGATTGTCGCAGCCGAGATTCGGCAGCATTGCGCCAATGCAGATGAGGTTCCTAAGTGATTGGCTCACGGTGTGAGTCTAGGTCCTCGACGGCGGGAAGGCACGCGATACCCTGGTACCCGGTACCTGGTACCCGTCAGCGGTAGAACAGGACCCGCTGCTCCTTCAGGCCCAGGCACGCCGAGCAGGAGCCGCCGGCGGCTTCGAGGCCGGTCCCGCCGCAGACGGCGCAGCTCTTGAGGTCGGAGCGCAGGACGGGCAGGTGCTTGAGGATCCACTCCGCCTTGAGCGCCCGGTAACGGGCCGAATCGTCCGCCGCGCGCCACCAGGTCTCGGGGTCCCGCGCCTCGGGCCGCAGCGTGATCCAGGAGGCCTCGTCGACGGGATGCTTCCAGACGGGCTCCGGCGGCCGGCGCTCCCACGCGGCCGCGAGGGCGGGATCGTCCGGCGTGAAATTGAAGCGGCGCCGCAGATGGGCCAGCAGCTCGCCGGGCAGCCGCTCCTCGACCCAGGCGCGCGCCTGGACCCACGACGACGACCGGTCCATCGCCTTCGCCTTCAACAGGGCTTCCGCGGCGCGCCAGCCTTCCCGCACGATGCCCTCGTCGCGCGCGCGGCCCCGCAGGTCCTGGATCAGCGAGCGCAGACGCCGCAGCTCCTCGCGGATCGCCGCCGCTCCCGGCTCCGCGCCGAGGCCCGCCTCGACGGCGTCCATCCGCGCCAGCGCCGCGTCGTAGTCCCCGGACAGCCAGCTCTCCTGCGCCTGATAGACCGCGCGACGCACCGCCAGGTCCTCGATCCGGTCCCGGAGCTTCACCAGCTCGGCGGCCACCGCCGCCTCCGGCCA
This sequence comes from Planctomycetota bacterium, assembly GCA_036383955.1. Lineage (GTDB taxonomy): Bacteria > Planctomycetota > MHYJ01 > MHYJ01 > JACPRB01 > JACQFK01. The sequence goes on along the minus strand of DASVNH010000142.1, from coordinate 9,684 downwards.
CTCCGGATGCCGCAGCAGCTCCGCCATGCGGAAGGCCGCCATCGCCCGCTCCTCGAGCCGGGCCCGCTGCAGCTCCGCGCCCAGGCGGTCGAATTCCTCGGCCGTCGACGGCTTGATCCGCCCCGTCAGGATCGTCGCGATCTCGTCGGCCCCGTAGACGAGGCGCAGCTCGAGGCGGACGTCCTCCCGGGAGGCCACCTGGCCCGCGGGCAGCACGTGCTTGCCCTCGGCGTTCCGGATCCAGACTTCGTTCGCCGGGGCGCCCGGCATCAGGACGCCGTCGACGACCTTCCCGTCCGCCAGGCGGACGCGCACGCCGTCGACCGCGAACTCCGCCGCCGGCACCGGTTTGGCGGCGCCGTCCCCGCCGCGCAGGCGCGCCGCGTCGGCCGGGTCGATCTGCCACCAGGGGAACTTCAGAGGCCGGGGCACGCCCGGCAGCTTGAGGGTGACGCCGTCGCCGTCCTTGCCCAGGACCTCGCAGAGCTCGGCGCGGCCGTCGAGGAAGCGGATCCGCTCGGCCTTCGGGACGTCCTGCGCCCCGAGCGACACGGCGAAGGCGAGGGAGATGTAGAGGCCGGCGGACGTCCGAATCCACTTCCGGAGCGCCGCGAGCCAGGAACGGAGCATAGAATCCTCTACTTATTAGTCGGACATCCGGACCGGCCCCTTCACGATTTCGGATGCTATAATCCGCTCCACATGAAAGCCAAGACGCGCCGCGTCGCTCCGGTCTCGGGGGCCTTCGCCCCGCGCGTCAAGCCGCCCTTCCCCGGCCCCCGGGCGAAGGCCGTCATCGACCGCGACCGCGGCGTGATCTCCCCCGCCTACACCCGCGGCTACCCGCTCGTCATCGAGCGCGGCGAAGGCTCGTACGTGATCGACCCCGACGGCAACCGCTTCCTCGACTTCACCGCCGGCGTGGCGGTCAACGCGCTCGGCCACGCGCATCCGGAGATCGTGGCCGAAATCTCCGCCCAGGCCTCCAAGTTCATCCACATGGCCGGCACGGACTTCTACTACGACATCATGGCCGCCTTCGCCGAGAAGCTCGGCTCCCTCGTCCCCGGCAAGGGCGCCAAGCCCTGCTTCCTGGCCAACTCCGGCACCGAGGCCATCGAGGCCGCGATCAAGCTCGCCCGCTACGCGACCCGCCGGCCCCGCATGATCGCCTTCTTCGGCGCGTTCCACGGCCGCTCCATGGGCTCCCTTTCGCTCACCGCCAGCAAGCCCGCGCAGCGCCGCCACTTCTCGCCCCTCCTCGGCGACGTCTCGCACGCGCCCTACGGCGACCTCGAGTTCATCGAGAAGATCCTCTTCAAGCGCACCACGCCGCCGGAGGACGTCGCCGCCATCTTCGTCGAGCCCATCCAGGGCGAGGGCGGCTACAACGTCGCCCCGCCCGGCTTCCTCACCGGCCTCCGCAAGATCTGCGACGCCCACGGCATCTTCCTCGTCTTCGACGAGGTCCAGTCCGGCCTCGGCCGCACCGGCCGCTGGTGGGCCCACGAGTTCGACGGGGTGGCGCCCGACATCCTCTGCTGCGCCAAGCCCATCGGCGGCGGCCTGCCCCTCGGCGCCATGATCGCCCGCGCCGACCTGCAGACCTGGCCCAGCGGCGCCCACGCCAACACCTTCGGCGGCAACCCCCTCGCCTGCGCCGCCGGGCTCAAGACCATCCAGATCATCGAGCGCGACGGCCTGCTCGAGAACGCCCGCCGCATGGGCGAGCACCTGTCCGCGCGCCTCGCCGGGCTCGCCGGCGAGTTCACCCACGTGAGCAAGGCCCACGGCCGCGGGCTGATGCAGGCCATCGACATCGTGAAGCCCGGCACCCGCGAGTTCGACACCGACCGCCGCAACCGCATCGTCGACGCGGCCTTCGCCCTCGGCCTCCTCGTCCTCGGGTGCGGCGAAGGCGGCATCCGCTTCCTCCCGGCCCTCAACGTGGAGAAGGGCCACATCGACGCCGCGGCCGACGTCCTGCGCCGCGCCCTGGCGACGTCATGACCCCCGAAGCCCGGATCCGCTCCCGGAAGGCGGTCGTCGGCGTCATCGGCCTGGGCTACGTCGGCCTTCCCCTCGTCCGGCTCTTCGCCTCGAAGGGCTTCCGCACGCTCGGCTTCGACATCGACGCGTCAAAAGTCGAGAAGCTCCGCCGCGGCGAGAGCTACATCAAGTCCGTCGACGCGAAGAAGCTGAAGAAGTTCGAGGCGACGTCCGATTTCGCCCGCCTCGCGGAAGCCGACGCGATCATCATCTGCGTCCCGACCCCGCTCCACGAAGACGGCCGTCCCGACCTCTCGTTCATCCGCGCGACGGCCGAGACCATCGCGAAGCACCTGCGCAAGGACCAGCTCGTGATCCTCGAATCGACGACCTACCCCGGCACGACGCGGGAGATCCTGAAGCCCGCGCTCGACGCCCGCGGCCTGCCCTACTTCCTCGCGTTCTCGCCGGAGCGCGAGGATCCCGGGAACAAGCGCTTCACGAACGCGGACATCCCGAAGGTCGTCGGCGGCATCGACGCGCGGAGCGGCGATCTGGCCGAGGCGCTCTACGGGTCGGCGGTCGTCCGCGTGGTCCGGGTCTCGTCGCCGGAAGTCGCGGAGTCGGCGAAGCTGCTCGAGAACATCTACCGCTGCGTGAACATCGCGCTCGTCAACGAGCTGAAGATGTGCTTCCAGAAGATGGGCATCGACGTCTGGGAGGTCATCGCGGCGGCGGCGACCAAGCCCTTCGGCTTCCAGGCCTTCTATCCCGGCCCGGGCCTGGGCGGCCACTGCATCCCCATCGACCCCTTCTATCTCTCCTGGAAGGCCAAGGAGTTCCAGTTCGCGACCCGCTTCATCGACCTCGCCGGCGAGATCAACGTCCAGATGCCGTTCTACGTGCTGGCCCGGCTCGACGAGGCGCTGAAAGCGCGGGGGACGTCGGTCGCCGGCGCCAGGATCCTGGTGCTCGGCCTCGCGTACAAGAAGGACATCGACGACCCGCGCGAGTCCCCCTCGTTCAAGATCATCGAGCTGCTGGAGGCGAAGGGCGCGACGGTCTCGGCGAACGACCCGTCCTTCCCCGAGATCCCGCCGATGCGCCACTACCGGCACCTGAAGGCGAAGGGCGTCGCGCTGACGCCCAAGACGCTCGCCGCCCACGACGCCGTGATCCTCGTGACGGACCACTCCGCGTACGACTACCCCAAGATCGTGAAGCACGCGAAGCTGGTCGTCGACTGCCGCGGCGCCTGCCCGGCGGGCCCGAAGGTCGTCAAGGCGTAGCCCCGACAGGACAAATCCTCCCGGGATGTTTGTCCTTCCGAAGGACAAACATCCCGGGAGGATTTGTCCTACTCGTCGATCGTGCGGCGCATGGACATGTTGAGCCCGAAAAGGTAGCCGAACACGAGGGCGGCGAGCATGCCGGGCATCACGAAGAATCCCAGCGCCACGCTCACCTGAATCGCCCCGGTCGAGAGCTTGGCGGCCGTCGACGCGGCATAGACGCCGCCGAACAACGCCATGCCCCGGTACTCCCCGCCCCGCGCGAAATTGAGGGCCAGGCCGCATCCGACGCCCGCCGCCGTATCGAGCAGGAGGACGACGAAGGTGGCGAAGGAGCCGAGACTCGACACGGGCCCGTGCGTGAACGCCAGGAGGAAGCCGCTGAGGCAGCCGCCGCTGATCGCGTGGACCACGCGGCGGCGCCGGAGGCTCTCGCGCCAGGACCTCCGCGCCGCCAGCGCGCGCTCGAAATTCTTCGAGAACTCCTCGCGCAGCGCCGGCGACAGCTTCTCCCACTCCTCGCGCCGCTCGCCCGGCGCCAGCGCCTCGTCGCAGAAGGCGCACGCGTCCCGCACCGGCGGGTTCTCCAGGCCGCAGTCCGGACAGTTCACGGACTCAGAATACCCTGCCCTGCCGGAGATCCGCGCCGTCCAATGATCCATGGTGGGGCGATGGACCGCGGACGCCGGCGCCGTTCTGCTGCTGCTCGCGCCCGCCCTCGCCCAGATCAGCTCGACGACCGACGGCACGCTGCTCCCTTCGGTCTTTTACGATCCGTCCGATCTGTCCGGCGGCCAGGCCCTGATGTACGCGAAATACCCCCGCGTTCCGGTCGCCCTCTTCTCGCTGCTTCACGTGCCCGTCGCGATCGTGTTTTTCCGCGGCTGGAAGCCCGCGGCCGCGGCGTCGCTGGCGCTGCTCTACGTCTTCCTGCCGCTGTACCTGAGCGTCCTCTCCCGCCAGGAAGAGGATTTCATCGCCGTCGGCTGGCTGTCCGCCCTGCTCGCGGCGGCGGCCGTCGGCGCGGCCCTTTCCCTGGGGGGCACGGTCGCGGGGGCGGCGTCCGTCGCCCGGCTCTCGATCGGCATGATCCTGGTCCAGACGCACGCGCTGAGCTGGTGCCAGACGGGCGCGAATCCTCTCGCCGTCAGCGCCTGGACGGGCATGCTCGGCGGGCTGACGCTGGCCGCGGGGGAGCTGATCGCTAGCCTACGCCCTGCGTCTTCAGCTTCTGCTTGGCGACCTTCCCCGCTTCCTTCCCACCGAACTTCTTGGCGACGAGCTTGAGGATGTCGCCCCCCAGCTCCCGCCCGTCGCCCTGGCGCTCGACCAGCGCGAAGCCCACGTAGAGCAGGCCTTCGGGCGTGAACATCGCGGCTTCCTTCTCGAGCTGCTTCAGGAGCGGGAAGCCTTCCTTGCGCGCGAGCTTCTGGACGAGCTGGATCGCGTGGCCCTGGTCGCGGCCGGAGCCCGCCAGGTCGAGCCGCTGCTGCCGGAGCTGCGCCGCCGCCAGCGCCAGGTCCGACTCCGGCGCCGCCAGGTCGTCGCGCTGCAGCAGGCGCAGGGCCCGCTCGGCTTCCTCGAACTTGCCCTTCTTCAGCAGCTCGCGCCCCTTCGCCAGGACCTCTTTCTTCGCGAGGTCCGGCCCGGCCGCGCGCACCACCTCGAAGTAGGCCTGGAAGCCGCTCTCCCGGCGGTCGAGCATCGAGAGCGCCTTCGCCAGGAACTTCTTCACCAGCCCCTTGTCGAGCACGTTCTTGAACTGCGTCAGCAGGTGCACGACCTTGAAGGCCTTCTGCATGTCCTCCTGCTTGTCCAGCGCCTTCGCCAGCAGCGGCACGTAGTCGGGGTTCGAGCGGAACGCGCCCGACGCCGTCTCCGACAGCCGCGGATCGTCGCTCCACAGCGACTCCAGCAGCGCCTCGCCCGCGTCCACGTTGCCCACCGAGCCCAGCGCCTTCACCGCGAACGCCCGCACCGCCGGGCCGCCCGTCTTCTGCAGCTTCATCAAGCGCGGCGCGTCCTTCGGCGAGGGCGGGATCTTCCACAGCACGTCCAGCGCCGGCTTCACGATCCGGTGGAAGTCCTCCTCGTCCAGCAGGGGCATCAGCTTGGCGGCGACGTCCCTCGCCTCCTTCCCCTCGAGCGGCAGCTCCCCCAGCGCCACCAGCGCCGCCGCCCGCACCTCCGACGGCTGCTTCTTGTCGACGTAGCGCACGACGTCCTTCGCCGCCGACGCCTCGCGGAACGCTCCCGCCAGGTGGAGGCACGAGGGCAGGGGCGTCTTCGCCTTCTGGACTTTCGAGGAAGCCAGGAACTCCAGCACCTTCTTGAGCGCCTTCGCCTTCTCCCCCGCCGCCATCGTCCCGATCTTCTGCCGGTAGGCCGCGGCCGCCTTTTGGATGACTTGGAGGTCCGTGTCCAGCAGCGCCGCGAAGAGCGTGTCGCTGATGTCCACGCCCGGCAGCTTCGACAGGAGGTCGAGCGCCGCCTTCCGCACCTGCGGATCCTTGGCCTCGCAGGCGGCCGTCAGCGCCCCCGCCGCCGCCGCCCCCGCGGCGATCACGATCTGGGTCGCGCGCGTCCGGACGTTCTCGGAGGCCGTCAGGAGCGGAATGAGGATCGGCAGGGCCGCCTGGACGTCGATCGCGGCGAGCGCCTCGAGCGCGTAGAGCCGGACCATCTCGTTCTGCGACTTGAGGGCGCCGCCCAGGGACTTTCGGACGGCCGCGTCCTTCGGCTTGAGCTCGCGCAGCACGCGCGCGACGGCGATCTGGAGCTCGGCGTCGCCGTCGTCGAGCAGCTTGCACAAGCGGTCGATCATCAATCCACCTTCACGCGTTTCATGACCTGGATCATCTTGCGGTGCAGAACCGGGTTGGCGCCCAGGAAGTCGCCGTGGAACACGTCCACGGCCCCTCCCTCGAAGTTCGTGACCTTGGCCCCGGCCTCCTCGAGGATGACGATGCCCGCCGCCATGTCCCAGGGGCCCAGGCGCATCTCCCAGAAGCCGTCGAAGGCGCCGGCGGCCGTCCAGCAGAGGTCGAGCGACGCCGCGCCGACGCGCCGGATGGCCTGGGCCTTCATGAGGAACTCGGCGAAGTACTTCAGGTTGATCCGGCGCACCTCGAGATCGTAGGAGAAGCCGGTGCAGAGGAGGGCCTGCTCCACCGTCGCGCAGGGCGTCACGCGGATGCGCTTCCCGTTGCGGAAGGCGCCCTTGCCCCGCTCCGCCCAGAAGAGCTCGCCCAGGCAGGGCGCGTAGGTCACGCCGACCTCGAGACGGCCGCGGACCTCCAGGGCCAGCGTCACCGTCCAGATCGGAAAGCCGTGCGCGTAGTTCGTCGTGCCGTCGATCGGGTCGATGAACCAGCGGTAGTCCGACTTCCCCTCGTGCCCGCGCTCTTCCGCGACCACCGCGTGGTCCGGAAACTCGCGGCGCAGGGCCTTGACGATCATCGCTTCCGACGCGTGGTCCATGTCGGTGACGAGATTGCCCTTGCCGGCGCCCTTGTACTGGATCGACCGGGGGCGCGACTGCTCGCGCTTCAGGTAATCCCCGGCGCGCACCGCGATCGCCTTCGCCAGCTCAAGGGGCTTCATGCGGGTCCCGTGATAGCATGCGGGTCTCCGGGTGTCAAACCCTGGCGGTTCTGCTACAATCCCGCGCGATGCCCCTCTGGAACGGAGACGCGACCGTCGTCCGCCAGGAACGCCGCGGCGCGGCCTGGATGCTCACCCTCGACGTCCCCAACCGCGACGCCGTCGAAGCCGGCCAGTTCGCCCATGTCCTGGTCGAGCCGGGCCGCACCGACCCCCTCCTCCGCCGCCCGTTCAGCTACTGGGACGTGCGGCCCCACGGCGAGCGGCGGACGCACGTCGACCTCCTCTACACCGTGGTGGGCAAGGGCACGCGCCTCCTCGAGACGCGGAAGCCGGGGGACGTCGTCGGCTACCTCGGCCCCGTCGGCATCGGCTTCACGCCCAAGCCGGCCGCGAAAACCTGGGTGTTTGTCGCGGGCGGCGTCGGCATCGTGCCGTTCTACGCCCTCGCCAAGCAGGCCCGCGCGCGCGGGATGCATCCGCGCATGGTCCTCCTCTTCGGCGGGCGCACGGAGTCGATGCTGTACGGGATCGACGACTTCCCGGGCGTGGGCGTGGAGGCCGTCGCCGCCACCGAGGACGGCTCGCGCGGCACGAAGGGCCTGGTCACGAAGCTGCTCGAGGACCGGCTGGGGGAGCTCGACCCGAAGGACACGCAGGTCTACACGTGCGGGCCGGACCGCATGATGGCGGCGGTGATGAAGATCACCCGCCGCGCGGGGCTCGCCTGCGAGGCCTCGATGGAGCGCCACATGGGCTGCGCGCTGGGCGCGTGCGGCGCGTGCGTGACGAAGGTCGTCGACGACACCCCGGAAGGCTGGCGCTACTCGCGGATCTGCGTCGAAGGCCCCACCTACGACGCCTGCCGGCTCGTCCTGGAATGAAGGCCTACCGCGATATCGTGCTCGGCGAGGTGAGCCGAAGCCTGGCCCAGGTCAGCGAAGCGGCGTCCCGGGAGTTCTGCCGGGAGCTCGACCGCGTGCGCCGCCGCACGGTCTACATCACGGGCGTGGGCCGCAGCGGCCTGGTCGTGCACGCCTTCGGCCAGCGGCTGATGCACCTGGGCTTCGACGTCCATCTCGCGCAGGAAGTGACGGCGCCGGCGATCCGCCGGGCCGACCTCCTGGTGGCCTGCTCGGGCACGGGCACGACGCTGCTGCCGCTCTACATGGCGCGCAAGGCGCGGAAGATCGGCGCCCGGGTCGTGTCGCTGACGGCTAGCCCGCGTTCGCCGCTCGCGAAGCTCTCGCATCTGGTGATCCTGATCCCCGCGCCGCTGGGGGGCAAGGGCACGCGCCAGCCCGCGCGCTCGCTCTTCGAGCAGACCCTCTTCCTGTATCTCGACTCGGTGGTCCTCACCGCGATGCACGAGCTCCGCATCCCCGGCCGCCGGCTGGGACGTCGTCACGCCAATCTCGAGTAGGTGCCCCCGGGGGGAGATCAGACCGCCGCGGCGTCGCGCTTCCGCGGGGATCCGGCCCGGGCCAGGCGGTCGCGGATCGCCGTCGCGAAGACTTCCGCCAGCGTGACGGGCACCGCGTTGCCCAGCTGGCGCATCGACTCCCCCCACGCGCTGTGGAAGGTGAACGCGTCCGGAAAGGTCTGCAGGCGGGCGGATTCGCGCACCGTGAAGTAGCGGACCCTCCCGCCGCCCAGCCGCAGCATGTTCTCCCCGCCCGGCACGCCGTGGTCGCCCGCCTTCAGCGTCTTGGCCGGCAGGTCCAGCTCGCTGCCCGTGTGGCCCGGATAGGCGCGCGCGCCGGAAATCAGGACGTGGTTGGCGATCTCGGCGTCCATGCCCGTGCGCGGCTTCGGCAGGCCCCGGAGGGCGTCGCGCACCGTGCGCCAGCGCTCCAGAGCGGGCGGAAAGAGCGGGAGGCCCTCGCGCGCGAGCCTCTCCTTCACCTCGACGGGCGGCCGCGGGACGGAGGCGCCGACCTCCTTCCAATAGCGCTTGCTGATCCACTGCGCGTGGAAGAGCGCGTCTTCGCCGGCCGTCGCGGGAGGCGTCGACCAGGAGGCCTTCAAGTCGGACCGGAAGGCGACCATGAGCACCCGCTGCCGCGATTGCGGCACCCCGTAGTTCGCGCTGTCCACGAGCTGCGAATGGACGTCGTACTCGACCTCCTTCGACTCCCGGAGCCGCGCGTGGTGCGCCTCCCAGGATTCCCCTTCCTTGGGCGTGAGCCCGGGACGTCGGAGCCAGTCGCGGATGTAGTCGAGATAGGGACGGAAGCTCGAGCGGAGAAGGCCCTTCACGTTCTCGAAGAGGACGGCCTTGGGACGGAGCTCGCGCACGGCCCGGATGGCCTCGGGGAACAGGTTGCGCGCGTCGCCCTCGCCGCCGTGCTTGCCGCCGAGCGAGAAGGGCTGGCAGGGCGGGCCGCCGGCCAGGAGGTCGACGCGGTCGCGCAGCGGACGGTAGTCGAGCGAACGCACGTCGCCTTCCACGACCGGCCAGCCGGCCATCTCCGGGACGCGGGCGGCGTTGCGGCGGAGGGTGTCGCAGGCTTCCTTGTCCCACTCGGACACGAGGAGGTGCTTGAAGCCGGCCCGGGCGACGCCGAGGGCGAGGCCGCCGGCCCCGGCGAAGAGCTCAACGCTGTTCACGGGTCACCGCCTGATGGACCCGCCGGGCGCAGCGCTCGACGTCCTTGAGGACCTGGCTTTCCCAGACGCGCAGGACCCGCCAGCCGTCCTTGCGGAGCGCGCGGTTCACGCGCCGGTCGCGGCGCATGTTCCCGCGGATCTTGTTCAGCCAGAAGCCGGGGCGCCGCCACTGCCGGAACTGCGTCTCGAG
>DASVNH010000141.1:0-7975 GCA_036383955.1 Planctomycetota bacterium | reverse complement strand
TAGGAGGCGTCGGACCAGTTGCGCTGGTCCTCCATCTCGAAGGCGTCGCCCTCGAGGGTGACGCGGAGCTTGAGGCCGGGCGCGGGCGCGTACCAGATCTTGTTGAAGTTCGTGAAGGGCGGGTTGGGGTAGATGTAGCGCGGGAAGTTTCCGCGGCGGAGGCCGCCGTCGGCCGATTCCACGGAGGCGGGCAGCCCGGCGCAGGCCCGCGGATGGAGGACGCAGAATCCGGCGCGGTTGCGGTAGAAGTCGGACCGGGCCTGCCCCGACATCCGGAACGAGACCGTGCCTTTGGCGTCGCCGGTGATGACGGCCTTCCAGGCGAAGTCGATGTCGCCCTTCGCGCAGCGGGCGAGGTAGCTCACCTCGAAGGAGTCCGGGTCGGCCCGCACCTGGACGTTCCAGACCTGGGCGGGGAGGGTGTTCCACTCCCGGTCGCGCACGGCCACGTAGATCCGGCGCACGGCTTCGTGGCCGGCGACGGAGAGGCGGCGGACGCTGCCGTAGGCCTCCTCGAAGAGGAGGGAGACCGGACCCGCGCGCAGCGTCTTCATCGCGACAGCAGCGAACGCTTTCCGAACTCGAGGTGCGATTCCATGAGCGCCGCCGCCCGCTCCCCCTTGCCTTTGACGAGGGCGTCGGCGATGGCCCCGTGCTCGGCGGCGGCCGAGGCGGGGCGTCCGGGCACGTGGGCCATGACCCGCAGGATGACGCGGTGGAGCTTGTCGCGCAAGCGGGTCATGACGCGGGCGATCTCCGCGTTTCCCGAGAACGAGCAGAGGAGGACGTGGAAGTCCGCGTCCAGCCGCGTCAGCTCGACGGTGTCGCCGGCCCGCGCGGCCGCCTCCTGCGCCTTGACGTTGGCCTTGAGCGCGGCGCCCTGGTCCTCCGTCAGCGTTCCGGCCACCCGCCGGCAGACGTAGGGCTCCAGGGCCATGCGGATGTCCAGGATGTCGACCACCTCCCGCACCGACAGTTCGCGGACGACGATGCCCTGCTGGGGGGAGACGGCCACGAAGCCCTCGGTCTCGAGGCGGACGAGGGCGTTCTTGACGGGGGTCTTGGACATCCTCAGCCGGCCGGCGAGCTGCCGCTCGGAGAGGAAGGAGCCGGCGGGGAACGTCCCGTCCTGGATGAGGGTCTTGATCTCCGCGTAGGCGCGGTGCTGGAGGAGGTCGGGGCTCCGCGTCGTCATGAGGGGAGGATTCAGCCTACTGGGATTTCAGCGGGATCTCAAAGCATTTCACCGCTCGGTTCTTTTCCCGCGCCCGCTTTGCTACACTTCCTCCGCTTCGGGGAAAAGACATGAGCAAGATCCTTCAGGCTCTGCCCGTCGGCGAACCCGTCGGCATCGCCTTCTCGGGCGGCCTCGACACGAGCGCCGCGATCTACTGGATGCGCCAGAAGGGCGCCGTGCCCTACTGCTACACCGCCAACCTGGGACAGCCGGACGAGCCGGATTACGACGACATCCCCCGGCGCGCGATGGAGTACGGGGCGGAGAAGGCCCGGCTGCTCGACTGCCGCCGCCAGCTGGTCCTCGAGGGCTTCGCCGCGCTCCAGTGCGGCGCCTTCCACATCACCACGGCGGGCGTGCCGTACTTCAACACCACCCCGCTGGGCCGCGCCGTCACCGGCACCATGCTGGTCGGCGCCATGAAGGAGGACAACTGCCACGTCTGGGGCGACGGCAGCACCTACAAGGGCAACGACATCGAGCGGTTCTACCGCTACGGCCTCATGGTCAATCCGGCCCTGCGGATCTACAAGCCCTGGCTCGACGCGCAGTTCGTCAAGGAGCTCGGCGGCCGCAAGGAGATGTCGGAGATGCTCCAGAAGGCCAACCTGAAGTACAAGATGAGCAAGGAGAAGGCCTACTCGACCGACTCCAACATCTGGGGCGCGACGCACGAGGCCAAGGACCTGGAGTTCCTCAACAAGGGCATCAAGATCGTCGAGCCGATCATGGGCGTCGCCTTCTGGCGCGACGAGGTCGCGGTGAAGCCGGAGTCCGTGAAGGTGTCCTTCCGCGAAGGCGTCCCGGTCTCGCTCAACGGCAAGAGCTTCGAGGATCCGGTCGCCCTGGTGCTCGAAGCCAACGCCATCGGCGGGCGGCACGGGCTGGGGATGTCGGACCAGATCGAGAACCGCATCATCGAGGCGAAGAGCCGCGGGATCTACGAGGCGCCCGGCATGGCGCTGCTCTTCATCGCCTACGAGCGCCTGATCACCGGCATCCACAACGAGGGGACGATCGAGCAGTACCGCGACATGGGACGTCGCCTGGGCCGCCTGCTCTACGAAGGCCGCTGGTTCGACCCCCAGTCGCTCATGCTCCGCGAGACCCTGCAGCGCTGGGTGGCGCGCGCGATCACCGGCGAGGTCACGCTCGAGCTGCGCCGCGGCAACGACTACACGATCCTCGACACCTCCAGCCCCAACCTCACCTACAAGCCCGAGCGGCTGACCATGGAGAGCGGGAAGGGCGAGTTCACCCCCCAGGACCGCATCGGCCAGCTCACCATGCGCAACCTCGACATCACCGACAGCCGCGACAAGCTGTTCGTCTACGTCAAGAGCGGGCTTCTCGCCCCCGCCGCCTTCGAAGGCATGGGGCTGCTCGAAGCGCCGAAGGACCCGAAGAGCCCGTAAACGGAATCCAGAATCCGGAATCCAGAATCCGGGGGAAGCCGGAAGCGGGAATCCAGAATCCGGGAGAAGCCGGAAGCGGGAAGCCAGGAACCCGAATCCGGGAGCCAGGAAGCGGCGAGGGAGGCACCATGGCCGGCGACATCGAGAAAGCCAAGCGCGAGATCCGCTACGCCAAGTCCACGGCGGACGACAAGCGCTGGGACCAGCTGGAACCGAAGCTCCAGGCGATCGAGGCCGCGCTGGTGGGCGTGCCCGACGCCGAAAAGGCGCCCGTCGCCGCCGAGGTCGCGGCGATGCGCGAAAAGATGCTCAAGGGCCTCCGCGAAGAGAAGGCGGGCCGGATCGAGCGCGAGATCAAGCGCGACCTGAGCGCGGCGGCCGACGACCTCAAGAGCGGCTACGACGAGAGCCCGCGGGTCCCGAAGGTCATCGCCCGCCTGGAGTCGGCGGAGGCGAAGGACGTCCTGTCGCCGGAGACGGTCGCGGCCTTCCAGGCCGAAATCGCGACGCTCCAGGGGAAGTCGAAGAAGGGCGCTCCGCCGCCGCCGCCGAAGCCGGCCGCGACGTCCGCCGCGGACTCCGCCGACCTCGAGAAGGCGAAGCGCGAGCTCCGCGCGGCCAAGATGACGGCCGACGACAAGCGCTGGGACCAGCTCGAAGCGAAGCTGCAGGCGGTTGAGGCCGCCCTGAAGAGCGCGCCGGACGCCGGGATCGCCGCGGAAGTCGCGGCGCTGCGCGAGAAGATGAACCAGGCCCTCCGCGCGGACAAGGCGGCCGCCTTCGAGCGGGAGCTCAAGCGGGACCTGGGCGCGGCGGCCGACGACCTGAAGAGCGGCTACGACGAGAGCCCGAAGCTCCCGAAAATCATCGCCCGCCTCGCGGAGGCGAAGGACGTCCTGACGCCCCAGGCGGTCGCGGCCTTCCAGGCGGAGATCGACGCGCTGCAAGCCAAGTCGAAGAAGGGCGCCCCGCCGCCGCCGCCGAAGCCGGCGGCCGCCGCGACGTCCTCCGCGGACGCCGAAAAGGCGAAGCGCGAGCTCCGCGCGGCCAAGATGACGGCCGACGACAAGCGCTGGGACCAGCTGGAGCCGAAGCTGCAAGCGGTTGAAGCCGCGCTGCGGAGCGCGCCGGACGCCGCGATCGCCGCGGAAGTCGCGGCGCTGCGCGAGAAGATGAACCAGGCCCTCCGCGCGGACAAAGCGGCCGCCTTCGAGCGGGAGCTCAAGCGCGACCTGGGCGCGGCGGCCGACGACCTGAAGAGCGGCTACGACGAGAGCCCGAAGCTCCCGAAGATCATCGCGCGCCTGGCGGAGGCGAAGACGTCCTGACGCCCCAGGCGGTCGCGGTCTTCCAGGCGGAGATCGACGCCCTGCAAGCCAAGTCGAAGAAGCCGGCGGCGGCCGCGTCCGCGGCGCCGAAGCCGTCGGCGGCCCCCGCGGCCGCGACGCCGGCGCCCAAGGCCGCGCCCGCGCCCGTCGAGAACGAGCGGGCGAAGGCTCTCGAGAGGGACATCGAACGGACCCTGCGCTTCGCCGCCGACGAGAACAATCCGTCGCAGGCGCGGTCGGGCATCGATCGCGCCGCTTCGAAGCTGGAGTCCGACGAGGTCAAACAGAACCTGTCGCCGGAGACCCTCGCGAAGCTCCAGGCGCAGGTGGACGCGCTGCGGGAGAAGGTCGACGCGGCCCTGCGCGAGGACCGGGTGAGGACCCTCGAGGACTTCATCGGCCGTTTCCTCCGCAACGGCGAGAGCGACATCAGCCACAACCGCCGCCAGGCCGAGAGCATGCTCCGGAACGCGGCCGAGCGGATCGAGCGCGACGACGCCAAGCAGCTGCTGAGCGCCGCGTCGATCGAGCGCTTCAAGTCCGAGATCCAGCGCGTGGAGGGCCTCCTCGCGGCGGCGACCAAGAAGGACGGCCTGGACCGCGCGACGCCGATCCTCGAGGAGCTCGAGGCGCGCGTGAAGAAGCCGATCTTCGACGGCTCGCGGCAGGCGTGGCAGGTCATGGGGGATCTCGACGCCCTCAAGTCCCGCGTGCGCGGATCGCTCTTCGAGATCCCGAAGGACGACGCGGACGTGAAGAAGATCGAGAAGCGCATCGGGGCCGTCGACGACGTGATCGCGGAGGCCGTCGCCAAGCTGGACCGCGACCAGGCGCACGAGCGGGTCAAGCAGGCCGTCGAGCTCAATCAGAAGGACATCCAGGGCTGGGAAGAGGAGAAGCCGGGCGACGGCTACGAGCTGCCCAAGACGGCGCTCGCCGTCCGGCGCCTGAGCTGGTTCCTGAGCGACAAGGAGATCGTCCAGATCGGGAAAGCCCACAAGGGCGACAAGCCGATCCAGGCGCTGATCGCGGACGCGACGAAGGAGCGCGAGGCGGCGATCGCCAAGCTGGACGCCGCGTTCAACGCCGTCGTGGCGAAGCTGGAGAAGGGGCCGAGGCCGTCGAATCGCTTCGACCTGGAGAAGCCCCACCACCTGGCGGGCCAGGCGGGCGGCGACTTCGAAGGCACGCCGAAGAAGGACGCGAACGTCGCGCGGGCGAAGAAGCTCGCCGAGCGCTGGGAGAAGGAGATCGAGGCGGACCGCAAGGCGCGCCAGGCGAAGTACGACGAGCTGTCGGCCGTCGCGGCCAAGGCCTGGCCCCGGATCCTCGCGGGCATCGAGGCCGAGAAGGACGTCGACCCCCGGAGCTCCAGCGGCAAGACCGTGCTGATCGAGGGCCTGCGCAACCGGATCGGCTGGGACTTCGGCGGCCCGTACGACTTCGCCATCTGGATGGGCGACGTCCCGGTGATCGGCAATTACGACAAGCCCGTCGCGTCGGCCGTGAACGAGGCCTGCGAGAAGACCGGCCTGGGGATCGACGACCACACGGACTGGGACGCGGTGATCGTGCTGGGCGGCCCGGGGATGATCAAGCTGCGCACCGAGATCATCATCCGCAACAGCGGCAACCTGGAGATCGGCAAGCTCGAGGAATGGCGCCCGGTCCCGGCGGTGACCTGCAAGGTCATCGCGCTGCGGGCGGGTCCCGCCGCCGCCGGCCCGAAGAGCTACCCGGGCTTGGGGTAGCCGCGGTCGTCGTCGGGCGCGACTTCCATCACGCTCAGGAAGGCCTCGGTGAAGCCGGAGGCCTCCCAGAA
The DNA here is from genome assembly GCA_036383955.1 of Planctomycetota bacterium. Lineage (GTDB taxonomy): Bacteria > Planctomycetota > MHYJ01 > MHYJ01 > JACPRB01 > JACQFK01. The sequence continues at coordinate 2,173 of DASVNH010000141.1, read as the reverse complement.
GGTGACGTTGCGCGGGTAGTCGACGAGCCCGCGGGAGATGCCCTTGATCAGGGTCATCACCGAGTCCTGGAGGAGGCCCAGGTCCTCGAGGACGACGAGGGGATCGCGGCCCTGGACGTGGGCCTCGGTCAGGCCGCGGATGAGGTCGGCCAGGACGGCGTCGGCCTTCCGGCCGGCGCAGGGAATGCGGATCTGGACCTCGGCCGGGGAGGAGGTCGGGGGGGCCTCCGAGGACGGGCGTCGGATGTACTTCATGGAGTTCTCACTTCACCCTCAGTGTACGACATTCCGGCCTCCGGGTCACATCAATAATGGGCCTTCCGGAACGGCTCGACGGCCCGGGCGCGCGCCCTGGCGTAAAGGTTCCGCGGGGTCTTCCCGTTCCGCTCCTCGTCCGGTTACTATTCTTCGACTCAAGGGAGGATGAAGATGAAGCGTCTGCTGCCCGCGGTCCTGGCCCTCGCCTGCGCGCTGGGGGGCTGCCTGAAGTTCAAGCAGGAGTTCACGCTGATGCCCGACGGCTCGGGCAAGATGCAACTGACGATCGCGACGAAGCCGAACCCGGCGGCGCCGGTCGGCGAGGGCGGGGGCATCACCCTGCAGGAGATGATGTCCGAGGACCCGGACAAGATGGGCAAGGAGATGCCGGGCATCGTGGCGATGACGCGGCCGAAAGAGGAAAAGAAGGACGGCTGGACCTACCTCACGTTCTCGGCCTACTTCGAGGACTTCAACAAGGTCGCGATCAAGCAGGGCGAGGGCGACGACGCGCAGACGATGTTCGACGGCAAGTTCAGCAAGCAGGGGGACGGCTTCGTCTTCGAGCTCTTCGGCAAGGGAGCCGGCGACGCGGCCGGGCCGCTCGGCGGCGCCGACGACGCCCCGCCGGAGGCCAAGGCGCAGATGGAAGCCATGCTCAAGCAGCTGCTGGCCGGCTTCGAGATGAAGCTCGGCGTCAAGCTGCCGGGCGCGGTGACGGAGATCAGCGGCTTCGCCGTCAAGGAGGGCCGCGAAGCCTCGTTCGTCCTGTCCGAGAAGGATCTCGGCAAGGCGGCGGACATGAAGAAGATGGAAGCGGTCAAGAGCATGAAGGCCGTCAGCGGCGCCAGCCAGGTCAGCGAGGCCGAGCTGGCGGCCTGGAAGGCCGAAGTCGCCAAGGCCAAGGAAGAGTGGGCGGTCCTCAAGAAAGAAATGAAAGCCAACTACGAGAAGAAGAAGGCCTCCGAAAAGTAGCGATTTGGCCCCCCTTCCGCTTCGCGTGGAAGGGGGGCGCCCTGGATCGACCTCCCCAAGCCGCGACCCCCTCTCCCGGCCCGTCATGGAGTACAGTACGGCGCGATGGGCGACTTCAGCCAGGCGATCCAGGTGCCGAGCGCGGCGGCCGAGTACGCGCATGTGCGGGCGACGGCCTGCGCCTGCGGCGGCCCCTTCGCGGGGCGGGGGCAGACGCTGCTCCAGGATCCCGTCACGGGCAAGCGCTACGACGAGATCGACGCGGTCTGCGCCAAGTGCGGGGCGGGCCGCAAGTTCCTCTTCGACATCGGCGGCTTCTTCGGGGGGACGAAGCCGCGCTACGAGTACGGTTGCACGGTCCTGGCCTGGCTGATCGCGGCGGCGATCGGCGCGGGCGGCTATCTTGGCTGGCGGGCGGGCTCGACGGTCGTGGCGATCCTCGCCGTCGCGGCGGTCCTATTCCTGCTCTGGATCGGCTGGCCGCGCCCGATCGTGGCGCCGAGCACGCCGCCGCCGGGCCGCGACTCCGACCACGACATGATGGGCGCTCTGGAGCGCCTGGGCATTCCGCTGGAGTTCGGGTCGACCGACCCGAAGGACGCGATGATCGGCGGCGCGGCCAAGGCGGGGATCTACGTCAACGTCAAGGCGCTGGAGGCCCGTCGCTGGGACGACGCGGCCAGAGGCCTGAGCGCGACGCTGGGAACTCTCTCCGATCCGAAGTGGTCCAAGGTCCGGAGCGTCGCGCTCCGGCTCCGCGCCTTGGCCCACGAGGGCGCGGGCCGGAAAGCGGAGGCCCTCGCCGACTACGACGCCGCCCTCGCGCTCGCGCCGGACGACGCGGAGGCCCGCGCGGGCAGGACGCGCCTCTCAGGCTGAACGATCCTCCCGGACCCGCCGCCGGTCCCTAGCTTCTCGCGATCGCGGCGACGAGCAGGGC
>DASVNH010000140.1:0-2593 GCA_036383955.1 Planctomycetota bacterium | reverse complement strand
AACGCGTTGACGAAATGACCGAATCAGAACGTCAACACTTGCCTCGCCGCGCCGGAGGAAGTCGTCGGGCCCATACTCCAGCTTCACGGTCCCCTCGACGTCGTGCCCTTCGATCGTGGCGCTGTAGCGCCCGCCCTCCAGGCGGGCCCGGCGCAGGGGGCCGTCCGTCGCGCGGCCCTCGACGACCCCGCCGTCGCGCGAGGCCACGACCTCCCCGAAGCCGGGCAGGCGGCCGCGGGCGCGCAGGCGCGTGCCGTCGACCTCCGCCTCCTCGACGGTGATCCGCTCGCCGTTGGGGAGGAGGACTTCGCCGTCGCGCAGCGCCAGGCGGCCGTCGAACTTCAGCGTCCGGACGATCTTCTCGGCGACGCGGACGGTCTTGGGGCGGTCGGGCGGCTTGCCCGGTTCCGGGTCGATGAAGGCCGCCCGGACGCCTTCGAGCTCGATCTCGGGACGTCCGAGGCCGAGGAAGCCGTAGCGGGCGCTGACGCGGCGGGCGCGGAGCTGGCCGTAGGGGGCGTCGATGACGACGTCCTCGGCGGTCGCCGAGCTCAGGAGGCTGCCGGAGAAGCGGGCCTCCCGCAGCTCGCCTTTGAGGTGCCGGGCGACGGCCTGCTCGAGCCGGCCGCGGACGACGCCGCCCAGGAGGGGCCAGCGGAGGAGGTAGAGCAGCAGGAGCCCCCCCGCCAGCCCGGCGGCGACGCGGAGACTCCACTTCCGGAGGCGTGCCATCTTCCCTTGATTAGATCAACTTGGGGCGCAAATGTGCCGGGCGCCTTTTTTGCCCGCTCGGGCTACCTGACGATGGGCAGCAGGATCTGGGAGGGGCGGTCGGGGTCGTGATGGACGGTGTTGACCGCGTGGGACCAGCGGCGGTGGTCGTTGAGCGGCTCGCCGGTGTTGGGGTTCACGTCGAAACGGGGGAAGTTGCTGCTCGAGACGTCGACCCGGATCCGGTGGCCCTTCTTGAAGACGTTGGACGTCGGATAGAGCCGGATCGTGACCGGGTAGATCTGGCCGGGCGTCATGAGTTTCTCTTCCTTCAGCGAGTCGCGGAAGCGGCAGCGGAGGATGCCGTCCGTGACGTTCATGTCGAAGCCGCGGGGATGGACGTCGACGAGCTTCGCGGTGAAGTCCGTGTCGGGGGCCGTGCTGGAGATCCAGAGCTTCACGTCGAGCTCGCCGGTGACTTCGACGTCCTCCGCGAGCGGCGCGGTCTGGAAGACCAGGACGTCGTTGCGCGCCGAGAGGGGCAGGGGCTCCGGCGAATTCCAGATGTGCGGCCCGCCGCGCTGGTCCCACGCGCCCTGGAGCATGATGCCGTCGTTCGACGAGACGCAGCCGCCCACGGTGGGGACGGGATTTTTCGGGTCGAAGACGAAGGAGGTCGAGCCGCTCGACGTCCCGGTGCCGAGCGTGCCGCCTTTGCCCAGGTAGTAGGGCGTGAGCTTCGCGCGGGCGAGGGGCCATTCCTGTTCGTCGCGCCACACGCCGCCGTGCTGGTCGACGCCCTCCGCGCTCTTGCGGCAGTCGCCGCTTCCCATGACGAAGACGCGGACGGGCGACTTCTGGAGGGGGGCGTCGACGCCCTTCAGCCAGCGGTCGTACCAGGCGAGGCGCCAGGCGAGCGGATCGGCGATGGCGGCGTCTTTTCCGAAGTCGACCTGTCCGTGGGCGGACGCGCCCTGGCGGCCGTGGATCCAGGGGCCCATGATGAGGTGGACGGGGCCCTTGATAGTCTTCGAGAGGGCGCGGTAGTTGGCCGTCGTGTTGCCCGCCCAGGAGTCGTACCAGCCGCCGACGAGGAAGACGGGGATGTCCTTGTAGCGGCCGGGGAAGTCGACGATGTTGTTCGCCTCCCAGTGCGCGTCGTTGGCGCCGTGGCGCATGGCGTCGAGGAGCCACGCCTCGTAGTCGGGGGCGAGCTTGAGCGGGGTGGTGCCCTGGCGGAGGGGGAGGTTGAGGAGGTAGTGCTTGCGGTTGTCGGCCATGTCCTTGAGGAGCTCCTTGGTCGCCGGATCGCGGGCGGCCTGGCTGCCGTTGACGGAGTTGAGGATCGTCCAGTTCCAGAAGCGGAGCTCGAAGGCGCCGGCGTTGCGCATGCTCTGGATGCCCATGTTGCTCACGGCGTCGACGGGGATGGCGGCGGCGAGGCCGGGGGCCTTGGCGAGGGCCATGGCGTGCTGGGTGCCGCCGACGTAGGACGTCCCGATCATCCCGAACTTGCCGTTGGACCAGGGCTGGGCGATCAGCCAGGCGGCCGCCTCGGCGCCGTCGGCGGTGTCGTCGACGATGAAGCGCCACACGCCGTCGGACCCGTAGCGGCCGCGGGTGTCCTGCGCGACGTAGGCGTAGCCGCGCTTGGCGAAGTACTCCGCGTTGCCCTTCTCGCCGTTCTTGTTGTAAGGCGTGCGGACGAAGATGGCGGGGAAGGGGCCGTCGCCCTTCGGCAGGTAGACGTCCGTGGCGAGCTTCGTGCCGTCTTTCAAGGGGACGGCGACATCCTTCGCGACCGTGAAGTCTTGCAGGAGGGCCAGGAGGAGGATCATGCCTTAACTACACCGTTCGGAAGCTGCCCGGCACAATCCGAACG
>DASVNH010000139.1:0-27353 GCA_036383955.1 Planctomycetota bacterium | reverse complement strand
CACCGGGGACATCCTCTGGGAGAAGACCATCGATTCGATCGACTTCATCAAGAGGTGGTACGGCCCCACGCTGCCGAACTCGAAGGTGAAGGTCGGGATCGACTTCGAGCCGGTGGACTGCCTGGTCCGCGACGGCGCGTTCGTGGCGATGTCGCGCTGGCGCTTCGCTCCCGCGACGGGCGAGATGACGGAGGCGTGGGACGTCGTGAAATACCAGGCCCCGGACGGCCTCGAGGTCCCGCGCGGCCTCTGGGGCTACGGCATCCGGCAGACGAAGATGGTGCGCCCGAAGCCGCCGGCGGCGTTCGACGCCGCGGGCCTCCGGACGGGCACGGGGGACGACGCGGCGGTGCTGCTCGCCGGAGGCACGCTGGTCGTCTGCGGCCTGAACGGCGACCTCCGCGCGGGCGAGGACCGGCTCCTGCCGCTGGGCGTCGCGGCGGTGCACGACGGCCTCTGCGCGGCCTACGGCCGGATCTACGTCGCGACGCGGGCCGGCACGCTCATCGCCGTCGAGTGACATGCTGACCGGCAAAGTCGCGCTGGTCGCGGGCGCCACGCGCGGGGCCGGCCGCGGCATCGCGATCGAGCTGGGCGCGGCCGGGGCGACGGTCTACGTCACGGGCCGCTCCACGCGCGCCCGCCGCTCCGAAATGAACCGTCCCGAGACGATCGAAGAGACGGCCGAGCGGGTGGGGAGCCGCGGCATCGCGGTGGAAGTCGACCACACCGATCCGGCGCAAGTGAAGGCGCTGGCGGAGAGGATCGAGCGGGAGAGCGGGCGGCTCGACATCCTGGTGAACGACGCGTGGGGCGGAGACCGCCTGATCCAGTGGAACGTGCCCGTGTGGAAGCACTCCCTGGAGGGCGGGCTGCGCATGCTGCGGCTGGCCGTCGATTCCCACGTCATCACCAGCCACTTCCTGCTCCCGCTGCTGATCCGGAATCCGGGCGGGCTGGTCGTCGAGGTGACGGACGGCACGGCCGACTACAACCGGGAGCACTACCGGGTGTCGCTGTTCTACGACCTCGCCAAGACCTCGCTCGTCCGCCTGGCCTGGTCGCAGGCCCAGGAGCTCAAGCCCCACGGGGGCGTCGCGGTGGCGGTCTCGCCCGGCTGGATGCGCTCGGAGCAGATGCTCGACAACTACAAAGTCACCGAAGCCAACTGGCGGGACGCCGCCAAGATCCAGCCGCACTTCGTCATCACGGAGACGCCGCGCTACGTGGGCCGCGCGGTGGCGAGCCTCGCGGCGGATCCGGACGTCGCGCGCTGGACCGGCCAGTCCCTCTCGAGCGGCCAGCTCGCCCAGGTCTACGGCTTCACCGACCTGGACGGCTCGCGGCCGGACGCCTGGCGCTACCTCCGCGAGGTCCAGGATCCCGGGAAGCCCGCCGACGCGACCGGGTACCGCTAGTCCTCGTGTAACGATTTCGAATCCGCCCGTTAAGAACCGGGGCGGATCACCTTCGCGTCGCCCCGCCCGGCCTATGGACTCCAGGGAGGGAGCGATGCTCCAGAACATGATCGCGGCGGTTTTCCTTTCGGGCCTGGCGTGCGGGCAGGAGCCCGAGCTTTCCGCCCGGAAGGCGGTCGAGCGGACCCTGGAGTTCCTGGAGAAGGACGCGCTGAGGTGGAAAGAAGACCCGCGCCCCAAGAAGGGCGGGTGCGCCACGTGCCACCACGGGTCCCTGACGATCTGGGCGCTCAGCGAAGCGAAATTCCAGGGCTACGAGGTCCATGAGAACAACCTGGCGGAATTGGCCGCGTGGACCAAGGAAAGATTCATCCCCGCCAGCGACCAAAGCCCCAATACGGTGAAGGGCCATCTGGGCGCGGCGTATCTGGCGATGATGGCCCGGGCGCTGCCGCGACAGGAGGTCGTCTCCCGCGACGAGCTCACCCGGATTTCGGAGTACTTCGCGCGGTCCCAGGAAGCCGACGGATCCTGGTACTTCCCGCCTCTCGCGGTCGCCCGGCCCCCGCTGTTCGAGTCGCGGGAGGAGGTCGCGCTCCTGTGCTATTTGGCGTTGGGGTCCCCCGATCCGAAGACGGCGCCGGCCCGGGACAAGGCGACGGCCTGGCTGGGCAAGACGAAGCCCGGCGACACGACGCAGGCGGCGGTGCTCCGTCTGTTCGTGCGGCTCCGGCCGGACCGGCCCTCGACGGAGCTCCAACCCGAGATCGACCAGGTGATGGCGAGGCAGAACGGCGACGGCGGATGGAGCCAGCTGAAGGGGCTCTCCAGCGACGCCTACGCGACCGGGCAGGCGCTGTACGCGCTTGGCGTGGCGGGAGCGGACCGCGATCGTCCCGAGATTCAGCGCGCGGTGTCCTTCCTGGTCGCCGCTCAGCGGCCGGACGGCACCTGGCCGATGATGCCTCGAGCCCATCCGGGAGGGAAGCCGAACAAGATCAACGCGCCTCTGGACTACCTCGGAAGCGCCTGGGCGACCCTGGGCCTGCTGCGATCCATCCCGCCCCCCCGGTCGGCGGAGAACAGATAAGTCCGGGCCGCGAGGAACGAGACGCCATCGCGGCGTGACGCTCGCGGTCCGCCGGGCCAAGTTTCTCGCGTTGCGTTTCGTAACGCTTACACACCGCCGTTGCCGTTTTCGCCCCGGTCCGCGAGGAGGAGCCATGGCCCGCGGCTTGCTCTGCCGTTTCCTGGAAGGTAAGGTGATGACAGTGGATTACAGCGCGCTCTTCGCCGCGATCGACGCGAAGCCCTTCAAGCCCTTCAAGATCGAGCTCGTGAGCGGCCGGCAGGTCGACGTCAACCACCCTGAAAACGTCTTGATTCTCCCGGACCGGAATCGGGTTCAGCTCATCGAGGTTTACTGGACCGAGCCCTTCGACATGGTGCTCATCTGGCCGGGAGGGTTCGCGGGCCTGCTTTTCCCCGCCTCCGAGGCGCCCGCGGCCTAGCGCGCCCTTGTTTTCTGCTAGAATGCCTCCCTTAAATGAGGCATCTGAGCCGCCTGCTCCCCTACCTGCGCCGCCATCGGGCCGCGTATGTCTGGGGGCTGGTCCTGGTCGTCGCCGCCACCGTCCTGGGCATCCGCGTGCCCTTCATCGTCGAGGCGGCGATCAACCAGCTGGACCATCAGCCGACGAAAGCCGGGCTCCTGAAGCTCGCCGGCATGATCGCGGCGCTCGCGCTGGGCCGGGCGGCCCTGCTCTCGCTCGGCCGCTTCACCCTGCTCCGGGCCGCCCGGCACATCGAGGCGGACATGCGCGACACGATGTACGCCCGCCTGGAGACGCTGTCGGCCCGCTGGTTCGACACCCATCCGACGGGCGAGATCACCTCCCGCATCATCAACGACATCGAGGGCGTGCGGGTCACCATCGGCTTCGGCCTGATGGCCCTCGCCTCGACCGGCCTGCTGCTCGGCGCCACCGTCGTGGTCCTCTTCGGCAAGCAGCCCGTCCTCGCGTCGCTCTGCCTGATCCCCCTGGGCCTGATCGGAATCATCATGGCGTACACCGGCGGGCGCATGCACACGCTGTCGCTCGCCGTCCAGGACCAGCTGGGGACGCTCTCGACCCGCGCGCAGGAGAACTTCAGCGGGACCCGGGTCGTCCGGGCCTTCGCCCAGGAGGAGCGGGAGATCGAGCGCTTCCGCGGGGCCTCCGAGGAGTATCTCCAGCGCAGCCTCCGCCTCGCCCGCCTCCGCGCGTTCTGGTGGGGCGCGACCCTCATCCTCATCGAAGGCGGGCTCCTCGTCACCCTCTACGTCGGCGGCAAGGACATGATCGCCGGGCCGTTCGGCCCGTTCAATAAAGGCGAGCTCACGTTCTTCCTCATCAACCAGCTCACCCTCGTCTGGCCCATGATCGCCATCGGCTGGGTCGTCGGCGTCGTCCAGCGCGGCGTGGCCTGCATGGCGCGGCTCGTCGACATCCTCGACGCCGCCCCGGACGTCGACGACGCGAAGGCCGTCGCCGGCCCCCCGCCCGACGGCGCGATCGAGGCGCGGAACCTGACGTTCTCCTACGCCCCCGACCGGCCGCCCGCCCTGCGGGACGTCTCCTTCCGGATCGAGGCCGGCGAGCGGGTCGCGATCGTGGGCAAGACGGGCGCGGGGAAGTCGACCCTCCTCCACCTGCTCCTCCGCCTCTACCGCGTGCCGGACGGGGCGCTCTTCGTGGGCGGGCGCGACGTCAACACGATCCCGCTGCGCGACCTCCGCGCGGCGATCGGCGCCGTGCCCCAGGACCTCTTCCTCTTCTCCGCGCCCCTGCGGGAGAACATCGCGTTCGGCGCGGTCTCCGGCGCCGCCTCGGACGAGGAGATCCGGAAGGCGGCGGAGATCTCGCGGCTCAGCGCCGACCTCGAGAAATTCCCGGCCGGGCTGGAGCAGGTCATCGGCGAGCGCGGCGTCACGCTGTCGGGCGGCCAGAAGCAGCGCGCCGCCCTGGCCCGCGCGATCGCGCGCGACGCCCGGATCCTCGCGCTCGACGACGCCCTGTCGAGCGTCGACGCGGACACGGAGGATGAGATCCGCGCGCGGCTGCGGACGTTCGCCGCCGGCCGCACCACCCTGATCGTCACGCACCGGCTGTCGATGGTCGTCGACGCCGACCTCATCCTGGTGCTCGACGGCGGCCGCCTGGTCGAGCGGGGCCGGCACGACGCGCTCGTGGCGGCCGGGGGCGTCTACGCGGAGCTCTGGGAGGGCCAGAAGCTCGCGGAGGAGCTGGCCGGGGCATGAGCGCCGCCGACTACGCCGAGGAGGAAGCCCAGGGCCGGGACTACGACTCCCGCCTGATGCGGCGCTTCCTGGGCTTCGTGCGCCCGCACCGCGCGCTCGCGCTGGGGGCCGTCGCCCTCCTGGTCGTGCGCGTCGCGGCCGACCTGGCCGGCCCGGTGATCCTGGGGCGGGCGATCGACGGCCCGCTGCGCCTGGGCGACCTGAGCGGCCTGCTGAGCTTCTCGGCCCTGTTCCTCGGCGCGATCCTGCTGACGGGCCTGGCGGAATACGCCTATTCGGTGTGCATGAGCACGGCGGGCCAGCGGATCATCCTCGACCTCCGCGTGCGCCTCTTCGCCCACCTCCAGCGGCTCCCCGTGGCCTTTTACGACCGGAACCGCGTGGGGCGCCTGGTGGTGCGGACCACCAACGACGTCGAGAACCTGAACGAGCTCTTCACGGCGGGTCTGGTGGAGGTGGCGGCCGACGTCCTCCTGCTCATCGGCGCGGTCGCGATGATGTTCCGGACGAACGCGCCCCTGGCGCTCGTGACGATGTCGATCACGCCGCTGGTGCTGCTGTCGCTCTGGGCGTTCCGGCGCACGGCGCGGGAGCGCTACCGCGAGATGCGGCGGCGGATCGCCCGCCTCAACGGCTACCTGAACGAGAGCGTCCACGGGATGCGGACGATCCAGACCTTCGGACGCGAGACGTCCTGCCTGGAGAAGTTCCGGACGCTGAACGCCGAGCATCGCGACAGCGCGGTCGGCGCGCTGGTGTCGTACGCGATCTTCTACCCGGTCATCGAGGCGCTGTCCTGGATCGCGGTGGCGGTGCTGGTGGGCTACGGCGGGCTGAGCATCCTCGAGGGAAGCCTGAGCTTCGGCGACTTCATCACGTTCTGGGCTCTCACCGCCAAGTTCTTCGGCCCGGTCCGCGAGCTGGCCGAAAAGTACAACATCCTGCAGGCCGCCATGGCCTCCGCCGAGCGCGTGTTCGGGATCCTCGACACCCCGCCGCGCGAGGACGACCGCCCCGGCGCCCTGCCCGCCCCGCCCCTCCGCGGCGAGGTCGCCTTCGAGAACGTCTCGTTCAGCTACGACGGCAAGACCCCCGTGCTGCGCGACGTCTCCTTCCGCGCCGCGCCCGGGACGACCTTGGCCGTCGTCGGCCTCACCGGCGCGGGCAAGACCACGATCATCAGCCTGCTGCAGCGGTTTTACGACCCGACGTCCGGAGCCGTGAAGATCGACGGCCGCGACGTCGGGGACTACGCCCTCGGCACGCTGCGGCGGCAGATGGGGCTGGTCCTGCAGGACGTCTTCCTCTTCGCCGGCAGCGTGGAGGACAATCTGCGGCTGGGCGAGGGCGCCCTGACCCGCGAGCGGCTCGAGGTCGCGGCGAAGGCCGTCCACGCCGACGCCTTCATCCGCCGGCTGCCGGAAGGCTACGCGACGCGGCTGGAAGAGCGCGGCGCGACGCTGTCGACGGGCGAGCGCCAGCTGCTCTCGTTCGCGCGGGCGCTGGCCTTCGATCCGCGGATCCTGATCCTGGACGAGGCGACGTCCAGCGTCGACGGCGCCACGGAGCGGCTGATCCAGGACGCGCTGCGGAAGCTGCTGGAGGGGCGGACGTCGATCGTCATCGCCCACCGCCTCTCGACGATCCAGCGGGCGGACCGGATCCTGGTGCTGCATCACGGGCGGGTGGCGGAGGAAGGGACGCACGGCGAGCTGCTGGCGCGGAAGGGGCTGTACGCGAAGCTGCACCGGCTGCAGTTCCGGGATCCGCGGGCGGACGTCCGGAAGGAGCCGGAGGAGCCGCCGCCGGAGATCGCGCCGCGGGGGGAGCTCGCGTGATCCTGCAGCGCTACATCCTGAAGGAGCTCTGGGTCCATTTCATCTTCACGTTCGCGACCGTGATGGGCGTGAGCCTGCTGGGCACGACGTTCCAGGTCTTCCGCGCGTTCGAGGGCCTGGGGCTGACGCTGATCCTGAAGATCGCGCCGCTGGCGGCGGGGCACGTGGCGCCCTGGGCGCTGCTGGTGGCGGCGGCGACGGCCGCCACGCTCGTGTACGGGCGGATGTCGGCCGAGAACGAAGTCACGGCGATGCGGGCCTGCGGCATCGGCTCGTTCAAGATCCTGGCTCCGGCGCTGCTGTTCGGGCTGGCGCTGTCCACGTGCGGGTACGTGCTGGCGGAGCACGTGACGCCGTGGAGCCGCCACACCAAGCGGGTCTGGGGGCGGGACGCGATCCTCGAGGTCCTGCGGATGCCGCCGCCGGGGGTGCAGCGCTTCTCGATCGGGGCCTACCGATTGAGCTACCTGGACTTCAAGGACGGGAAGCTGGACAAGCCGTCGCTCCTGCGCTTCGACAAGGAGCACCTGGTGATGGAGTACCACGCGCCGCGCGGCCAGATCCAGATCGAGGGGTCCGCGGTGAAGATCGTGATGTCGCGGCCGCGCTACACGCAGTTCGACCCCAAGAGCGGCCAGGAGCACCGCTTCGAGGCCCAGAGCGACATCGAGGTCCCGCTGGAGATCCAGGACTACAAGGATCCGTCGCAGCGGCCGGAGGATCTCCCGCAGGAGGAGCTCTGGAAGCTTTACCGGACCGCGCCGGACAAAAAGAAGCGGGATTATGCCCGCCTGATCATGCACTCCCGGTACGCGCAGTCGGCGGCGCCCCTCCTGCTGGTGCTGATCTGCGCGCCGATCGGGATCTGGGTCCGCAAGGGCTCGCGCCTCGCGGGCCTGGGCGCCGCGCTGCCGCCGCTCCTCCTGTACTTCATCGCGTTCTTCGTCACGCAGAGCATGGGAGAGAACGGCCGCATGGCTCCGCTGGTGGCCGCCTGGCTGCCCGACGCGATCCTGGCGCTGCCGGGGGCGGTCTTCCTGTGGAGAAGCCGCCGCTGATGCGCCTGATCGACCGCTACGTCCTGAGCGTCTTCCTGCCCGCCCTGGGCGTGTTCATGGGCGTCTTCGTCTCCCTCTACCTCGCCATCGACCTGGCGGGCAATCTCAGCAAGTTCCTCCAGATCAAGGGCGAGCCGGTCCTCGGCTTCGTGCTGCGCTACTACGCCTGCCGCCTGCCCATGTTCTTCACCTACCTGCTCCCGGCGGTCCTCCTCTTCGCCCCGATGTTCACCGTCGTCAAGCTCGCCCGGAGCAACGAGATCCTCCCCGTCGCCGCCAGCGGCACCAGCCTGCGCCGCCTCGTGCTCCCCTTCCTGATCGCCGGCGTCCTGGCCGGCGGCATCATGGCCTGCATGGACGAGTTCGTCCTCGTCCACCTCGCGGACGAAATGGCCGACACCGAAAACGTCGCCGCCGTCAAGGACCTCACCTACAACGCCTTCGCGCGCGACGAGCGCCGCAACACCCTGGTCAACGCCTTCAGCTACAACGCGTCGGAACGGCGGCTGTCGAAGGCCCGGATCATCTGGTTCGACGAGGACGCCAACCAGATCAAGATCGTCACCGCCGCCCGCTGCGACTGGAACCCCTCCGGCAAGCGCTGGGTCGCCTTCGAGGGCGAGATCGAATGGCCCCAGGAGATCCAGCGCGTCCAGGGCGAAAAGCCCCGGACCCGCAAGGAGCCCCTCCCGCCCGAAGGCCTTCCCATCGAGACCGCCATCACCCCCAAGGCCTTTCAGCGCAGCGGCTCCATGACCGACCGCTTCGGCTTCGCGCCGCTCGCGGACCTGCTCTCGGACGCGCGCCGGCATCCCGGCGACGGCCGCCGCTGGTCCAAGGTCCACGCCCGCCTTTCCTTCCCCCTGTCGCCCACCATCCTCCTGCTCCTCGGCCTCCCCTTCGTCGTCCAGGCCCACGGCAAGAGCTTCATCAAGGGCCTGATCTTCTCCTTCCTCCTCGTCCTGACCTTCTACATGACCTACTTCGCGGGCCAGGACCTCGGCGGCCGCGGCCTCCTCCATCACGCCGTCGGCGGCTGGGGCCCGACCCTCCTCTCCGCCGCCGCCGGGGCCGTCCTCTTCGCCCGCCTGAGGACCTGATGGCCCGCCTCGTCATCTTCGACCTCGACGGCACCCTCACCCGGCCGTTCCTCGACTTCGCCAGGATCCGCGCCGCCATCGGCCTCGGCGAGCCCCTCCTCGAAGCCATGCTCGCCCTCCCCGACGGCCCGGAGCGCGACCGCGCCTTCCGCGTCCTCGAGGACTTCGAAAGCGAGGCCGCCGAGCGCTCCGAGCTCAACGACGGCGCCCGGGAGATCCTCGAACTCCTGCGGCGGCGCGACATCCCCGCCGGCCTCGTCACGCGCAATTCCCGGCTCTCGGCCCGCCGCACGCTCGAGAAGCACGGGCTGGCCTTCGACATCGTCGTGTCCCGCGACGACGCGCCGCCCAAGCCCCGCCCCGAGCCCCTCCTCAAGATCTGCGGCCACTTCCGCGTCGCCCCCGCCGAGGCCCTCATGGTCGGCGACTTCCGCCTCGACGTCCTGGCCGGCAAGAACGCGGGCACCCGGACCGCGTTGCTCACGAACGGCCGTCCCGCCAGCTGGCTCCCCGAGGCCCCGCCGGACCACCTCATCGAGCGCCTGCTCGACCTCGACTCCCTACTCCGCTAGCCGGGTTTCGCGGGACATCCCATGCCTCCGATGGTAGAACAGCGGGCATGATCATCGGATTGACGGGACGCAACGCGGCGGGCAAGGGCGCGGCCGCCGACTTCCTCAAGAGCAAGGGCTTCACCTTCCACTCGCTGTCGGACGTCATCCGCGAAGAGGTGAAGCGCCGCGGGCTCGAGCTGACCCGCGACGCCCTGATCGCCACGGGCCGCGAGCTGCGCGCCCACCACGGCACGGGCTACCTGGCCGAGCGCATCCTCGAGCGGATCGAGCCGGGGATGAATTACGTGATCGACTCCTTCCGCCACGAGGACGAAGTGGCGGTGTTCCGGAAGTCGTCGAACTTCCACCTGCTGGCGATCCGCGCGGACGCGCCGATCCGCTTCGACCGCATCAAGGCGCGCGGCCGCGAGAGCGATCCCCGGACCCTCGAGGAATTCAACCGGATCGAGCAGGCCGAGTCCTCGAGCCTGCAGCAGGAAGGCCAGAACCTGACGGCCACCGAAGCGGTGGCGGACGTCACGCTCGACAACAACGGCACGCCCGCGGAGTTCCACGCGAAGCTGGCGGAGCTGGTCCCGCAGTTGATGGCCAAGATGAAGCGGCCGGGCTGGGACGAGTACTTCATGAAGATGGCGACCGTCGCGGCCCTGCGCTCGAACTGCGCCAAGCGCAAGGTGGCGGCCGTCATCGTGCGCGAGAAGCGCGTCATCTCGACGGGCTACAACGGCACGCCGCGCGGCACGAAGAACTGCTACGAGGGCGGCTGCCCGCGCTGCAACCAGCTGACGGCGAGCGGCACCAAGCTCGACGAATGCCTGTGCTCGCACGGCGAGGAGAACGCCATCACCCAGGCGGCCTACCACGGCGTGAGCATCGCCCGCGCCACCCTCTACACGACCTTCGCCCCCTGCCTGATGTGCACCAAGATGATCATCAACGGCGGCATCCACGAGGTCGTCTACAACATGGAGTACCCCCTCAACGACGTCACCTTCAAGCTCTTCAAGGACGCCGGCGTGGTGTGCCGCAAGCTGAAAGTGGAATGACCAAGGACCAAAGACCAAAGACCAAAGCGGTGACAGATGCCGAAGTCGATGGGGAAAAAGCGCCCCCTCCTGCTGCCGGCGGAACCTCCTGAACCCGGCAAACCCTACGACATCCGCGAGCGCGCCTTCCTGTTCTCGCTTCAAATCCTGGACGCCTGCGGTCGGCTCCCCTCCACGACCGAGGGGATTGTCGTGCGACAGCAGCTTGCTCGGTGCGGCACGTCGATCGGCGCCAATCTGGAGGAAGCGGACGGAACGATCTCAAAGGCGGATCGCCGCAAGTCCCTCGTCATCTCCCGGAAGGAAGCCCTGGAAACGCGGTACTGGCTCCGGATCGCGGCCCACCGTTGGCCCGCCGCCGCGAACTTCCAGCCGCACATCCAGGAAGCCGCGGAGATCCTCAGGATTCTGAGCCGGCTGATCCAGCTTCTCTCCTGATCGCCGCGCGCCTTGGTCCTTGGTCCTTGGTCTTTGGTCCTTAGAAGCTGAACTCCACGAACACCCCCGCCGAGTAGTTGTGGAAGAGGTGGGTGTGGGAGCGGTTGAAGCTCGACTGCGTGTGCGTCGCCATCACCAGCCCGCCGAACTTGAACATGGGCGAGGGCCGGAAGCCCAGCGAGCCCTCGAACTCGACGAACGGCGAGGCGTCGCTCTCGCCGTCGCGGTGGAAGCGGTAGATGCCGAGGGTCGAGGCCAGGCCGAGCTCGACGACCTTGCCGAAGGGAAACTCCGCGCCCACGCCCACGCGGTACATGGCGACGTTTACGTCGTCCTCGGACACCCCCGAGATGTCCAGCTCGCTGTCCCAGGCCGCGAAGCCCACGTGAAAGCCCAGCCGCGTCTTCTCGTTCCAGCGCCAGCGGAAATTGAAGTCCGCCCCCGCGCCGAAGCCGTCCTCGATCTTCAAACCCTCGTCGAAGGACGTGCGCAGGACGTAGGCCTCCGCCCCGAAGACCTCTTCCCGGCCCGGCCGCGCCCCCGCTTCCTGGACGGAAAGGCGCCAGGGGACGTCGTCGCACAGCGCGAGAGCCAGAAGTAGCGCCATCATGCCTCCTTACCCAGGATCCCGATGTAGGGAAGATTACGGTACCGGGCGTCGTAATCCAGCCCATATCCGACGACAAATTTGTCCGGCACCGTGAAGCCCACGTAGTCGACCGTCACCGGCACCCGGGTCCGCGACGGCTTGTGCAGGAGCGCGCAAAGGCGCAGGCTCGACGGCCCCCGCTTTCCGAGCCGCTCCAGGACCGCCGAGGCCGTGATGCCCGTGTCCACGATATCCTCGACGAGTAGAACGTCGCGCCCGCGGATCGGGCGGTCGAAATCCGACGTGATTTTCGCGCGGCCCCGGGAGGTCGTCCCCGCGCCGTAGCTCGAGGCGCGGAGGAAGTCGCAGGTCATCGGAAGATCGATTTCCCGGACCAGGTCCGCCATGAAGACGAACGACCCGTGCAGGACCCCGATGAGGTGGAGGTCGAGGCCCCGGTAGTCGGCCGCGATCCGACGTCCCAGCGCGCGCACGCGGGCGCGGATCCGGGCGGCCGAGATCAGCGGTCGAGGCGTCGCCACTACTTCTTCGGCGGCTCCTTGGGGGCGTCCTTCTTGGGCTCTTCCTTCGGAGGAGCCGGCGGGCGCTTGTCGTGGTTCCAGACGTCCGCGTCCACGCCCTCGCCGCCTTCCTTGTTGTCGGCGCCGTAGCTGATCAGGTCGAAGGCCTCGCCGCCCGTCCCCGGCATCTTGTACCGCAGCTCGAAGCCGAAGCCGTCGCGCGGCCCTTCCTTGACGTAGCCGCCCTGGGGCCAGTCCTTCTTGAGCGGGTACTTGTTCGGCTTGATCATGAGGTCGATCAGCGAGTCCGGCAGGCGCTCGTGGTCCGCCTTGAACTTGTTGAGGATCGCGACCGTCTCGTCGATCACCTTCTTCGTCTCGGCCTTCTTGGCGTCGGCCCACTTGTCGTGGTGGTAGAGGTCGGCGTTGTCGCCGCTGCCCCAGGCCGCGCCGTCCTTGCCCCAGCTGAGGACGTCGAACTCCGCCCCCGTCCCCGGCTGCCGGTAGTACAGGCCCCGGCCCCAGGCGTCCTTCAGCTCGCCCTGGTAGAAGCCGTCCTTCGGATAGTCCTTCGCGTCCTTCGGCGCCTTGACCAGGTCTTCCAGCACCGAGGGGAACTTGCCCTGGGACTTCTTGTAGGCCTCCACGGCCGCCGAGATCTTGCCCAGGCGCGACTTGGTTTCGTCGACGTCCTTCTTCGTCTTCAGGCCGTCCCACCACTTCTTCCAGGCCTCGAGCGTCTTGGTGGTCTCCTCCGCCGTGCCCGCCAGCGTGCCGGCGCGGCCGTCGTCCTTGAGCTCCGCCGCCAGGATCCGCTGCAGCGCCCGCGCGGCGTGCACGCCGAGCTTCTGGGTCGTGGCCGGGTTGACCGTCTCGTCCGCGATCTTGGCGGAGAGGTCGTCGACGGCCTCCTTCGACCGGATGAGGCCCAGGGCGTCGGCCGCCGCCGCCGCGACGAGCGGGGCGACGTCGTCGTTCTCCGCCACGGAGGCGGTCTTCTTGTCGTCGAGCGCCTTCCGGAGCAGCTCGGCGGCGTCCTTGGCGCGCAGGATGCCGAGGGCCTTGATGGTCTCGGCCTTGAGGACCTTGTCGGTGTCGACGGCCTTCGACTTGAGGACGTCGATGAGCGCGGCCGAGGCCGAGGCGTCGCCGATCAGGCCGAGGGCGCGGGCGGCGGCGGCGGCGACCGATTCGCCGTACTCGTCCCCGTCCTTCAGCTTGGCGACCAGGGCCGCGATCGCGTCCTTGTGGGGGTCGCGGATCCGCCCGAGCGCTTCGCAGGCGGCGCGCTTGGCGGCCGCGGAGGCGTCGGAACGGCCGAGCTCGGCGACGAGCGCGGGGACGGCCCGGCGGCCGATCTCCTCGAGCTCGAGGCGCGCCGAGAAGCTGTCGAGGCTTCCCTGCTGGGAGAGCCGCTTGATGGCGTTGTCGATGTCCTGCTTGAGGGGGTCATCCTGGCCCGCGAGAGCGAGAACCAGGCCGAAAAGGACGCTCATGGATGCCTCCGTTATGAGGGGGCATTATAGGGAGGGGCCCATAGGGGGTCAAGAATAGGTCCAGGAGACAGGTCCAGGTCCAGGAGCGTTTCTCCCTTCCCCCCGGGGGGCCGGACCCGGACCCGGACCCGGACCCGGACCCGGACCCGGAAACCGAACCGGAACCGGGGCTGGTCGCCGCTCGTCTCGTCGTTTCCTGTACCTGTACCTGTACCTGTTCCTTTTCGTATGATCCACGCCCTATGAAGAGCTTCGCCGACCGCCTCGCCGACGCCATCAAGGACAAGAAGTCGCGCGTCGTCGTGGGGCTCGATCCCCGGCTGGAAAGCCTGCCCGACGAGTTTCAGCGCGGGACGCATCGCGACATCGAAAAAGCGGGCAAGGCGCTGCTCGACTTCAACGCGGCGCTGATCGAGATCGTCAAGTCGCACGCGGTGGCCGTGAAGCCCCAGATCGCCTTCTACGAAAAGCTCGGGCCGTACGGGGTGGCCGCGTACTTCGCCACCTGCAAGCACGCCAAGGACAACGGCCTGCTCGTCATCGGCGACGTCAAGCGGGGCGACGTGCCGGACACGGCCAAGGCCTACTCGGACGCGCACTTCGTCTCGTTTCCCTGCGACGCGATCACGGTGAATCCCTTCTTCGGCACCGACGGCATGCAGCCCTTCCTCGACGGCGCGAAAAAGTACAACGCCGGCGTCTTCGTGCTGGTGAAGACGTCCAACCCCAAGTCCGGCGAGATCCAGGACCTGCCCGTCAACGGCCGGCCTCTGTACATGACCATCGCGGACAAAGTCGCCGAATGGGGCAAGGACCTCGTCGGCGCGTCGGGCTACTCGTCCGTGGGCGCGGTGGTCGGCGCCACGCACCCGACCCAGGCCGCCGAGATCCGCAAGGCCCTGCCGAAAGCGTTCTTCCTCGTGCCGGGCTACGGGGCGCAGGGCGCGACGTCCGCCGATCTCAAGGGCTCGTTCAACAGCGACGGCCTGGGCGCGATCGTCAATTCCTCCCGCGGCATCATCTACGCCTGGGAAAAAGAGGGCTACAAGGGCCTGCCCTGGGAGAAGGCCGTCGAGAAGGCCTGCGTCGACATGAAGGCCGACATCAACGGAGCGCTGGGCATCGCCTGATGCTGGCGCTGGGCGCGTTCGCGCTCACGGCGGTCCTCGTGCCGCTCGTGATCCGGCTGGCCCGGCGGACCGGGTTCCTCGACGTCCCCGGCCCCCGCAAGATCCACGCCCAGCCCATGCCCTACGGCGGCGGCTTCGCCGTCGCGGCGGGCTTCTTCGCCATGGTCGCGACGTCCGTCGCGCTGGACCTCCCCCACCTCGGCGCCAAGACGCTGATGATCTTCACGGGCGGCTCGCTCGTGATGCTGGCGATGGGGGCCGTCGACGACCGCCGCCGCCTCTCCCCCCGCCTGAAGCTGCTCGTCCAGGCGATCGCGGCGACGGGCGTCGCGGCCGGCGGCGAGCGCCTCGAGATCTTCAACGCCGGCCCGTGGATCGGCGGCGCGGTCACCGTGTTCTGGATCGTGGCGGTGACGAACGCGTTCAATCTCCTCGACCACATGGACGGCCTGTCGAGCGGCGTGGCCGCGATCGCGCTCGGGGCCTTCCTGGTCGTCGCGCTCCAGACCGGCCAGCCGGGCATGGCGACGGCCGTCGCGCCGCTCCTCGGCGCCTGCGCGGGTTTCCTGCTCTGGAACTTCCCCCCCGCGAAGATCTTCCTCGGCGACGCGGGCAGCCTCTTCATCGGGTTCTGGCTCGCGTGCCTCACGGTGTCGTTCACGTTCTACCGGGCGAAGACGCCGATCTACACGTACGGCGTCCCGCTCGCCGTCCTCGCGGTTCCGCTCTTCGACACCGCGAGCGTGGTCCTGATCCGCCTGTGGCGCCGCAAACCGATCTTCGAGGGCGACACGAACCACCTGGCCCACCGCCTGGCGGCGATGGGGATGTCGAGGCGCCTCGCCGTCCTCACCGTCTACGCGCTTTCCCTGGCCGCGGGGACGGCGGCCGCGCTGCTGTATCACGTGACGCCCGACGGCGCCGTGCTGGTCTTCGTGCTGCTGGCCCTCATTTTCGGGGTCATGACGCTGCTGGAGGTCGCGGGCCGCAAGGGGCGCGACGCGTGAGCCGCTGGGTCGCGGTCCTGGAGCGCGCCGCGCTGGCGCTCGCGACGGCCGGCGCCGTCCTGCGCTGGGGCGTCAGCGGCGGCTTCGCGGGCCCGGGCCTGAACCTCTTCATCCATCTCCTCCCGATCCTCGCCCTGGCCGTCTGGTTCGCGTCCCGCGGCCTGGCCGGCGGGGCGACCTGGCGCTTCAGCGGCGTCGAGATCGCCGTCCTCGCCCTCGCGATCGTCCATTTCGTCTCGGTCCTCCGCGCCGCCCACCGCCTCCCCGCCCTCGAAGCCGCCGTCGGCCATCTGGCCTTCGGGCTCTTCCTCGTCCTGGCGCTCCAGGCGATGGGGCGCGACGGCCTCCGCCGGCTCCTGCTCGCGGCCGGCTTCGCCGCCTGCGTCCTGGCGCTGCTGCAGTACGCGATCATCTTTCCGGCGACGGCCGACCGCGTCGCCGAGAGCTCCGTCGAGCTGCGGAACCGCCACGCGACCTACGAGCCGTTCGCCACGTTCGCCGGCCCCAACCAGCTCGCCGCGTTCCTCGTGCTCGTCGTGCCGCTCGCGCTGGGGGCGTCGATCGACGCCCGTCCCCGCGGCCTCGCCGCCCTCGCGCCGCCTGCCCTGATCGTGGGCCTCGGCGCCTTCGCGCTCGTCCTGACGGGCTCGCTCGGCGGCTGGGTGTCGATCGCCTGCGCCGCGGCCGCCTTCGCCGCCCTCGCGCTCACCCGCCGCCGCGGCCGGCCGGCGATGGTCGTCGCGGGCGCGGCGGCGGTCGCCGTCGCCGTCGGGCTGCTCCTCTACACCCCGCTGCTCGAAACGCTCGCGGCGAAGAGCCATTCGCTGCACGTCCGCCGCGCGTATTGGACGGCCGCGGGGCGCGTCATCGCCGAGCGGCCCGTCGGCGGCGTGGGCCTCGGGAACTTCGAGGACCACTACGCGCGGGTGAAGGGCGACGTCCAGCAGGAGACGCGCCACGTCCACAACGACTACCTGCAGGTCCTGGCGGAGACGGGGGTCGTCGGGCTCCTCGCGTTCGCGGCCTTCCTCGGCCTGGGCCTGCGCCGGGCCTGCGCGGCCGAGGCCGAGCCGCCGGAGGACGTCGAGCCTCCCCGCCGCTGGATCCTGCCGGCCGCGGGCGCGGCGGCGTTCCTGCTGCTCGCGCTGCGGTTCTGGGATTTCTCCCTGCTCGCGGGCGCCTTCGCGTGGGCGGGCTGGGCGTGGGCGGCGGCGAGGACGGCGCCTCCCGCCGGTCCCTGGACGCGGATCGGGGCGGCCGCCGGCTTTCTCGGGCTGCTGACGCATCTCACGGTCGACTTCCTCTGGATCGACCTGGGCGTCGCCCTCGCCCTGTACGCGGGGCTCGGGCTGCTGCTCGCGTACGGGAAGAGCGCCGACGTCCGGCTGTCCCCGAAGGTCTGCGCCGCCGCCGCCTCGGCGCTCGCGCTGGTGGCGGGGCCGATGTTCATCCTGACGGGCCCGGCGCTGGCCGCGGACCGGGAGCTGCAGGAGGCGCGCGACGCGGACGACCCCGCGGCGGCCGCGGCCTTCTCGGAAGCCGCCCTGCGCCATAATCCGCTGCTGGCCGACGCGCACGTGATCTTCGGCGCCGCCCAGTTCGGGCTCGCGGGCGACGACCCCCTCCGCGCGGAGGCGGCGCTGCGGGCCGTCGACGACGCCATCCTCCTGCGGCCGGACCACGTGTCGTACCGGATCATCGCGGCGCAGCTGAACTTCGCGCTCTACCTGCGCTTCCGGAAGCAGGCGGGGGAAGTCGCCCGGACGCGCGCGGAGGCGTATCTCGGGCGGGCCCGCGAGCACCAGGACCGGGGGATCACGCTCTATCCCGCGCACGCGCGCGGGCGCTACGACCTGGGGCGGATGCTCGACCTCCTGGGCGAGCGCGACCGGGCGGCGGCGGAGTTCGCGGAGGCGCTGCGCTTTTCCGACCTGGCGGCGAAGGAGGTCGAGAACCGCCGGGACCTCCAGCTCCAGGGCATCCGGCGGATGCGGGCGCTCGCGCGGACGGGCCGCGCGGAGGAGGCGGCGGGCGAGGCCAAGCGGCTGCTGCCGCTGGGGAGCGAGGGCGACGTCCGCCGCATCCTCGAGGAAGTGCGCCGACGTCCCGAGCTGCTGCGCGGCGTCTCGGAGGACGAGCTGGACGAGGTCACGCGGCCGCTGATCGAGGCGGCGATCGACGGCCTCCTGAAATCCCGCTAGCTTCCGGATTCCCGTCTCCTGGATTCCCGTCTCCTGGATTCCCGGATTCCGGATTCTCCCGGATTCTGGATTCCGGATTCCGGATTCCGGTATCCTGTGGCTCATCTTGCCAAGGGGTCCAGCTTTGGGAACCGATTCATTCGAAGTCGTCGCCGGCATCGAGACGCACGTCCAGCTGAAGACGGCGACGAAGCTGTTCTGCGGCTGCGAGGTGAAGTTCGGGGCGCCGCCGAACACGCAGGTCTGCCCGGTCTGCCTGGGCCATCCCGGCTCGCTGCCGGTGACGAACCGGACGGCCTTCGAGCTGGCGATGCGGGCGGCGCTCGCGCTGAACTGCTCGATCGCCCCGAGCACGAAGTTCGACCGGAAGAACTACTTCTACCCCGACCTCCCGAAGAACTACCAGATCTCCCAGTACGACCTGCCCTTCTCGAACGACGGCTGGATCGAGCTCGAGAGCGGGAAGAAGATCCGGATCCTGCGGGCGCACCTCGAGGAGGACGCCGGGAAGCTGATCCACGAGGAGAACGGGACGCGGAGCTTCGTCGACCTCAACCGCACCGGCACGCCGCTGGTCGAGATCGTGACGCATCCCGACCTCCGGTCGTCGGACGAAGCCTACCAGTACATGACGACGCTGAAGACGATCCTCGAGTACGCGGGGGCGTCGGACTGCGACATGGAGAAGGGCGAGCTGCGCTGCGACGTCAATCTCTCCATCCGGAAGAAGGGCGTCGAGACGCTCGGCACCAAAGTCGAGATCAAGAACCTCAACTCCTTCAAGAACGCCCGGGCCGCCTTCGAGTACGAGTACGCGCGGCAGGTCAAGGCGATGGAGACGGGAGAGCGCGTCGTCCAGGAGACGCGGCTCTGGGACGTCGAGAAGGGCGTCACCCGCACCATGCGGTCGAAGGAAGAAGCCCACGACTACCGCTACTTCCCCGAGCCGGATCTGCCCCCGGTGAAGATCTCCGCCTCCTGGATCGAGGAGATCCGGGCGTCGATCCCCGAGCTGCCCGCCCAGAAGCGCGCCCGCTTCGCGAAGGCGTACGGGCTCTCCGACTACGACGCCAAGGTGCTCTCGTTCGACCGCGCCATGTCGGACTTCTTCGAGGCCGCGCTCAAGGCGGGCGGCAAGCCCAAGCCCGTCGCCAACTGGCTCGTCAACGAGCTCAACAAGATCCTCAACGAGAAGAAGCTGCTGATGGCGGACGTCAAGGCGACGCCCGCCGGCCTCGTCGAGCTCACCGCCCTCGTCGAGTCCGGCGCCGTCACCGGCGCGAGCGCGAAGGAGGCCTTCCTGGAGATGGTCGTCGACGGCAAGAGCCCCGCCGACGCCGTGCGAGGCAAGGGCAAGGCCGACACCGGCGCCATCGAAGAGGCCGCGAAGGCCGCCATCGCCGCGAACCCGAAGGCCGTCGCCGACTTCAAGGGCGGCAAGGACGTCGCCCTCAAGTCCCTGGTCGGCGGCATCATGAAGCTGACCAAGGGCCGCGCCGACGCCAAGCTCGCCGAGGAAATCCTGCGGAAGCTTCTGGCCTGACCGTTCGCTTTCTGCCCGTCAACATCCGAACGGTATGCGTTCGGTTTGTGCCGGGCAACATCCGAACGGTCAGCGCGGCTCGTAGGCGCCGATCGCGCAGGGACCCTTGGGGCGCGGGCGGCCGGCGGCGTCCGTCGCGGGATGCGGCGCGGGGACTTTGCCGATGGCCGGCGGGCCCGGACGCAGGTCCGGACCGAGCTGGCCGTCCGAGAGGCAGTGCTCGCCGAGCGTCAGGCCTTCCGCCTTGGGAATGATCGACGCGACGACCGACGCCGGCCCGGGCCCGACGGCCTTCAGCGCCTTCGTCAGCGTACAGAAGCGGATCGCGTTGTTCTTCGCGCCTTCGCGCAGCAGGAAGGCGACGCCGTAGCCGGTGGGGCCGCCGTTCTTCGGCTCGACATCCACCACGAGATTCTCGAAGACGCTGTCGGTGCCGAAATGGTCGACGGCCCCGTCGCCCTTGATCACGAGGCCCTCGACGCGCAGATGGCTCCCGAAGATCTCGAGGGAGTTGTTCTCCACGAGGCCGCCCTGGATCGTGACGGGCGCCTCCTTCGAGCCGGCGACCGAGAACTTGCCGCCCTTCGAGGTCATGTTCTTGATCAGGATCGGGCCGAGCCCTTCCCCGTGGTCGTAGAAGATCTGATAGGGGCGCTGGCCCGGGTTGTCGAAGTTTTCGCCCGCGCAGTCGATCCACTGGTGCGTGTCGCCCTTGCGGCTCGGGTCGCTGAAGGAGACGTAGAACGTCGCGCCGCCCGGACAGTTCGGCATCGCCCAGCCGCAGCGCAGCCCCTTTCCCGTGAACTCGGTGGAGTTGATCACGCCGAAGTGGTGGCGTCCCGCGCGGTAGGCTTCGCAATTCTCGAGGAGGACGTCCCGGCTCCCCATCACGCGGAACCCGTAGCCGTCCTTCGCGTCCGCGGACTCGTCCGCGACCAGATCGCGGAAGACGAGGTGGTTCTTTCCGTTGGAGTTCACGAGGTCGACCCGCACGCAGGCCGTCACGAGGCCCGCGCGCTCGACCTTCAGCGCGCCGTCCTTCCACGTCCAGGGCACGAAGACGTGGTCGACGAGCGCCGCGGCCGGGGCCGTCGCCAGCTTCCCGTCCTTCACGACGTCGCTGCCCCAGAACTTCGGCTTGGCGCCGCTCCCGTAGGCTTCGTAGGTGACGGGCTTGCCGGGCGCGCCGTCGGAGCTCGCCTTCAGGCACTCGCGCCACTCGCCGCCGCGGGCGAAGAGGATCCGGTCGCCGGGCTGGAAGGACGTCGCGTTCACCTTCGCGACGGTCTTCCAGGCGCGCGCGGGAGAGCGGCCGTCGTTCGCGTCGTTCCCCGACGGGCTGACGTGGAAGACGTCCAGCCCTTCGACGCCGCTCAGGGCAAGCAGCAGAAGGGCGGGGATCACTTCGGGGCGTCGAGCCAGGCGGCGTCCACTTCGCCGACCACCCGGACGCGGTCGATCAGGATCGCCTGGCCGCCGGGCGCGATGCCGACCTGGCCGTTCTGGAACTGGGCGTTGTCGCCCTCGATGTTCACGCGGTTGAGGGTGAAGCGGACGCGGGTGCCTTCGCGGATGAGCGACGCCGTGTTGGGCCCGCGCAGGACGGCGAGGTTCGAAGGGGCGGTGGCCAGGACCGACGTCGGCCCCTGCAGCGGGAACCGGATCAGGGCGTCGATCGGCACCGTGCCGAGGGGAAGGTCGACGATCCCGACGTAGCCCGCCTGGTTGGAGCTCCCGCAGACCACGAGGCCGAACGGCTGCTCGCCGACCGCGCGGAACGTCACCTCGATGGAGGCGTTCCCCTTGAGCGGCGGCTTCCAGCACCACTGGCCGTTGCCGCTCAGCGAGAGCCCCTGGTCGTTCCGGTTGACCGTCGGGTTGCCGTCCGTCGCGGCCCAGGCGGCGACTTCCAGGTCGTCCTTGAAGAGGTAGACGGCCTCGTAGCGGTTGCGGCCGAGGTCCTTGACGTCCGCCGTCCCGAAGATCTCCTTGAGGCTCTTGCGGCCGGCGCCGCCCTGCTTGCCTTCGCCCTTGAACTGGGCTTCGACGACCTCCACGCGCGACTTCCCGAGCGACGGCACGGGCTTGCGCATGAAGTCGGTCATCCCGTACTTCTCCACGCACTCGAGGAACTTCTTCTTGCCGCCCGCGAGGTCCTTCTTCTTGAAGAAGGCGTCGGAGGCGTCGCGGTAGAGCGCCTCCGCCTCCGCCTCGGCCGCCTCGGAGATCACGCCCGCGAACTTCGAGGCGAGCCCTTCGAGGCCCATCTTGAGCTCGGGCGTGCCGAGCTTGTCGAACCAGGACTTGGCGCCGCGGAGCTGGTCGGCGTTGTGGTACAGCAGGAAGGCCTTGAGAGCGAACTGCGGATCCGCGGCGGCCGCCGGCGCGCGCTTCGCCAGCGCGACGATGTCGTCCTCCGTCAGGGTCGCCTGGGGCGCGCTCTTGGGCGTGAGCAGCACCGGCACGCGCGGGCTGCTGGCCGTCGACGAGACCTCCAGCGCCAGCTCGCCCGGCTTGCGGATCCGCGGCGACTCGGCGACGCCGGCCGTCTGCAGGGCCGCCGAGAAGGCCTTGAACTTCGCCGTGTCGCGGGCCTGGACTTTGGCTCCCTCGAGGGCCATTTCGCAGAGGTCCTCGAGCAGCGCCGCGTGCCGCAGCGCGAGATAGGCCTCCCGCGCGGGCTCGTTCGGGTTCTTCCCCGTGAAGGCGACGCCCTCCTCCGCCATCGCGACGATCTTGCGGACGTCGGTCGGCGCCGCGCGCGCGGGATCCAGGAAGTTCCGGAGCGCCGACGGGTCCGTCCCGGGCGCCGGCATCACGGCGGCCTGGACGGCGGCGTCCTTGGGGAGGCAGAGATCCGCCAGCGCCCGGCGGGCGGCCGCCAGGTCCCGCGCCTTGAGGGCCGCGTCGAACTTCGGGCGGAAGGCGGCGAGCGCCTCGACGGCCTTCAATCCCGCCGCGGTGACCGCCGTCTTCTGCGCCGTGCTCAGGCCCTGGGCGAGGCGGTCGAGCAGCGCGATCGCCCCCGCCTGGCCCGCGTGCAGCTTCTTGAGCTCCTCGACCCGGGCGTTCGCGCGCGCGACCTTGTCGGGCGTCGGGTCGTCGCCGGCGATCTCGCGCAGCTCCTCCTGGAAGAAGCGGGTGCGGGTGGCCTCGACGTCCGCCTTCTTCGCGGGGTCGCCGGAGACCAGGAGGCTGTCGAGCGTCCCGTACGCGTCGTTGCGGGCCTGGGGATTGCGGAACTGGCCCTCCGCCTGCCGCATGGTGTTCGCGAACGTGGTCCGGATGTCTTCCTTGATCTTGTCGCTGATCTCGGCGGCTTCCTTGCCGACGGCCGTCGGGACCGTGTCGCTGAAGGAGCGGTAGACGTCCTTGAGCTTGCCGATCTCCTCGAGCGCCTGGGCGAACCGCGTCGCGTCGGAATGGGCCTTGGCGCGCTTCTTGATGTCGTCCCAGCCGGACGTCTTCGCGGCCCCCTCGTCGGCGGCCTTCACGAAGCGGTCCATCTCCTCCTGCCAGGCCTTGGCGGCGACGGAGTCCAGCGCGGCCTTCGCGGCCTCGATCTTCTTCAGGAGCGTGGAGTACGGATAGCTGAAGCGGTCCGCGCGCCCGTCCTTCTCGAGCTCGGGGTAGAAGAGCTGGCGGAAGCTTTCGATCTGCGCCTTGTAGCCGTCGGACGAAGGGCCCG
The DNA here is from genome assembly GCA_036383955.1 of Planctomycetota bacterium. Classification (GTDB taxonomy): domain Bacteria; phylum Planctomycetota; class MHYJ01; order MHYJ01; family JACPRB01; genus JACQFK01. The sequence goes on along the minus strand of DASVNH010000139.1, from coordinate 4,404 downwards.
GCGAGACGTCCGGCGGCGGCTTCGGGGTCTTGTCCACGATCGGCGGCGGCGCGACCGGCCCGCCCGGCTTCCCCACCACGTTCATCGCGAGCAGGCCGATGAGCACGATGGCCGCGACGGCCCCGCCGACGACCAGGGGCGCCGAAGACGCGGACTTGTGGGGAGGACGCGACGTCGTGATCGGCCGGCGGTCGACGCGGGACGTCGGGGGCGGCGGCACGCGCGTGGACGGCCCGTCGTGCCGCGGGACGACGCCGCCGCGGAGGAGGATGTCGATCTCCGTCAGCAAAGCCTCGGGGTCCTGCGGGCGGTCCTCGCGCCGCTTCTGCATCATCTTCACGACGAGCCCGTTGAAGCCGTCGGAGAGGCCCGGGTGGCGCTTTTTCGGCTGCTCGGCCCATTCGGTGACGTGCTTGGTCATGACGACCATGGGGTTGGGGCCGTCGAAGGGCGTGGTGCCGGTGGCCATGTGATAGAGGGTGCAGCCGAGCGAGTAGATGTCGGAGCGGATGTCGATGTTCTCCTCGCCGCGGGCCTGTTCGGGCGAGATGTAGTTGGGGGTGCCGACGCTCTGGCCGTCCATGGTGGCGCCGGTGTCGCCCTTGGTCTGCTTGGCCAGGCCGAGGTCGCAGAGCTTGGCGACCCCGGACGAGGTGATCATGATGTTTTCGGGCTTCACGTCGCGGTGGACGATGCCGTGCTTGTGGGCGTGGGAGAGGGCGCGGGCGACGTGCTGGCCGATCTCGAGGCAGCGCTTCTCGGGGATCCGGGGCTCCTTGCGCATGATCGAGGTGACGGGCGCGCCGTCCACGAACTCCATGACGAAGTAGTGGAGCCCGGCGAGCTCGCCGACGTCGATGCCCGAGATGACGTTCTCGTGGTTGAGCTTGGCCACGGCGCGCGCCTCGCGGAGGAAGCGCTCGACGAAGCTGCGGTCCTTCGAGTAGCGGCCCGCGAGGACCTTGACGGCCACCACCCGGTCCATGGAGACCTGGCGGGCCTTGTAGACCGAGCCCATGGCCCCCTGGCCGATCTTGGAGAGGATCTCGTAGCCGGGGATCTGCAGCTTGCCCGCGCCGCCCGAGGCCTGGGACTGCAGCTTCTGGATATGCGCGACCTGGTCGGGGGTCATGTACCCCTTTTCCACCAGGATGTCGCCGAGCTTCTTGGGCTCCACGCCGAGGCCGCGGAGCTTGTTCTGGATGTCGAGGCACTCCTTCACCTGCTCGAACGTGCAGATGTTTTCACGGATCGCCACCTGCCCGAAGGAGTAGTCCTTCTTGCTGTTTCCGGTTTGGGTCGGATCCGGCTCGGTCACGCGGGGGCCCCCATTACCCATGCACTTCGCGAAAAACGTCCGCCGCCGTCGCGCGGCTGAGCCATTATAGCCATCGCCGGGCCTTCTTCAACGCCGGCATATAGAAGAACGCGTCCCGGCCTCCGTTCGTTGACCCGCCCGGCCAAGGGTGAATCTCCTTGGACGTCGACGTCCCCCTCCCTATACTCCCCTTTCGTCGACCAGGATTCAGGGAGGGCAGGCATGGCCGAATACTTCACCGCCGCGGCGCTGGTCAGCTTCTTCACGCTGGCCCTCATGGAAATCGTCCTCGGCATCGACAATATCGTCTTCATCTCGATTCTGACGTCGCGCCTCCCGAAGGAGCAGGAGGCCAAGGCCCGCAACCTGGGGCTGGGCCTCGCCCTCGTCCTGCGCCTCGGCCTGCTGTTCTCCATCCAGTGGATCATGAGTTTGACCAAGCCCCTCTTCACCTTGTTCGGCAAATGGCCCATGAGCGGCCAGAAGCTCATCCTCCTGGCGGGCGGGCTCTTCCTCATCGCGAAGTCGACGCACGAGATGTACGACAAGCTCGAAGGCGGCCACGGCGACGCCAAGGGCGGCGGAGGCAAAGCCTCCTTCAAGAGCACCCTGATTCAGATCCTCGCCCTCGACCTCGTCTTCTCGCTCGACTCCGTCATCACCGCCGTCGGCATGGCCCAGAGCATCGCCATCATGGCGGCCGCCATGATCGCCGCCGTGCTCATCATGCTGATGGCCGCGGGCGTCGTCGGCGGCTTCGTCAACCGCCACCCCAGCGTGAAGATCCTCGCCCTCAGCTTCCTGCTCCTCATCGGCGTCATGCTCGTCGCCGAGGGCCTCGGCCAGCACATCAGCAAGGGCTACATCTACTCCGCCATGGCCTTCTCGCTGATCGTCGAGCTGCTCAACATGCGCTTCCGCAAGAAGCAGGCCCCCGTCCACCTGCACGCCGACATCGAGCCCGACGTCAAGACTTGAGCAGCGACAGGAACTCGCCGTAGCGGTACGGGATCCCGTGGCGGACGTGGATGTCCTTCACCGCCCGATGGTGCTTCTCGTAGAGCGGGCCCATCGCGTCCTTGTAGCCCGGGTCGCAGAAGAAGATCCGACATCCCAGCATGCGGTGGTCGCGGACCCCGCAGCGCCCGTCCTTCAGATAAGGGCAGACTCCCGCCGGGGCCCCGTCCGGCGGCGGAGGCGCGTGGACCCGCAGGTACTCAAGTTCGAGGGTCGACGTCCATAGCTGGTGTCCAAACTCCGTGAAGCGGCAGCAGCGCGAGGACAGGTCGCAGCGCGGCCGCAGCGTCCCGAGCTCCCGCTCCAGGTCCGCGTACACGGCCTCCAGCTCCCGAAACGCCTCCTCGCGTCCCATCGCCGGCGATCGTAACCCCTTCTCCATGGCAGGTGTACAATTACCGAGATGAAGGCGGCCTTTCTCCTGCTTCCGCTCCTGCTCGGCCAGGAAGTCGCCACCGTCCTCACCCGCTCGGGGAAAAAGCTGGTCGGCCGCGTCGTCCAGGAAGGCGGCTTCACCCGCGTCGGCGACGAATGCCTCCCCGCCGCGGACGTTCTCGCCGTCTACCGCTCGACGGCGGAGGCCGTCGCCCTCGCCGAAAGCCGCTTCAAGACCGCCAAGGCCGCCTACGCCGAGGCGGAGAAGCTGGACGTCGCCCACCCCGCCCGCAACGACAAGCTCCGCCTCGCGATCGAGCAGGCCCACGTCGCCTCCGTCCTCTATCAGGCCCTGGACATGTCCAAGGAGATCCAGGTCGTCCAGCAGTTCACCCGGCTGTGCCGGGGGATGTCGACCTCCGACCTCGCCGGCGAGGCGCCGGCCGCGCGGGGCGCGCTGATCCCGCTCGTCTCCGCGGAGTTCAAGGCGGCCGCGCCCGAGGACGCGCCCGAGCGCCCCTGGACGCTGGCCGCCCCGCTGTCCGCCGGGCTCGCCGAGCGCGCCAAGGACCTGGAGAACCCCGACCCCGATCGCCGCCTCGACGCCGTGAAGGCCCTCCTGCACCCGCCGTCGCACGAGCATTTCCCGGCGGTCCTCAAGCTCCTCGAGGGGGAGACCGAGCTCGAGATCGTGCGCGCGATCGGCGACGGCCTGGGCTTCTTCGATCCGGGGCCGCTGGTGAAATCGCTCGCCTGGGCGAAGAAGGCGCCGCCCGGGCCCAAGCGGTCGATCGTGGTGGGCCTGGCGCGCGCCGCGGCCGACCGCGCGGCCTTCGACTTCCTCGCGGCGTGGTTCGCCGAGAACCCGCCCGAGTCGAACGCCGACCGCGCGCTCTTCGCCGGCGCGTTCCGGCAGTTCCAGCCGTGGACGGTGCCCTGGCTCCGCGAGCTGCTGACGAAGCACCGGCAGCCGAAGCTGCAGATCGAGATCCTGCGCCAGATGGGGGTCGTCGGCGACAAGGCCTTCGGCGGACTGCTGGTGAAGGCGCTGCCGGCCTATCCGCGCGACGCGTCCGTCGCGCTGCGGAAGCTCGGCAAGACCGGCGTGCCCTTCCTCATGGAAGGCGCGCGCTCGACCGAGCCCGGGCTCCGCCAGCCCTGCCTCGCCCTCCTCCGCGCGGTGACCGGCGTCAACGGCATCAACATGGGCCACTTCGAGAAGTGGTGGGACGAGAACCGCAAGACCGTCCTCGAGGAGGAAGCGGCCGCCCGCGGCGCCCCCATCACCGCCGCCGACTTCGACGGGTTCGAGACGCCCTGATGGCCCGCTCCAAGGTGTTGGTGCTCGGCGGCGCGGTCGTCCTGGCCGCCGCCATCGTCGGCGTCGCCCTGCTCTTCCCCGCCGCGCCCCCGCCGGAAGAGGCGCCCGCGGAGGCGCCGGTCCGTCCGACGTCCGTCGCTCCCTCGAAACCGGCGGCCGCGGCGCCGCGGCTCGACAACGACGACCGCGCGGCCCAGGCGATGTTCGAGGCGGCCTCGACGCCCTCCGCCTACCGCGAGGTCTGGCTCAAGTACCCCGAAACCGTTTGGGGCAAGCGCGCGGAAGAGAAGTTCCGGGCGATGGACACGACGGCCCGCGCCGCGGTCGACCGCGGGTTCGAGGACGTCCGCCGGCGCGCGGCCGGTCTCGCTCC
>DASVNH010000138.1:0-16636 GCA_036383955.1 Planctomycetota bacterium | reverse complement strand
CGGGCCTGGGCGCGCTCGAGAAGCCGGGCGCACTCGCGGATGCGCTCGCGATGAACGGCCGGATCGAGCGCCATCGCCTGGAGCGCCGCGATGTAGGTCGACTCGATCGGACGCGTGAGAGTGCGGCCCAGGAGGTCGGCGACGACCGGATGGTCCGTCGGATAGCCGGCGCGGCGGAACGCGAGCAGGGCGAGCTCCGCGTACGAGCGCACGGGGGCGGCGCCGTGGCGGTAGCCGTCCGCGATCGGCGCCCAGATGTCCCGGCGGCGCGTCTCGAGGAAGGCGGCCCCGCGCTTCACGGCCTCCGCGACGCGGACGTGGCCGATCAGACGTCCGCCGCCGCCGCCGAGGACGCCGTAGCGGCCCGCGGCGATCTCGACGGCCCCCATCCGCGCGGTCCCGGCGCGCACTTCGATCCGCGTCTCACGGCCGACGACGAGGTCCGCCTCGCCGTTCACGCGGACGTCGACGCCGGACGCGCGGAGCTCGGCCTCGCCGACGGCCCGCAGCGCGCCCCGCTCGAGGAGCACGCGTCCGCCTTCGACGGTGGCCTCGCCGTCCAGCTCCACGCGGGCCTTGCCGAGGTCGAGGACGGCGTGTCCTTTGTAGCTCCGGGGGCCGGCGGCCGGGGTGAGGAGCAGCAGGCCGAGCGCCGCGAGCATGACCGCGGCCGCGGCGGCGGGAATCCAAGAGCGGCGGGGGATGGCGCTCGCGCGAGTCTCGCGGACCAGCTCAGAGACGATCACGTCGTCGAGGGCGGCCTCGGCCAGCGCGCGGCGAAGGGAGTCGGACACCCGCACCCGCTCGAAGAACGCCGCCTGCTCCGCGGGATCGAGGTCCCCGTTGAGGTGGCGCTGGAGGAGGTCGAGATCGTTCACGGGGCCCCCGCGCACGCGCGCAGCGTCTCGCGGACGCGCTGGAGGATGGAATTGACGGCCGCGCGCGACTGGCCGGTACGGCGGGCGATCTCGGTCGGCGACAGGCCGTCGTCGTAACGCCAGGAAAGGAGCTGCCGGGCGTGGGACTGGAGCTTCTCGAGGCAGCGGCGGAGGACGTCCTTGCGGCGGTCGTCGACGGCCGCCGGAAACGCGGCGTCGAGGGAGTCGAAGAAGGCCTCGTCGACGTGGACGCCGCGGCGGACGCGGAGGTGCTCGTGGACTTTGTGGCGGGCGATGGCGCGGGCCCAGGCGGCGAAGTCGCTGCCGTCCTCGAAGTCGGCGGCCTTGCGGACGGCGACGAGGCAGATCTCCTGGAAGAGGTCCTCGACGGCGTGGGCGTCGGGCACGGCGGCGTAGAGGTAGGCGAGCAGCCCGTGGCGGTGCTTCAGGACCAGCTGGGCGATGGCCGCCGGGTCGCTCATGGAATAAGAATGCGCCGGGATCGCTCAGATCATCGGGGAAAAGCGATTCACCACCGAGACACCGAGAACACCGAGGCGATGATTCAGGGATCCCCCCCATCCCCCCCGGGGGCAGGGGGGACGACTACAAAGCCGTCTCGGTGTTCTCGGTGTCTCGGTGGTGAGCCGTGGCTTACTTCAGGGACTGGAGGAAGGCGAGGAGATCGCGGAACTCCTGGGGGGTCATGGCCTGCTCGAGGTTGTCGGGCATGACGGACTTCTCGGCGCGCTTCATGTCCTTGATGCGGTCGCGGCGCACCCGCGTCTCCTTGCCGGAGGCGTCCCGCAGCGTCACCGAATCCGCGGTCTGCTTCGCGATCAGGCCCGCGAGGACGTCGCCGTCCACCGTCGCCACCGCGTAGGGCTCGTAGTTCTGCGCGAACGTCGAGCTCGGGACCAGGATCGATTCGAGCAGGTCCCGCCCCGCCCGGATCGCCCCCACTTTCGTGAGGTCCGGGCCCACCCGGCCGCCCTCGGCGCCGATCGCGTGGCATTGCCCGCAAGCCGCCTTCTTGTTGAAGAAGACCTCGCGGCCCGCCGCCGCGTCGCCGTTCAGCAGCAGCCCCTCGTGCTTCGCGATCTTCGCCTTGCCTTCCTCCGCCGCCTTGCGCAGGACGTCCTTCACCGGCTCGCAGAAGCCCCGCGCCTCCTCCGGCAGCCGCCGGATCGCCTCGTCGAACTCCTTCTCCGAGGGGCGCCAGCCGGCGCGCACGGCGTCGGCGACCTCCACCGCCAGCGCGTTCGCCGCGTCCGTCACCTCGCGCAGCGCCGCCATCAGGCCCGACGGCGAGATCAGCGGGTCGCCCTTGATCGCCCGCAGCGCGAGGACCAGATCGGAATCCTTCAGCTGCGCGCGGCGCAGGACCTCCGACGCCGCCAGCCGCCCCGGCGCGTCGCCGCGGTCGGCGAGGCGCGCGAGGAGGAAGTCGACGGCCTTCGGCTCCAGCTTCGGCTTCCGCGGGACGATCGCGCGCAGGGCCTCGAGGTCGAGCATCCCGGCCAGCGCGTCGTCGAACATCGTCAGCTGGAGGGCCGCGATCGCGCGCACGGCCGCGGGGTCGGGGATCGCGGCGCGCAGCCCGGCCTCCCAGGACTTCGGGAAATCCTTGAGCGTGGTCTCGGCGATCGTCTCGAGAAGGAGCGTCCGCGCGGGGCCGTTGAGGCCGTCGGCCACCGCCTTCTGGATCGCCGGGTCGGCCTGGAACGCGAGCACGCAGCCGCGCAGCGCGGCGGGGTCGCTTCGCGTCTCGATCCAGCCTTTCACGAGGCCGACCGCGTCGCCCACCCACTCCTTGCGCAGGAACTTCAGGCCGGCGGAGCGGATCGCGGGGTCGGCGATCGCCGCGAGCACGGCGTCGCGCGGCGGGTCGAGCAGGAAGAGCGCCGCCTTGCGCACGCGGGGAGACGGATGCTTGTGCGCGTCGGGCGTCAGCTGGCCGCGCAGCGCGTGGACGAGGCGGTGCTCCTGGTGGGCGTCGACGTCCTCCGCGAGCTCCGCGATCAGGCTGTTCGGCAGATCGCGCCGGGGGGGCGCGAAGGCGGCCGGCGGGGCGGGGAAGCGGACGCGCCAGACGCCGCCGGGCGCGAAGGTCTTGCGGATCTTGCCGGTGGGGCAGTGCTCGACGTACCAGCCGCCCGTGTCGATCACGAGGAGCGCGCCGTCCGGCGCGAGGAGGACGTCGGATGGATGGAAGTCCGGGTTCTCGCTCGTGACGAAATCGACGTCCTCCGTCGCCCAGGTGGTTCCCTTGGGCTGGAGGACGTGGCGCTGCACCTTGCGGGTGTTGTGCTGCGCGCTGAAGAGCTCGGGGCCGCGGAGGGCGAGGCCGCTGAGGGCGACGGCCGGAAAGGTCGAGACGGGCGGGAGGGAGACGCCGCTGACGGGCTTGGGGGTGCCGGAGTCGGCGACGTAGGGGTAGAGGCCGCCGTCGAGGAGGTGGACGATCGCGTCGCGGATCCCGCCGACGGGCTTCTGCCACCAGTTGTCGGTGCCGAGGATGTCGCCGTTGGGCAGGAAGACGACCTCCACGAGGTTGACGAAGCCGCGGGAGAGGACTTCGAAGTCGGTGCCGTCGGGCTTGCAGCGCAGGAGCGCGCCGCTGGTCCCCTTCACGCGGCCGCCGCCCTTGGCGGGCAGGTCGTAGCCGTCGGGCTCGCCGGTGGTCATGTAGAGGAGGCCGTCGGGCCCGAACGCGAGCCCGTGAAGGCTGCCGTTGTCCTGGTGGCCGAAGCCCTTGACGAGGACGGTGCGCCGGTCGGCGACGCCGTCGTCGTCGGTGTCCTCGAGGGTGATCAGCTCGGGGGGATCGGCGGCGTAGAGCTTGCCGTCGCGCCAGGCGAGGCCCATCGAGGGGACGAGGCCCTCGGCGAAGACGGTGGACGTCGCGCCGTCGATCCGCCGGATCCGGCATTTGCGGACCTGTTTCTGCAGCTCGAGGTAGAGGTCGCCGCCGGAGCTTTCGGTGAGGTAGAGGCGGCCGCGGTCGTCGACGCAGCCGAACATGGGGAAGGCGACGTCCGCCGGCGAGATCTTCTCGATGGAGTGGCCGCCGGCGACCTGGGGGTCTTGCGGCAACATGAGCAGGAACAGGAACATTGTTGTATAGATAACTACACGGAGAGCGGTGGGTGAGCGAAAAACCGGCGGCGATTCCCAAGCATCTATTCGGGCCTCTATGGTCCGCGCGGTCGCTGACGCGGGTGCTGCCGGTGCCGGACTGGGTCACTCCGGCCCACATTCCCTTCCTGGCCATTCCCCGCGAGCGGCGGCTGACGTCCGTCGCGAAGTCGGACCGCGTGTTCTGGAAGTCCGCGGAGGCGGCGGGCGTCTGCGTGCGGCCGGAGGAGGCGGCGTGGACCCTCGACGGCCTGCGCGGGATCCAGCTCTACGCCGACACGACGGACGGCGGCTGGGTGGAGCTGCGGCTGCTCTGGACGTCGATCCCCGACTGGGCGACCCTGGTCGTGCACGAGCCGTGGGACGCGGCGACGCGGGCGCGCTTCGCGGAGCTGGGGATGTCGCTCGCGAAATTCCTCTCGATCTCCTTCGAGGCGTGATGGCGGATCTGGAGCTGCCCGGCTGGCTGACCGCGGCGCATGTCCGCTTCGACGCGATTCCATTGTCGCGGCGCGCGGCGGCGCGGGAGGCGGCCGACGGCGTGCTGCGGCGGGACGGGGAGGCGGCGGGATTCCGGCTGGGGGCGCACGCGATCGCGTGGACGCTCGGGGACCTGGACGAGATCCAGCTGATCAGCGCGGTGCCGGCGCGGGGGAGCGGCTGGATCGAGATCCGGCTGCGGTGGTCGTCGGAGCCCTCGGGGGCGTCGATCCTGGTCGACGAGCCGTGGAGCGAGGCGATGGAAGAGCGCCTGGCGGAGGTGGGGGCCTCGATCGCGCACCATCTGCGGGTCCCCTTCGAGCGGCAGGGGATGGCCGACGCCTGACGTCCGGAACCGGAACCGGAACCGGAACCGGAACGGGCGCCCCCCGTCCCCCGCGCGGCGGAACGAAACAGACCGTCTGTTTCGTTCCAACAGGACCCCCGCCGAAACTCCAGGGGCCCGGCTTCCTTGACCTTGACCTTGACCTGATTTTCTTTACCACCGATGGGTCCATCAGGTAAATGGGGGGATCGGCATTGGGGGCCCGCCGGGAATCTAGGGAGGAAATCACATGCGCTTCACGCTTGCCGCCGTCGTTCTGGGACTTTCGCTGGCCGCCTGCTCGGCGCCGGCCGCGCCGCGGGGGAAGTCGAACGAGGAACCCGCCGCGCTCTACACCTCGGCGGTGCCGCAGGACGTCAACTGCGCCATCCCCGGCGGCAAGCTGCCCGGGGACGTGAAGATCCAGCTGGTGGAAGTGGCGGGGGGCTTTGTGGATCCGATCCACGTGGCGAGCCCGAAGGACGGCAGCGGACGTCTCTTCGTCTGCGAGCGTCCCGGCCGCATCAAGATCATCAAGAACGGCAAGGTGATGGACGAGCCGTTCTACGACAACATGGCGAACACGGCCTTCCAGTTCCTCGAGTGCGGGCTCTACGCGATCGAGTTCCACCCGAAGTTCAAGGAGAACGGCCTCTTTTACGTGAGCTACGCGGACATGTGGTTCAACGGCGCGACGATGATCGTGGAGTACAAGGTCGCGGCGGGCGACCCCAACAAGGCCGACATGGCGTCGGCGCGGCCGGTGATGCGGATCGACTTCCCCTACGCCAACCACCACGGCGGCAAGATCGCCTTCGGCCCGGACGGCTACCTCTACGTGAGCGTGGGCGACGGCGGCTGGGAGGGCGACGTCCTGGACGTGGGCCCGGACCTCTCCACCTGGATGGGGAAGATGCTGCGGATCGACGTCAACAAGCGCGCGGCGCCGATGGGCTACTCGATCCCCGAGTCGAACCCGTACGCGAAGGCGAGCGAAGTGAAGCTGATGGTGCTCTTCGGCGTGAGCGAGCTGGAGTTCTCGAAGATCAAGCAGCGCTCGAAGCCGGAGATCTGGGCGTCGGGCCTCCGCAACGTCTGGACGTTCTCGTTCGACCGGAAGACGGGCGACCTCTGGATGGCGGACATCGGGCAGAACCACTGGGAGGAGATCGACCTGCAGCCGGCCGCGAGCAAGGGCGGCGAGTTCTACGGCTGGAACTGGATGTGCGGCACGCACCAGTTCCCGCTCGAGAAGGAGCAGCAGGGGCAGAAGCATCCGTCGGTGGGCGTCCTGCCGGTGGCCGAGTACAGCCACGCGACGGACGGCATCTGCGTGATCGGCTTCGGGATCTACCGCGGGGCGGAGTTCCCGGGCCTGGACGGGACGTACTTCTGCGGCGACTGGGGCAGCGGCAAGGTCTGGGGCGTAAAGAAGAACGACGCCGGCAAGTGGCAGATGCAGCAGGTGCTGGACACGAAGATCAACTTCACGGCGGCGGGCGAGGACGAGCACGGGAACATGTACGTGACGAGCGCGACGTCCCAGTACGGCGTGTGGAACCCGTTCAACAGCGCGCCCGGCTCCGTCTGGAAGCTCGTGGCGGCCGACAAGGTCCCGGCCGGCGCGAAGACCGCGCCCTTGGAGTAAACGGAGAAAACAGCCTGGCTGAAATCTCCACGAGCGTGGAGAAAACAGCCAGGCTGGAATCTCTCCACCGATCCGGCGAACGAGAGGTAATCAGCGAGTATGCGCAATTTCATCGCGATGGGCTTGATGCTGCTGGCGACGTCCTCCGTGATGGGGGACGACGCGAAGAAGCCGGTTCTCAACATCGGCGGCATCGACGAGCCGGGCGGCTCGGTGACGGGGATCGTGAAGTTCACGGGCGAGAAGCCGCCCATCGAGCCGATCAACGGCATCGCCGGCAACGCGTTCTGCGCGAACTGCTTCCCGCCCGGCAAGCCGCCGAACGAGGAAAAGTTCGTCTTCGGCAAGAACGGCTCCGAGGACACGCTCCGCAACGTCCTGGTCTACGTGAGCAAGGGGCTCGAGGGAAAGGCCTTCCCCGCCCCCAAAGCGCCCGTGGTCCTCGACCAGGTCGGCTGCATCTACACGCCGCACGTCGTCGGCGTGATGGTCGGCCAGACGCTCGAGATCCGCAACAGCGACGCCACGCTTCACAACGTGATGACCATGCCCCGGAAGAACAAGGAGTTCAACGAGGGCATGCCGGTCAAGGGCGGCAAGCTGGAAAAAGTCTTCACCCAGCCGGAGCTGAAGATCGACCTCCGCTGCTTCATGCACAAGTGGATGGTCGCCTGGGTCCACGTCCTCCCGCACCCGTTCTACGCGATCACGCAGGAGGACGGCAGCTTCACCATCAAGGGGCTGCCCGCCGGCGACTACGAGATCACCGTGCTGCACGAGACCTCGCGGCTCCAGCCGCTGGCCAACAACGTCAAAGTCACGGTCAAGGCGGGCGCGACGTCTTCCGCGGACTTCACTTACAAGAAAGAAGACTAGAGCCAAGTTCCAAGAGCCAAGTGCCTAGCAGTCCCCCCCTTTCCCCCCCGGGGGGGGTAGGGGGAGCGCCTAGGATCTTGGCACTAGGCACTTGGCACTCACGGGGGGACTGAGTGGTCGACGTTTCGCGCCGCAGTTTCATCGCCGCGTCCGGCGCGTTCGTCACCCCTTTCGGCTTCGACCTGACGGCGGCCCACGCGCAGGCCAAGGCCTTCAAGATCGCCCGCACGACCGAGACGCGCTCCATCTGCCCCTACTGCTCGGTCTCCTGCGGCGTGATCGTCCACACGCGCGGCGACGGCAAGAACACGCGGCGCGACTTCATCCACCTCGAGGGCGATCCCGACCATCCGGTCAATCGAGGCACGCTCTGCCCCAAGGGCGCCACGCTCAAGGACTACATCGAGAACGACCGGCGCCTGTCGAAGGTCCGCTACCGCGCGCCCGGGGCGGCCGAATGGACGTCGATGTCCTGGGACGAGGCCATCGATCGGATCGCGAGAAAGGTCAAGAAGCTCCGCGACGAGGCGTTCATCGCGAAGGACGTCGAAGGCCGGACCGTCAACCGCCTCGAGGCGCTCGCGGCGATCGGCGGCTGCACGGACACGAACGAGTTCAACTGGCTCTTCCAGAAGGTCGCGCGCAGCTGGGGCGTCGCGCATCTCGAGCAGCAGTCGCGGATATGACATGGTCCGACGGTGGCCAGTCTGGCCCCCACGTTCGGACGCGGCGCGATGACCAACGGATGGACCGACATCGCCAACACCGACCTGGTGCTCGCGATGGGCGGCAATCCCGCCGAGAACCATCCCTGCGGCTTCAAGTGGGTCATCGAGGCGAAAAAGAAGCGCGGCGCGAAGCTGATCTCCGTCGATCCGCGCTTCAATCGGACGTCCGCGGTGGCCGACCTCTACGTCCCCCTGCGGTCCGGCACGGACATCGCGTTCCTCGGCGGGCTGATCCGCTACGCCGTCGAGGGGAAGCGCTTCCACGAGGACTACGTCAAGCTGCACACCAACGCGCTCTTCCTGCTGACGCCGGGGAACGAGCTGAGCGTCGACGGCCTCTTCGGCGGCTTCGACGGCAAGAAATACGATAAGGCGGGCTGGACGTACCAGCTGGACGAGAAGGGCTTCGCGAAGAAGGCGGAGTCGCTCGACGACCCGGCCTGCGTGTTCCAGCACCTGAAGCGGCACTTCTCGCGCTACACGCCTGAAAAGGTCGAGGAGATCTGCGGGACGCCGAAGGCGGAGTTCCTGAAGGCGGCGGATCTCGTGACCTCGACCGGCACCGCCCAGCGGGTGGGCACGATCATGTACGCGCTGGGCTGGACCCAGCACTCCTCGAGCGTGCAGATCATCCGCGCGGCCGCGATCCTGCAGCTGCTGCTGGGCAACGTGGGACGTCCGGGCGGCGGCGTGAACGCGCTGCGCGGCCACGCCAACATCCAGGGCGGCACGGACCACGGCATGGCCTACCACGCGCTGCCCGGCTACATGGGCATGCCGCGGCCGACGGAGGCGACGGTCGACGCCTATCTCGCGCGGATCTCGCCGAAGCCGCTGTCGGCGACGTCCATGAACTACTTCTCCAACGCGCCGAAGTTCTTCGTGTCGCTCATGAAGGCGACGTACGGCAAGGCCGCGACGGCCTCCAACGGCTGGGCTTACGACTGGATCCCGAAGATCGCGGACAATTACTCCTGGGTCTATCTCTTCGACCGCATGTACCAGGGGAAGATCAAGGGCTTCCTTGACTTCGGCATGAACCCGGTCGCGAACGGCCCCAACAGCGAGAAGATGATCGCGGCGCTCGGCAAGCTGGAGTGGATGGTCCTCGCCGAGGCCTTCGAGACCGAGACCGCGATGTTCTGGAAGGTGTCGAAGACGAACCCCCAGACCGAGATCTTCCTGCTTCCCGCGGCGATCTTCGCGGAGAAGGACGGCTCGTTCACCAACTCCTCGCGCTGGGCGCAGTGGAAGCACAAGGCGGCCGATCCGCCCGGCGAAGCCCGCGCGGACGAGGAGATCCTGGCGCGGATCTTCCTGCGCGTGCGCGAGCTCTACGCGAAGGAAGGCGGCGCCTTCCCCGATCCGATCCTCAACCTGAAGTGGAGCTACAAGAACGCCGCCGCGCCGTCGCTGGAGGAGGTCGCCCGCGAGATCAACGGCAGCGACCTGGCCACCGGCAAGCAGCTCGGCGGCTTCGGCGAGCTCAAGGCCGACGGCAGCACCGCCAGCGGCAACTGGCTCTACTGCGGCAGCTTCACCGAGGCGGGCAACCTCATGGCCCGCCGCGACGCGAAGGACCCCTCCGGCCTGGGACGTCACGAAAACTGGGCGTGGAACTGGCCGATGAACCGCCGCGTGCTCTACAACCGGGCGAGCTCCGACGCCCAGGGCAAGCCCTGGGACGCGACCCGCGCGGGACTCGGCTGGGACGGCTCGGCGTGGGTCGGCGACGTCCCCGACCTCAAGGCGGACGCGGCGCCCGACGCCTTGGGCGCTTTCATCATGCTGCCCGAGGGCGTGGCCAAGCTCTGGGCGCCCGATTTCGCCGACGGCCCGTTCCCCGAGCACTACGAGGCCGCCGAGCATCCGGTCGACAACGCGCTGCACGCGAAGACGAGCTCCAACCCCGTCGCGCCGGTGTTCAAGAGCGACCTCGACGTCCTGGGGACGCGGGACAAGTATCCCTACGTCGCGACGACCTTCCGCCTGACGGAGCACTTCCACTACTGGACCAAGCACATCGCGCCGAACGTGGCGACGCAGCCGGAGTTCTTCGTCGAGATCTCCGAGGGGCTCGCGCTGCTCAAGGGGATCGCGAACGAGGACCGGGTGCGGGTCTCGACGCCCCGCGGGTCCGTCGAGGGCCGCGCGCTGGTGACGAAGCGGATCCGCGACCTGAAGGCGGGAGGGGAAGCCTTCTACCAGATCGCGGTCCCGATCCACTGGGGCTTCGCGGGCCGGGCGAGCGGCTCGAAGGACGGGCGGGGGCAGCTGGCGAACCTGCTGACGGCGTCGGTCGTCGACCCGAACTCCTTCACGCCCGAGTACAAGACCTTCCTGGCCCAGATCGAGAAGATCGCATGAGCGGGCTGGCGGTGAAGCGGGTCTCGGCGACGGACGCCCGCGTGACGGTGCGGGAGGCGGACGCCGTCGCGATGCTGATCGACACGACGACCTGCATCGGCTGCAAGGCCTGCGAGGTCGCGTGCGTCGAGTGGAACGACCTGAAGATCGAGCCGGAGTACGGGCAGCGGCTGCTGCAATCGTTCCAGACGATGCCGGAGATGACGCCGTCGTTCTGGAACCTGATCCGCTTCGACGAGCACCGCGCCCCGGAAGGCCCCGGCATGGCGATGCTCATGCGCAAGGACATGTGCATGCACTGCGCGGAGCCGGGCTGCCTGATCGCCTGCCCGGCGGAAGGCGCGATCGTGCAGTACGTGAACGGGATCGTCGACTTCAACCAGGACGCCTGCATCGGCTGCGGCTACTGCATGACGGGCTGTCCGTTCAACATCCCGAAGTACGACTCGGCGTCGGACCGGGTCTACAAGTGCACGATGTGCTCGGACCGGGTGTCGAACGGCCTGGGCCCGGCCTGCGTGAAGGCCTGCCCGACGGGCTGCCTCGAGTTCGGGACGAAGACGGAGATGAAGCGGCGCGCCGAGAAGCGGGCCGCGGTGGTGAAGGACGTCGACGGCCACGCCTTCGCGAGCGTCTACGATCCGTCGGGCGTAGGCGGCACGGGCGTGATCTACGTGCTGAAGGACAAGGCGGAGCGCTACCAGGCGCTGCCGCCGAACCCGGTGATCGATCCGAAGGTGGCGTTCTGGAAGGGGCCGCTCAAGCTGCTCGGGGGGGCGTCGTTCGGCCTGTCGCTGGCGGCGGCGGCCCTGCACTACCTCGTGGCCGGCCCGCGGAAGACGCACGAGCCGCACGTCGAGGCCGCGCCGAAAGAGGTCAAGCGCTACACGCTCTTCGAGCGCGCGCTGCACTGGACGGTGGCGTTCACGTTCCTGTATCTCGGGCTGACGGGCCTGGGGCTGTTCACGCCGAAGCTGGGCTGGCTGCTCGACGCCTTCGGCGGCGGGCAGGTGGTGCGGGCCTGGCATCCGATCGTGGGCGGCGTCTTCGTCGCGGCCGTCTCGCTGCAGTTCCTCAAGTGGTTCAAGGACCTGCTCGTCACGCCGGCCGACCGCGTCTGGCTCAAGCGGGTGCGCGACTACATGGCGGGGCGCGACGAGACGATCCCGCCCACCGGCCGCTTCAACGCGGGCCAGAAGCTCCTCTTCTGGGCGCAGACGATCCTCGCGATCGTCCTCCTGGCGAGCGGCATCCCGATCTGGTTCCCCGAATCGTTCTCGCGCGAGCTTCGGGCCTGGTGCGTGCTCGTCCATTCGGCCGCCGGCGTGGCCGCGATGCTCTCCCTCGTCGTCCACATCTACATGGCCGTCTTCGTCACGAAGGGCGCCCTGCGCGCCATGACCGAGGGCAAGGTCAGCGAGGCCTGGGCCCGCCACCACCACGGGCTCTGGGCCGACGAGGTCCTGGGCCCCAAGAAGTAGATGTCGATCTGGGAGCGCCGGCTCCAGCGCGCGGGCGCTCTCGAGACGCTCTGGCCGCATGCCGGCGACCTCCTCCGCTTCTACCGCCACGTCCTCGAGTTCCAGCGCGACGCCGCGCCGCGGATGGCGGGGCCCGACGACCTTCGCCCGGAGCTGCTCGCGCTGCTGCGCCGGATCGCTCCCGCCGCCGAAGGCGCGGCCGGCCGGATCCTGGCGGAGGCGTGGGCCGTCGGACGTCCGCACGCCGCGTGCCCGCCGGCCGTCGCGGTCCTGCGGGAGGACCTGGAGGCCGTCGCGATCCGCCGCTCGCTGGTCTGCGCGCACGGCGGGGAGGAGGCGCCGCACCCGCGGCTGGACTGCCCGTCGTGCGGGGAGGCGGATCCGGCGAAGCTGCCGCGCTTCACGGCGCGGGAGATCCCCTGGATCCGGATCGACGCGTGCGACGCGTGCCGGACCTACCTGAAGGCCGTCGACGTCTCCAAGGAGCCGGACGCGGAGCCGGTCGTCGACGAGCTGGCGTCGACGCCGCTGGACGTGATCGCGCGCGAGCGCGGCTACGCCAAGATCACGCCGAACCTCGCCGGTCTTTGACCTGAAGAAGGGGCGAAATCAGGGATAGGCGCGAAGGACGTCGTCGTTAAGGCCTAGTATCGCGGATCCAAATACGTATTATTATGGCCGCCCATTCGGGCGTGCATTGAGGAGACGGACCATGCGCACGATGTCGACGGCCCTCGCGACCCTGTGGCTGGCGGCCTGTTCTTCGGGGGACTCGACGTCCGCCATGGCGGGCGGCAAGGCCTGCTGCCAGGCGGGGGAGAAGAAAGCGGAGGCATGCTGCAAGGGCGACGACAAGAAGGCCTGCTGTCTGAAGCAGGTCGTCGACAAGAAATACCTCAAGCCGGCCGAGAGCCGGACGTTCGAAGTCGAATACACCGGCAAGGTCGCGGAGATCCCGGCGGGGACGAAGAAGCTGCGGGTCTGGATGCCGGTGCCGGAGACGACGAGCGTGCAGGAGATCCGGAACCTGACGTTCTCGAAGGAGGCGAAGTTCTCCACCGAGTCCAAGTACGGGAACAAGATCGCGTACTTCGAGATCGAGAACCCGGGGGCGACGGCCGAGGTGACGATGAAGTTCGGCTGCACGCGTCTGGAGATCAAGACGGACCTGGAGGCGCTGGCCAAGGACGGGACGGACCCGGCCGACACCTTCGGGGTCTACAAGAACCCGGACAAGCTGGTGTACGTGAACGACGAGATCAAGAAGATGGCGGCCGACATCACCAAGGGCAAGGAAGGCACGGTCGCGAAGGCCAAGGCGATCTACGACTACGTGGTCAGCAAGATGACGTACGACAAGAACCACGAAGGGTGGGGCAAGGGCAGCACGGAGCACGCCTGCAAGGTGGGCAAGGGCAACTGCACGGACTTCCACGCGCTCTTCAATTCGCTCTGCCGGGCGGAAGGCATCGCCAGCGGCTTCGAGATCGGTCTGTACCTCCCCTACGGGCGCAAGAGCGACGAGAAGCTGGGCGGCTACCACTGCTGGGCGTTCTTCCGCGTGCCCGGAAAGACCTGGGTGCCGGTCGACTGCTCGGAAGCGGCGCGCTTCGAGGACAAGAAGCAGTTCCTCTTCGGCGGGCACACGTCGAACCGCGTGACGCTGTCGACGGGCCGGGATATCACGCTGGAGCCCAAGCAGGACGGCGCGCCCCTGAACTACTTCCTGAACCCCTACGCCGAGGCCGACGGCAAGACGGTCAAGACCGACAAGGCCTGGTCGTACAAGGACCTGGACTAGAACCTTCTCTTTTTCGGTAGGATGTCCGGTCTCCCCGGCGTTATCAGGGGAGGTCGGATTCACAAAAGGAGAAGCCATGAGCTCGGCGCTGGAAGTGACGGACGCCACGTTCGACAAGGAAGTGGCGAAAGCCGCGACCCCGGTCCTGGTGGACTTTTTCGCGACCTGGTGCGGACCCTGCAAGGCCGTCGCCCCGATCCTGGACGAGATTTCCCAGGAGATGGCCGGGAAGCTCAAGATCGTGAAGGTGGACATCGATTCGGCGGAGGAGACGACGTCGAATTTCGGGATCACGTCGGTGCCGACGCTGATCCTCACCAAGGGCGGCAAGGAAGTCCACCGGATCGTGGGCGCCCGCCCCAAACGGGATCTGCTGGCGCAGATCCAGCCGCATCTGTAACCGTAGATTAGGAGGAAGACGGGCCATGAACAGAATCTCGATCCTGACCCTGGGCGCGCTCGCCGCGCTCGGCCTCGCCTGCTCGGGCGCGCAGGAGAAGGACTACGGCAAGCGGCCCGACTGGAGCGTGACGCTCCCCGACGGCAAGAAGGCCTCCGCCGCCGACTACGACGGCAAGGTGGTCATCGTCGACTTCTGGGCGACCTGGTGCCCGCCCTGCGTGAAGGAGATCCCGGGCTTCATCCAGCTGAAGAAGGATTACGGCGCGAAGGGCCTCGAGATCGTCGGCTTCTCGCTCGACCGGGACATGAAGACCCACGACGACTGGGTGAAGGCGAAGGGCGTCAATTACCTCTCGATCTTCGCCTCGAACGACGCCGGCAAGAAGGCGATGGCCGAGTTCGAGAAGCTCATCGGCGCCATCGAGGGCATCCCGACGACCCTGGTCCTCAACCGCAAGGGCCAGATCGTCTACAAGCACGTGGGCTACGGCTCGCCCGAAGAGTTCGAGAAGGTCATCAAGCCCCTTCTCTAAGCATCGATCGGATCGAACGGGGCGCCGGAGGCGGAAGCTTCCGGCGCCCCTTTTCTTTTTCCAGGCGCCCCGCTTAGCGCAGGCGGTCGGCCGCTTCGGCCAGCGCGTCCATCATGACGGCGATCGACGACGCCCGCCGGTCCAGGCCGACCGGGTCCGCCTCTCCGCACGCCGTGATGAGGTCGCGCGCCCGCGCCAGCTTGGAGCGGACGGCCGCTGCCTTCTCCGCCAGCGCGCGCCGCGCGTCCGCCGGCGCCGTCTCGGCCGCGCTCACGACCTCCTTGAAGGCCGGCCCCGCCTCGTCCATCAGGCGGCCGGCTTCCGCGATCAGCCGCTTCTCGCGCGCCGACGGGTCCGCCTTCGGAGGCGTAGGCACGGGAAGAGGCTTGGGGGCCGGCGGGGGTTCGGGCTTGGGCGCGACGGGCTCCGGCTTCGGCTCGGGCTTGGGGTCCGGCTTGGGCGCCGGCTCGGGCTTCGGCTTGGGCTTGGGCGGCTCCGGCACGGCCGGCTTGGGATCCGGCTTGACGGGGTCGGGCTTCGGCTTGGGCGGCTCCGGGACCGCCGGCTTGGGATCCGGCTTGACCGGGTCCGTCTTCGCGGTCGCGGCGCCGGCGGCGGGGCCCTGCATGGCCTTCACCACGACCATGCCCACCACGGCGATCATCACCGCCGCCACCGCCAGGAGGACGAGGTGGAACTTGGAGCCGGAGGGCTTCTTGGCGGGCTTCGCGGCCGCGGGTTCGGCTTCTTCCTCGACGTCCGCCGGCCCTTCCTCCGGAGCGGGCGCGCCCATCTGCTTGCCCGAACACTCGAACGAGCAGAAGCGGTTGCCCTCGCTCGTCTCGATCGCGGATTCCTTCTCGATCTGCTTGCCGCAGTTCATGCAGTCGATGTATTCGACCGTGCGCGGGCGCGGCGGCGGAGGCGGGGGGGGAGGCGGGAGCGGCTCGGCCGAGAAGTCCTGCTGACTCTCGACCGTCTCGTCGCTCAGGTAGTCGGCCGTCGGCGCTTTCCGCGCTTCCTGTTCTTCCTCTTCTTCCGCGGGAGGGCCGTAGGTCAGGGGCGGACCGACCGGCTGCACCGGCTTGAGCTTGCGGGGGGCCGGCTCGGGGCTGAACGACTTCGGCGCCGCCGGCGCCGGGCTGTCCTCGAGCGAGTCGGGAACCGGCGCGGGCTTGGGCCGCGTCTTGACCGCGCCCATGTCGAGGATGGATTCGTCGCCCGCGATCAGCAGGCGCTCGGCGTCCGACATCGGGCCTTCCGGCTCCGGCGCGGGCCCCTCGAGCGAGTCGGGGATCGCCGCGGGCTTGGGCCGCGACTTGACCGCGCCCATGTCTAGGATGGATTCGTCGCCCGCGATCAGCAGACGCTCGGCGTCCGACATCGGGCCTTCCGGCTCCGGCGCGGGCGGCTTGATCGTGGTCATGTCCAGGACCGATTCCGAGGCGCCCATCAGCGCCTTCTCGGCGGCCGACATCCCGGCCTCGGCCTCTTCTTCCGTCCCCGGCGTGACCCAGTCGCTCACGGCCGCCAGGTCCTGCTGGCATTCGGGCGAGCAGAACGCGACATCGTCCGCGTGCACCGCGCAGCGCCCGCAGACCGCCTTGTAGCAGACCTTGCAGGCGGCGACCGACGGCGACTCCGGGTGCGCGTGGCAGAACGGCTTGATGATCTGGGAAGGAGAGGTGCCCGCCGGCGCGTCCGACGCGGCGCAGGCCGTCGAGCAGAAGCTGTTCTCCCCGATCTCCTCCACGCACATGAGGCAGACGGCGGTGCCGCAGACCTTGCAGTCCGCCACCGCGGGAGCGTCGGGATGGTTGACGCACTTCTTCATATCGGTTGTTTCCCCATGGAATATATCTCCGACGCGTCGCGGCGCAAAGAAGTTCCGCGAATGTTTCTACGCCAGGATCAGGATCAGAAAATCCCCCCCCGCCCCCCGGGGGGGCCGGTTATGACAGGTTCAGGTTCAGAACGTC
>DASVNH010000137.1:0-44364 GCA_036383955.1 Planctomycetota bacterium | reverse complement strand
TCGACCGGGACCTCCGCCGCCTTGTCGTGGAAGAGGTCGATCTGCGCGAACACCGTCCAGGGATCGTCGCCCTTGGAGGGGCGGCGGACGTCGAGCGCCGTCACCGCCGCGTTCCGGGGCTTGCCGCCGACGGGCACGTAGCGGAGCGGGATGTCCTCGGCGCCCTGGATGGGCTCGACTCCGCCGTCGCTGAGCACGACGATCTCGCGGAGCTTGGCTCCCTCGAGCGCGCTGGCGGCGAGCCGGTAGGCCTCCTGGATCCGCGTGGGGGCGTCGGTGGGCTCGACGCCGTCGATCGCGCGCTCCACGGCGCCGCGGTCGCCGGTCATCGGCGAGAGGATCTGGGCCCGGCTGGAGAACGCCACGACCATGAACTCGTCGTCCGGCCCGCCCTCCTTCACGGCCTGGAGCGCGAGGGCCTTGGCTTTTTCCAGGCGGGAGGGCGCGACGTCCTTCATCCGCATGCTCGCCGAGCGGTCGATGAGGATCGCCCAGCGCTTGTGCTCGGGCGGGGCGGCCTTTCCGGACGGCCGGGCCAGCGCGAGCGCGCCGAGGATCACGAGCAGGAGCTGGAGCAGGAGGAGCAGGCTCTTCCGCAGCCGCTGGAACGGCGCGTTGACCCGCAGGTCGTTGATCGACTTCCGCCAGAGCCACGTGCTCGCCACCTGGACGCGGCGGCGCCGCATCTTCAGGAAGTAGAGGGCGACGATGGGCGCGGCCAGGCCGAGCCAGGCGAAGGCGACCGGGTCGAGGAACGTCACTTGAACACCCCCGCCGTGCGCAGGGCGCTCAGCACGACCCGCTCGAGGGGCGTCGACGTCGGCACGAACACGTACGCGAGGCCGCGCTTGCGGCAATAGTCCTTGAGGCCGCCCACCAGCGCCTTCAGCCCGGTCTCGTAGCTCCGCAGCAGGCCGGCGGTGATCGAGACTTCCGTGAGCTCCCCGTCCTCGCAATCCTCCAGCGCGAGGTCGCCCACCAGCTCGGGCTTGACCTCCTCCGGCGCGAGCACGTGCAGCACCACGCCCCGGTCCTCGGCGCGAAGCAGCCACTTGAGGGCCGGCTCGTAGCCGCTCTTGTCCAGGAAGTCGGAGATCACCACCTTCATGCCCGGCGCCGCGTTCCGCATGAACATCTGCTTGAGCCCGCCGTGCAGGTCGGTGCCGCCCCCCGCCTCGAGCCCGTCGAGGAATCCGACCAGCTCGCGCAGTTGCCTCTTGCCGCGGATGGGCCGGAGGCGGTCGACCGCCCCGGCGCTTCCGGCCTCGAGCGTGACGCGGTCCATCGCCACGAGGGCCGTGTAGCCCAGCGCCGCCGCCAGCCGCTTCGCGTAAAGAAGTTTGCTCGGCTGGCCGTAGCTCATCGAGCGGCTGGTGTCGACGTGGATCGACAGCCGCAGGTCCTCCTCCTCGTGGAAGACGCGGAGAAACAGGCGGTCGAGCCGCCCCCAGACGTTCCAGTCGATGTGACGGGGGTCGTCGCCCTGCGCGTAGTCGCGGTAGTCGGCGAACTCCGTCCCCGTCCCGCGCCGCTTCGAGCGCTTCTCGCCCTTCGTGCGGCCGGCGTTGAGCCGGCGCACGACGAGCTCGAGCTGTTCGAGCTGCCGCATCATCTTCGGGTCGAGGAGGGTTTCGCCGTCGCCCATCAGTCCACTCTCTTGGCCACAGAGGCGCAGAGACACAGAGACGCCCCCTTCTCGGGGATGCCACAAAGAAACGTTCTCTGTGACTCTGTGTCTCTGTGGCACATCACGCGGGCACCGCCGACGCCAGGTCCGGCTTGACGTCCATCAGGATCTCATCGAGGACCTTCTCCACCTTCACGCCCTCGGCCTCGCCCTCGAAGTTGAGGAGCATGCGGTGGCGCAGGGCGTTGTGGGCCGCGCGCTTGACGTCGTCGAAGGAGGCGTTGAAGCGGCCGTCGACCAGCGCGCCGACCTTCGCGGCGAGCATGATCGACTGGGCGCCGCGCGGGCTGGACCCGAAGCGGACGTACTTCTTCACCGAGTCGGTGGCCAGCTCGCTCTCCGGGTGCGTCGCCCAGACGAGGCGCGACACGTAGTCCTTCACGTGCGGGGCCGAGACCACCTCGCGCACGAGGCCCTGGTACTCGAGGGCCTTGGGGCCGTCGATGATCGGCGTCAGCTCGACCTTCGTCTTGTCGGTCGTCCTCTCGAGGATCGTCCGCAGCTCCGCGAGAGAGGAGAACGAGACGTGGAGCTTGAACATGAAGCGGTCGAGCTGGGCCTCGGGCAGCGGATACGTGCCCTCCATCTCGATCGGGTTCTGGGTGGCGAGCACCAGGAAGGGCTCCTCCAGCACGTGCCGCTCGCCGCCCGCCGTCACGCTGTGCTCCGCCATCGCCTCCAGCATCGCCGACTGCGTCTTCGGCGTGGCGCGGTTGATCTCGTCCGCGAGCACGATCTGCGAGAAGATCGGCCCCTTCTGGAAGCGGAACACGCGGTTGCCGTCCGCCGTCTGCGCCACCAGGTTCGTGCCCAGGACGTCCGCCGGCATCAGATCCGGCGTGAACTGGATCCGGTTGAACTGGAGGCGCAGCACCTGGCCCAGCGTGCGCACCAGCAGCGTCTTGCCGAGGCCCGGCACGCCCTCGAGCAGGCAGTGCCCGCCCCCGAACAGCGCCGTCAGCACGCCGCGGATGACCGCCTTCTGGCCGACGATGACCTTCCCGATCTCGGCCTCCACCCGGCCGAAATCCTTCTGGAACGCCGTGACCTTCTCCTGGGCTTCGCGGGGATCCATGCGCTCACCTCATTCCTTTTTCTGCGCTTTTTTCTTCGCGTCGAGCAGCTTGTTCAGGTACCCGCCGGCCTCGGGCTGGACCTCCGGAGCGGCCGCCTCCGGAGGCGGGGCCGCGGGAGAGGCCTTGACCTCCGGCGCCGCGGAGGTCTTCGACAGCGCCTCCAGGTCGATCGCCTCGACCTCCGTCTCCGCCCGCACCTCGAGCTTCCGCGCCGCCAGCGCCCGCAGATGCTCCGGGACGTCCCCCGGAGCGCCGGGCGCGACGGCCGCCTTCGCCTTGCGCGCGAAGACTTTCCGCCAGACCGCGCCCCAGTCGACGGCGACGCGCCGCGTGAAGATGTCGATCGGCAGCAGCGCCAGCAGGATCGTCAGCAGCAGCGGCCACAGCGGCTTCGAGACGCCGGCGGCCGTCGTGAGCGGCTCGTAGACGTTGGAGGTCGTCGCCAGCCGACGTCCCCCCGTGCGCTCGCGGATCTGGTCCAGGAGCGGGAGGTTCGCCTGCAGGTCGCGGTACTCCGCCGCGTACGAGAGCGGCACGCCCTGGGAGATCACGCCCTTCTCGCCGTGGGCGCCCTCGAACGATCCGTTCACGGTGTAGACGCCCGTCTCGCCCGCCTCGAACTCGGCCTCGTAGCGGCCGGGGGCGGTCTGGCGGAACACGAGCTCGACTTTGTTGCCTTCCGGGGACGTCGCCGAGCCCTTGAACTGCAACGTGTGGACCAGCTTGCCGTCCTCGCCCACGGCGTCGATCACGACCCGCCCCTTCCCGCCCTCGATGTCCGCCTGCACGGCATAGGGCCCGCGGCGCGTCGCGCGCAGCAGGGAGCGGGTCGCCTGGCTCCAGAACTTGCGGTACTTCTCCCAGCCGATCCACTCCTTCGCCCAGCGGTTCTTCGCGTCGGACGTGAAGACCATCGTCTTGCCGAGCCCGTACTGCCACTCGGCGAGGAGGACGTCGGTCCCCGGCGCGTCGGCCGGCTGGCCTTCCTTCGACACGGGCATGCCGAGCGGGACGCGGGCGAGCGGCTTGGCGGTCACGAGCGTGTAGCCGAGGAGGGCGGGAAACTCGCCCGGGGCGATGCCCTTGAGCGCCTCGGTATGCCCGGTCACGATCGGC
This sequence comes from Planctomycetota bacterium, assembly GCA_036383955.1. Lineage (GTDB taxonomy): Bacteria > Planctomycetota > MHYJ01 > MHYJ01 > JACPRB01 > JACQFK01. Next base: position 40,485 of record DASVNH010000137.1, on the reverse strand, counting down.
GGGAAGCGGCCCTCGATGACCATCGAGCGCTGCACCGTGGCGGCTTCCTTGATGAAGATCTGCGGCAGCTGGTTGGGGTTCTGCACGTGGTAGAAGCGCCCGTTCGCGCGCGCGGCCACGGCGGCCATCTTGTCGATGTCGCTCTGCCCGTGCGGCGAGATCGCCACCGTGCTGATGGAGATCCGGTCGGCCACGATCGCGTCGACGAGCGCCGCCGTCGGCCCGGACGGGTCCGCGTCGGAGATCACGATGACGTGCTTCGAGGCCGCGGGCAGCCCCTTGAGGCCCGCGTGGGCCATCTGCAGCGTGGCGTCGAAGCTCGGCATGTCGCCGGGCCAGGCGCCGCTGATGAGCCCGGCCAGGCGCGCCTTGTTGGAGACGGGCTCCGGCTTGAAGAGCCACTCCTCGCCGGAGCCGCCGTAAATGAGCACCCCGAAATAGTCCCGCGCGTTGAGCGTGTCCAGCGCGGCGATCGCGATCTTCTTCGCCCAGAAGTTGCCCGCGTCGAACTCGCAGGTGTGCAGGATCAGCGCGAGCGCCCCGTTGGGCATCACCCGCCGCTGCGGCTGCTCCATGGTGACCGGCAGCAGCTCCTCCATCGGCGAGCCCCGGTAGCCGCCCGGGCCGAAGCTCTGCTCGCCGCCGATGAAGAGCAGGCCCACCCCCGCGTCGTGGACCGCCGCCTCGACCGCCTGCATCACCCCGCGGCCCACCCGGCTCGCCTCCACGTTCGCGAAGATCAGGGCGTCGTAGGACGCCAGCTCCGCCGTCCGCCGCGACAGGTCGTCCGCCGGCAGCACCACCGCCGGCAGCCCTTCCGAGCGCAGCGCCGCGATCAGCGCCTCCGCGTCCTGCGGAGACCCGGGGATCACCGCCACCCGCGCCTCGCCCCGCGCCGACGCGATCGCGTGCGCCTCGTTGTTCTCGCTGACCGAATCCCCCTGCATCTCGATCACCGCGCGGTATCCGAACGAGCCCCCCTCCTCCACCCGCTGCCGCGTCGTGAAGACGTTCTTGCCCTTCGTCAGCGTCACCTTCCGGACCGACAGCAGCTCCTTGTTCCGGTACACGATCAGGTTCGCGGGCCCCTCCCGCTGCGAGCTCACCACCACCGTCAGGTCGAACGGCTCCTTCGGCAGGATGTCGGCCGGCACGTGCAGGCCGTCGATCCACGCCTCGTTCGGGTAGTCGTAGCGCAGCGGGAAGACGTCCACCGTCGCCCCGTGCGCCCGCGCCACCTCCGCCTCCGCCCGCGCGTGCCCCAGGTTCTCGTTGCCGTCGCTCACCACCACGATCCGCCGCTGGTAGCCCTCCGGGAACACCGCCAGCGCCAGCCGGATCGCCGCCCCCAGGTCCGTCGCGGTGCGCCCGACGACCGACGCCAGCGCCGCCTGCCCCGGCTGCTGCCGCGGCGGCAGCTCGATCATCGCCTCCCGCCCGAAGAGGATGACGCCGGCGACGTCCTCCTTCGGCACCTTCGCGAGCTGCTCGTTGATCCAGGCCGTCGCGTCCCGCTTCACCTCGAAGGGCACGCTGAAGGAGTGGTCGAGCAGGAACATGGTGGCGGTGCGGTACGACTTCGACACGTGCTGGGCGTCGGCGAGCGCGAAGACGGCCGCCGTGAAGAGCAGGACGCGGAGGGTCGACGCGAACCAGGAGCGCCCGCGCTCGAGGCCGGAGCGGCTGCCGCGCGCCAGCAGGAAGAAGCCCGGCGCGAGCAGGAGCAGCAGGAGAAAGACGGGCTGTCCGAATTTCACCGCGCCCCTCCGAGCCGCGCCGACGGCCAGAGCTGGAGGCGGTGGTTGCCCGAGTCGACGACGAGGATCTTCGCGCCGGCGGCGACGACGGCCCAGGGCGTGTTGAGCTCGCCCGGCCCGGAGCCGGCGCCGCCGGCGGTCGCCAGCGCGCGGCCGTCGGACGCGAACTTGGACACGCGATGACTGCCGTACTCCGCGACGAGCACGCCGCCCTCCCCGTCGACCGAGACCGAGTACGGGTATTTGACGCCGCCCCAGGCCCGGATGAAACGCCCCTCCGCGCTGAAGACCTGGATCCGGTGGTTCGCGGCGTCGGCCACGTACAGGAGGTCGCCCGCGAGGCAGATCCCCTGCGGCCGCTTGAACTCGCCGTCGCCCTCGCCGTACTTCCCCCAGGCCCGCAGGACCTTCCCGTCCGGGCCGAAGACCTGCACGCGGTCGTTCCCGCCGAACTCCGAGACGTACAGCGTGCCGTCCGCCGCGACCGCCAGGCCCGTCGGATACATGAACTGGCCCGGGCCGTCGCCCTCGCTTCCGAACTCCGCCAGCAGCTCGCCGTCGGGCGAGTAGCGCAGCACCCGGTGGTAGTGCGTGTCCGCCACCAGCACCGTCCCGCGGGGATCGCAGGCGACGCCCGTGGGCCGGCCCTTCTCGACGGCCGGCGTGGACCAGACCTTTTCGATCTCGCCTTTCGCGGAGAAGCGCTGCACCCGGCCCGACTTGTCCACGATGAAGAACCGCCCCGCCGCGTCGCGCGCCGCCGAGCGCGGCAGCGCGAACTTTCCCGGCGTCGGCCCCGGCCCGCCGATGATCTCGATTCCTCCGTCCGTCTCGACCCGTCGGCAACTCACCACGAAGACACAAAGAACACAAAGTACGAGCCTTCGTGTCCTTTGTGCCTTCGTGGTGATCGTCATGCGGACTCCACCGCCTCGGACACGAACGCGGACACCCATTCGTTGGCGGGCGACGTCCTCAGCTCCGCCCAGGAGCCGGCCTGCTCGATCCGTCCGTCGCGCAGCAGCGCCGCCCGCGACGCCCGCGCCACGGCGCCGTCGAGATGATGGCTGACCCACACCACCGTGAAGCCGCGCTCGCGCCGCAGCTCGTCGAACGACTCCCCCAGCGAGCGGCGCAGCAGCGGGTCGAGGCCCGAGAACGGCTCGTCGAGCAGCACGAGGCGCGGGTCGCGCGACACCGCCCGCGCGAGCGCCAGCCGCTGCTTCTCGCCGCCGGAGAGCTCCGGGGGACGTCGACGTCCCAGCCCGCCCAGCGCGAAGCGCTCCAGGAGCGCGCCGCCGCCCAGATGCTCCTCGACCGTCATGTAGGGCCAGAGGGCGAGATCCTGGAAGACCATGCCGACGCCGCGGCCGCGCGGGCCGGAGGCCGAGGCGTCCACTCCGTCCAGCGTCACCGCGCCCGCGTCCGGGCGGTCGAGTCCCGCGATGATCCGGAGGAGCGTCGTCTTGCCGGCGCCGGAGGGTCCCAGCAGGGCGAGGGTTTCGCCCGCGGGGACGTCGAGGGACACGCCCCGCAGCACGGGACGTCCGCCGACCTCCTTAGCGACCGATCTCAGGACGAGCGAGGCGCCCGGCATAGACCCCCAACCCGGCCAGCGCGGCGGCTCCCGCGACGAGCGAAAGCGCCAGCGCGGCGGCCGTACCATCGTATCCGTAATGCAGCGCGTTGAAGAGCCTTTGCGTGGCGGTCTGGCGGCCCGGCGGCGCCAGGAGCACGGCGGGGCCGACCTCCCCCAGCGCGAGCGCGAAGACGGCGGCGCCGGCGGCGGCCGCGCGCGGCCAGGCGGCGGGAAGGACGACGCGGCGCCAGGTCCGGAACGGGCCCAGCCCCGCGAGCGCGGCGGCTTCGAGCTGGGCGGGCTCGACCGCGTCGCGCAGGGGCAGCCAGGCGACGACGGCGAAGCGGGACGCGAGCGCCCAGACGAAGAGCCAGCCCGATCCCGCGGGCAGGCCCAGGGCGAGCACGCCGAGCGCCGGCACCATCCCCGGCAGGACGAGCGCCGCGACCCAGAGCGGCTCCAGCCGGCTCCGTCCCCGCGCGGCCAGCGACCAGGCCGTCAGGACCGCGGCCGCCGCCCCCGCGAAGCACGCGCCCCAGAGCAGGCCTTCGCCGTCCGCCGCCAGCGCGCGCCCGTACGCCGCGGGCGTCTTCAGGGTCCACGCGAAGACCGCGGCCGGCGCGAGCGCGGTCAGGGACGTCGCGGCCAGCGCGACGCCCGTCGCCGCCCGGCGGGCCGACGGCCCCAGGAACGCGGCCGGCGCGCCCGCGCGCGGAAACGCGGGGACGTTCCGGAGGGCGACGGCCGCCGCCCCCGCGAGAACGAGCAGCGGCAGGGACGTCGCCGCCGCTTCGCGGACGTTGAACGCGTAGAGATGCTCGTAGACGCGGGTGCCGACGGTGGGCAGCGCGAACGCGGCGGGGACGGTGAACTCCGAGGCCGCCAGGAGGAAGGCGAGAAGCCCGCCCGCCAGCACCGCCGGACGCGCGTGCGGCCACACGACGCGGGCGAGCGGCGCGCCGTGCAGCGCCGCCGCGTCGAGCTCCGCCGGCGGGATCCGCCGGAGGGCCGCCCAGCCGAGCAGCGCGGGAAGCGGCCAGAGCGTCGCCGCGAGGATCGCCCCGCAGGCGAAAGGCCCCGGCGCGGGCAGCTTCAGGCCCATCCACGCGGAGGCGGCGACGACCGGCGGAAGCGCGAGCGGCGCGACGACCAGCGGCGCGAGCCGGGGCGCGTGCGCGAGCGCGGCGGCGGCGGGCGCGCCGATCAGGAGCGCGAGGAGCGCGCAGGTCCCCGCCATCGCCAGCGTGTTCCCCCAGGGCCGCCAGGCCGGGCCGAGGCCGCCGGCGCCGAGGGCCGCTTCCCCCGCGAAGGCCGCGAGGGGCACGAGCCACAGGACGCCGATCGCCCGCGTCAAAGGTCGAGCGCCTTTCGCACGCGGTCGAGCCAGGCCTCGGACGTCGCGAGCTTCGCCCAGTCCACGCGCAGGCCGGGCGGCGTCTCGCCCCGCACCGGGATCTGCCGCGAGCGGCCGCGCGCGAGGAGCGCCTCGGTCTCGGCGCGCAGGAGGAAGTCGAGGAAGCGCCGCGCCTCCGCGGGATGGGGCGCGCCGCGCACGAGGGCGGCGGTGTTCGGAATGAGCAGCGTGTCGTCGGGCACGACCATCTCGATCGCGTCGCCGCGGTCCTTGCCCACCCAGACGTCGTCGGAATCGGTCAGGCCGAGGTCGCGGTCGCCGCGCGCCACCAGGTCGCGCACGTGGGAGTTGCCGCCCACGAAGCGGACCCCGTTCGCCTTGAGCGCGGCCAGCAGGGCCAGCGCCGGCTCCTCCCCCATCGCCTGGGCCAGCGCGGCGGCGTGCGCGGCCGTCGTCCCGAACATCGGATTCGCCATCGCGACGCGGTCGCGCCATTCGGGCTTCGCGAGGTCCCGGATCGACCGCGGGGGCGACGGCACCCGCGCCGGGGCGTAGACGATCACGCGCGCCCGCGCGCCGAAGCCGGTCCACGCGTCGCCCGGATCGCGCCAGGCCGGGCCGATTCCGTCGGCCGTCGGCGGCCGGTACGGCTCCAGCCGGCCGAGCGCGGCGAGCCGCGCGGTGCGGACGGCCTCGCCGTTCCAGAAGACGTCCGCGCCCGCCCGGCCCTTCTCGGCGGCGACGCGGTTGGCGAGGCCGAGCGCCTTGGCTTCCTCGGTGTCGAAGACGGCGCGGACTCGGACGCCGGTCTCGCGCTGGAAGGCGTCGAAGATCGCGCGCGCGTAAATCTCGTCCACCGAGGCGTAGACGACGACCTCGGGGCCGGACGGGGAGCAGGCGGCGAAGAGAAGGAGAAGCGGAAGCAGGCGTCTCATGGGGCTCCCCGCCGGACTACTTCTTGTCGCCGAGCTTTTCGAGGCGGATGGCGTCGAAGTAGGCGCGCACGTAATCCTGCTGAGAGACGGGGATCTTCTGCTTCTTGAGGGCGTCGAGCGCGTACTCCGCGTAGGACTGCTGGACCTCGGCGTACTCGGTCGCGGCCTCGCCCTTGGGAGGCTCGCCCTTCAGCGAATAGGCGCCGACGTACTTGCCTTTGCCCAGCGGGCTCTTGGCCTTGGTCTTCTGGTTCTGGGTGTCCCCGGGGCGCTCGGGGGCCTCGCCGCCCTCGCCCTGGCCGGGCCCGCCCATGCCGGGGCCGCTGCCCTCGCCCTTTTCCCCGTCGGCGCCTTCCCACGTGGGTTTGCCCTTGCCCTTGCCTTTTCCTTTGCCTCGACCGAGGCCCAGGCCACCTTCTCAGGTGCCTCCTTCGCCTTCTCAACCGCCCTTGTCGCCCTTCTCGCCGTCCTTCTTCTTGCCGCACTTCGGGCACTCTTTTTCGCCCTGCGCGAGCGACTCGGCGAGATCCTCGAGGTCCTTGAGGGCGTCGGCCAGCGCGTCCGCGTCCTTGAGGCCGTCCTCGAGCTCCGACAGCTCCTTCTGCAGGCCGTCCAGCTTCTCCTCGTCGTTCTCCTCGAGGCCCTTCTGGGCTTCGGCCAGCTTCTTCTCGAGCTCCTCGAGGCCCTTCTTGTTCAGCTGCTCCGCGAGCGCTTCCATCGCCTTCCGGAGCTTCTCCTTCTCCTCCGGCGTCATCTTGCCTTCCTGGAGCTTGTTGCGCATCTTCGCGAGCTCCTGGGCGGCCGCGTCGAACTTCCCGGCCTTGAGCAGCTTGCCCAGCTCGCCCGACTCGCCCTGGTCCTTCTGCATCGCCTGCTGGATCTTCTCGGCCATGGCCTGCGCCTTGCCGGCCTCGTCCTTCATCTTCTTGAGCTCGTCCTGCAGCTGGTTCAGCTGCGCGAGCGCCTGCTTCGGATCCGAAGGAGGATTCTTCTCGAACTCGCGCGTCAGGTCGTCGATCTTCTTGACGACCTGCTTCACCGCGTCCGACTGCGCCTCGCCCTTCTCCAGCTCCTTCTTCTTCTCCTGGAGCTTCTGGAGGGCCTCGACGACCTTCTTCTTCTCGTCCGACTTCTTCCGCGCCTCCGCGACGTAGCCCATGAGGTCGAAGGGCGGCAGGAGCCACGCCACGCCCGCGACGACCAGCAGCGCGATCGGAAGGAGCTTCAGCTCGCGGGGCGCGCGCAGCGGGATCAGCTCGGAGACCGACGTCCGTCCGAGCCGCCCGGCCGTGTCCGCCAGCAGCGCGGCCTCCATGGGATGCGTGACATCCTGGATCGAAAGCGCGCTCGAGAGGCGCTCCTTCCAGCCCGCCCGGGCGTCGACGATCCCGGCCGCGACGTGCAGCGGCATCGGCGGGAGGAACGCGGCGACGAGGCCCACGACGACCGCCGCGGCGCCGAGGCCGAGGAGGCCCGGGACGACCGGCAGGGGCCAGCCGAAGAGCTTCTGGACGAGGACGGCCGCGAGCGCGACCCAGCAGGCGTGGAAGAGGGCCCGGATCGTCCACTCGAGGCCGCGGGCGAACGCGAGCCTCGCTTTGGCGCGGCGCGCGAACCGGACCAGGGCTTTTCGCTCGTCGACCACGGCTAAAGGATACCCCCCGTCAGGCAGGCACACAACGCCCGCGTCAGATTAGACGTACGGGAAGCCCTCGAGAGACCGGAATTCAGCGGACGTCGATCGTCTTCAGCCAGACGTCGCCGCCCCGCCGGGCGCCGAACGTGACCCGGCGGCCGTCCGCGCTCCAGGCCGGCATCGAGACGTCCTCGAAGACCTCCGTGCGGCGGTGGCCGATCACCACGCAGGCTCCTTCGGGGGTCCACGCCCGGTAGGCCACGCGGCGGCTGTCGGGGCTCCACACCGGCGGCCCCGTCCGGTCGAACTCCGGCCCGGCTTCCCCCGCGATCACCATCACCCGGTCCCCGCGGGTCGCGATGTAGGCGAGGGACTTCGCGTCGGGCGCGTAGCGCAGCGACGCCCATTCGATCCGGTCGAAGCGGGGCCCGGCGTTTTCTCCGCGCAGGACGCGCCAGTCCGACCCGTTCACGGCCACGTAGGCGATCTCGGCGCCGTCGGGCGAGAAGAGGGGCGTGCCCACGACCGTCCCCGCCACGGTCCGGCGCTCCTCGCCCACCACCAGCGTCGCCTCCCCTCCCGCGTAGAGCAGGTAGGCCAGCCGGCGCCCGTCGGGGCTGAACGCGAGCTGCTGGGCGTACTCGCCGTCCAGCTTGCGGCTCTCGTCGCCGATCACCAGCGTCGGATCGAGGAACGGCCCGGCCGCGTAGGCCAGCACCCCGTTCTTCGAGAACACCGGCGTGTCCATGCGCCAGTAGCCGGGCCCGGGCTTGTCCCCGCGCACCACCACTTCCCGGCCGTCGTCGCGCGCCCGGTACGCGACGTGCCGGCTGTCGGGGCTGAACAGCGGCTCGTTCACGCTGTCGAAGAAGCGGCCCCGCAGGCCGTCGAGCAGCACGAACGACCGGCCGTCCTCGCGGATCTCGACGGCGACGCGGCGGGAGTCGGGGCTCCAGGTGACGGAGGACGGACGTCCCGGGCCTTCGTAGACCGTCTCTCCGTCGACGACGACGAAGCCCTCGCCGCGGTCGAAGGCCACGTACGCGTCGCGGGCGCCGTCCGGGCTGAGGGTGAGGGCGTCGACGGCCTCGAAGGCGCGGTCCTCGCGCGCGGCGCGGACGACGAGCGAGCGCGCGCCGCGGCGGAGCGCGAAGGCGGCGGAACGGCCGCCGGCCGCGAGGACGGCGCGGAGGGGGATGTCGCCCTCCGGGGCGCGGACGAGGAGCGGCCCGGTGAGCGGCGCGAGGCTGGGGACGGAGCGCAGGAGCTGGGTGGCGCGGGCGGCGACTTCGGGGTCGGCGTCGGCGGCGGCGCGCTCGAGGGCCGGGGCCGCCGGGAAGCCGAGGTCGGCGAGGCGGCGGGCGGCGATGACGCGCTCGTCGATCGATTCGGCGCGGAGCCGCTCGACGAGCGAGCCCGGATCCTGCGCGCACAGAGCGAGCGCCAGCCCGACCATACGACCCCTCTTCCTCTCTCCAGGAAGAGTCTACCCCGCGGCCGGGACGGACGTCGGGCTACTTCTTTTTCTTGGCGCCCTGCGCGGCGACGGCGGCGGACAGGTCGTCGAAGGACTTGTCCTGCTCGGCGGTGAACAGCTCTTTGATTTTCAGGACGACCTCGAGCCGGCCGTCGGCGAGGTACTTCTCGGTGGTCTTGCGGTCGGCCTCGGATTCCTTGGCCCGGCGCTTGATGTCGACTTCGCTCTTCGCGGCGTCCGCGTAGATCGTGTCGAGCTTGGGGGCCTGGTCGGCGCTGGGCTTGCACTTCTCCTTGACGGCCGCGAGGGTGGGCAGCGCGAAGGGTCCGGCCTCGGCGGCCGCCTCCTTCTTCTTGCCGTCCTGGACGGGCGCGAGGCACAGCAGCAGGGCGATCATCCGCTCCATGGAAGCTCTCCTTCTTGTTGAGGTTCGTCGATGGAACCCTCGGCCCCGGGGTCCGGTTGCGCGGAAACGGGCCCGTTGCCCTTCAAGGCGAGAAGGAGCTCCGGTCCGAACTCGCGCGCGCGCCAGCGGCGCAGGCCCGGAAACACCTCCAGGCCGGCCACGTCCTCGGGGGGCGCGGCGGCCAGCGCGTCGATGAGCCGCTGCGGCAGGAGCACGCCGGGCTCCAGCTTGACGCGCGGCGCGGCCTTCTCCCGCCACGCCTTGAGGCGCGCGATCCGCTGGGGCGTCCCCCGCGGCCAGCGCGTGCGCACCCGCTCGGGACGCCGGGGCAGCCGGTCCTCCGGCACCGCCTCCCCGCGCCGGATCGCGGCGAGCAGCTGGTCCGCGCGGCGCTCCAGCAGCCCGCGCGGCATCCCGCGCACCCGCGCGAGCGACGCCTTGTCGCGCGGACGCCCGGAGGCCATCGCGAAGAGGGTCTCGTCGGAGACCACCTTGAACAGCGGGCGGTCGACCCGGCGCGCCCACTCCTCGCGGAGCTCGAACAGCTCCCGCAGCACCGCCAGGTCCCGCAGCGGCAGCAGCCCCGCGCCGCGGGCCTTCAGGCAGTCCGCCGGCTCCTTCGGCGGCGCGGGAGGGATTTTCGACAGGGCGTCGAACTCCTCGTACGCCCACGACTCGCGCCCGATCTCCTTGAGCTCGGCGACGAACTTGTCCCGGAGGGCGAAGAGGTGCCGGACGTCCTCCGCCGCGTACAGCTCCTGGCCGGGCTCGAGGGGACGTCGCGACCAGTCCGTCCGCTGGTACTTCTTCGAATGATGGATCCCGAACTCCTTCTCGAGGAGGGTGTCGAGCCCCAGCGACGAGCGCCCCGCCATGCGGGCCGCGAGCCCGGTGTCGAAGAGCCGCGTGAAGGTCCAGCCGAAGTCGCGCTTGAGGAGGACGAGGTCGTTGTCGGCGTTGTGGAAGATCTTCTCGACGTCCGGCGACGCCATGAGGGGCGCGAGGGCGGAGAGGTCGCGGACGGCAAGCGGGTCGACGAGCCAGACCCGGCCGTCGGGAACGCCCAGCTGGAGGAGGCAGACCTTGTCGTAGTAGTGGAAGAAGTTGTCGGACTCCGTGTCCAGCGACACCGACGCGACGCCGTCGAGGGCGCGCGTGAGCGCGCCGACGTCCTCGGGAGTACGGACCCAGGTGGCCGAAGTGCCGATGGGCGAAGGATAGGCCGGGGTCCCTCCCCTGTCAAGCTCGCGCGCGGGGAAAGAAAAAACCCCCGGCGGTCGTCCCGCCGGGGGTTTTGGAGATTCTCGCGAGAACTACTTCTTCTCTTCCTTGCCCTTGATCTTGCTGAGGAAGGACGCGGGGTCCTTCTCGAACTTGCCCTTGCAGTTGCCGCAGCAGAAGCCGACCGCCACCGTCGCGGTCGCGTTCGTATCCACGGCCTTGCCGCTCACCGGGCACTTCTCGTTCGGAAGCTTCTCGACCTTGCCGATGCAGGCGGTCGGATCCTTCTCGAACTTCGCCTTGCAGTTGCCGCAGCAGAACGCGACCTTGACCTCGGTCGTCTGCTTCGCGTCGATGTCCTTGTTGCCGACCGGGCACTTCGCGTTGATCGGGTCGGCGACGCGCTCACCGGCCGTCGACACGAGACCGAACACGGCCACCGCGGCCACCACCACGCCGGAAATCCAGGCTTTCTTGCTCATGATCATCCTCCTTTATAGTCCGTATTACCTTACGTTATCGGCCGGGGGTCTATTCAACCCGCGGCGGATTGTGAAGTCAACGATTGCGCGTCACGCCGGTTTTCCAGGACGACCACTTCGGGCCGGCGCCAGAAGGCGAACGCGATCCGGCCCACCGCCCCCAGGGGCGTCCCCTCGCGGGTCTCGACCTGCCACTTGTGCGCCCGGCCGCCGCGGCGGGTGACGCGCAGGCGCGCGCCGCCGGTGAGCCCCATCAGGAAGCAGGCCAGGGCCTGCTCCGGATCCGCGAAGTCCGCGTGCCAGCCCTCGTAGGCGACCTGCCAGGCGTCGCCGGGCCCGATCCAGACCTCGAAGCCGCCGGGCGTTTCCGGGGGCACGCGGAGCGCCGCGCCCTCCCGGAGGTAGGGCGCCCCCGCCCGGTCGAGCGCCTCGGCCGCGGCGGCGACGGGATCGTTCACCGGACCGCGCCCGCGAGGCGGATCGCGCGGCCGGCCGCCTCGACTTCCCCCTCGTACGCGAGCGGCAGCGTCTCCGGCGGCAGCTCCTCCCGGTCCTCGTCCGTCACCCGCCCCTGCGCGAGGCCGAGGGCCAGGTACGACGGCTTCAGCAGCGCGACGCCCGCGACCTTCGGCCGCCCGCCCTCGAAGACGAAGAGCACGGCGCCGGGCACGACGTCGCCCGCCGACGTCCTCAGCCGCGCCCGGGCGAAGAGCACGTCGCTCTCGTCGGGCGTCGCGTCGAGCGCGTAGGGACGGACCCAGGCCTCGTCGCTGTCGGGGTCCCCTTCGGCGCGCTCGACGTCGTAGCCCCAGAGCGGGTGCCTCTCGAAATCGGCGGCGGTCAGGGTGTCGCAGGGCTTCCAGTCGTCGCTCAGCGGATCCTCACGTAGTCGAGGCTCATCTTAAGGATTCCGTCGCCTTTCTTCCATTCGACGGCCGCCGGATTCGAGCCCACGATCACGAACTCCAGTTCATTGGGGCCGATCTTGAGCTCGACGTTCCGAAATTCGGCTTCGACGACGTGGTTGGCGGGCCAAAACAGGTCGAGGGACGACGCCACGACCTTGCCGTTCACGGCCACGCTGACGGTCGCGCTGTTCTTCGTTCTCCAGAATCCGAGGCCGAGGGTGCCGACGGCTTTTTCGGCGTTGAAGCGGAGGCGGAGGCGGTCGCCGACCTTCGTGTTCTTCGCCCAGACGAGCACGCCCTTTTTCCGGCCGAACGGAAGCACGAAGGTCGCCTCTGGGGCCGCGTAGAGGATCGGCAGCGTCTCGGCCTCCTGGGCGCCGGGCAGGCTCTCGAAGTCGAAATGCTCCCAGGCCCACTTCCGCTCGAACGTCGCCGGAAGCTTGGCGGGATCGTGCAGCACGTCCGGCTTCCAGACGTCGGAGGCGCGCCTCCAGACGAAGCTCAGGTGGGCCAGCGCGTTGATCTGGAAGTGCTCCAGCGCGACGCGGTGGAGCCCCTTTTCCAGGAGGACGACGTGCGTGTCGGTCGCCGAGGGCCGCCGCGCCCAATGGGTGAAGACCTCGACGCCGTCGACGGAGAAGCGCGTGCCGTCGTGGCAGCTGATCTGGAAGCTGACCGGCCCCGATTCGGGGACGTCGATGAACCCGCTCCAGCGCATCGAGACGAACTCCGCCTGCGCGTCCGGCCAGGTCTCCTTGCCCCGGAAGGCGATCCCGGGATCGACGCGGCGGACGCAGGGGATGTCGAAGTTCGTCCCCGAGAAGAACTCGGCGACGGCCCCCGGGCGGAGCGACTTGGGATCGGGATGGACGACCGCCTTCTGGAGCTGGGCCTTCATGGCCTTCAGCTCGTCCTCCAGCTTCCGGAGCGCCTCCTCCTTCTCGCGGGACTCGCGGGCGCGGCGCGCCTCGAGGGCGGGGTCGACGACCTCCGCCGGCTTTCCCGAGAGGAGGAAGTAGAGCCCGACGGCGAGGAGGGCGGCGACCGCCCCGGCGGCCGCTCCCCAGTGCCGGACCTGGCGGACGCGCGGCAGGCGGCGGGTCTTGTGGAGGCTCTTGATCTCCTCGCCCTTGAGCCAGCGGGTGAGGTCGGCGGCGAAGGCGGCGGCGTCGGGATAGCGGTCCTTCGGGTTTTTCTGCAGGGCCTTGAGGCAGATGATCTCCAGGCCGCGGGCCTGGGCGGGCGTGATCCGGAGCTTCAGCAGGCTCGACGGCAGCGGCACCGGGTTCTTCGAGGCCTTCATCAGGATTTCCATCGCCGTCTCGCCCTGGAAGGGCTGGCGCCCGGTGAGCGTCTCGAAGAGCAGCACGCCCAGCGCGTACACGTCGGTGCGCCGGTCCGTGCTCTTGAGCCCCTGCGCCTGCTCCGGGCTGATGTAGGCGGGCGTGCCCACCACCATCCCCGCGCCCGTCAGCGACACGCTCAGGTTCTTGCCCACGATCTTGGCGAGCCCGAAATCCGTGATGTGCGGCGCGCCCTGGGCGTCGACCAGGATGTTCGGCGGCTTCAGGTCCCGGTGGATGATGCCGCGCTCGTGCGCGTGGTGCGCGGCCAGCGCCGCGTCGCGGAGCAGCTCGACCTCCTTCCGCGGCGTCGCCGCCTCCGTCTCCCGCCACTCGGACAGCGGCGTTCCCTGGATGAGCTCCATGGCGATGTAGCGGCGGCCGTCGATCACGCCGGCTTCGTAGACGCCCACGATGTGCGGGTGCTTGGGCAGGCTCGCGGCGAGCCGGCCTTCCCGCAGGAAGCGCTCCTCCTCCCCGCGGGCCTCCTCGGGCGTGGCGGAGGCCGTCGGGATCATCATCTTGATCGCCGCGCCGCGGCCGAGGGCGACATCCTTCGCCTCGTAGACGACGCCCATGCCGCCGCGGCCCAGCTCGCGGAGGAGCTGGTACTTGCCGAAGGCCGTCGGCTCCTTGAGCGTCTTCGGGCGCGGGAGGTAGCCCTTGGCGGCGAGGAGGGCGGCGAGCGGACGTCCCTGGCCCCGGGCCTTTTCCCGGTCCTGCTCGATCAGGACGTCGCGCAGCTGCTCGGGGGTGAGGAGCCCGTCCTTGAGGACCTTCCGGGCCAGCTGGGAGTCCGCCTCCGCCTGGCTCCGGTCCGGGGTGTCGGCCACGACGGAAGTCTACCTCGTGTTACTCCGCGAGGAAGCGCCGAGAGATCTCGTCCACGTTGCCCGCGCCCATGGTGAGGACGAGGCAGTCGGGGGTGACCTTCTCCTTGAGGAAGGCCAGGACGTCGTCGAACGTGGGCATGAAGAGCGCGGCCTTGCCGTTTTCCGCGATCGCGCGGGCGAGGTCGGCGCTCGACACCTTCTTCTCGCCGTTCGTCTCGCGGGCCTCGTAGATCTCCGGCAGCAGCACGACGTGGGCGTCGCCGAACGAGCGGGCGAAATCCTTGAAGAAGACGCGGGTGCGCGAGGTCTGGTGCGGCTGGAAAATGCACCAGATCTTCCGGTCGGGATAGCGGTCCCGCGCGGCCTTGAGCGTCACCTGGATTTCCGTGGGGTGATGGCCGTAGTCGTCGAAGACCAGGGCGCCCTTCTTCTCCCCCAGGAGCTGGAAGCGGCGCTGCGCCCCGGTGAACTCCCCCAGGGCCATCTGGATGAGCTCCTGGCCCACGCCCGCCCAGGTCGTCGCCGCGATCGTGGCCAGGGCGTTCGACACGTTGTGCAGGCCCGCCACCTTGAGCGAGTAGCGCCCGTAGGGGCGGCCGTACTTGAGGACGTCGAACGACCAGCGCCCGTCCTCGACGGCCACGTTGCGGGCGCGCCAGTCGACGTCCTTCTCGAGCGAGTAGGCCTCGCCCTTGCCCTTGAGCTCGCCGACGAGGGCCGCGGCGGCGGGGCTGTCGGCGGAGGCGATGACGGGGCCGGTGGACTTCGCCGCGAACTCGCGGAAGGCGCCGGCGATCTCGGCGAGGTCCTTGTAGTAGTCGAGGTGGTCTTCCTCGATGTTGGTGATGACGGCGCAGGCCGGGGAGAGGTTGAGGAACGAGCGGTCGTACTCGCAGGCCTCGACGACGAGGTGCTTGCCGGCGCCGGGGGCGGCGTTGGAGCCGAGCTGGGAGATGACGCCGCCGCAGACGTAGGTGGGCTCGAAGCCCGCGCGGGAGAGCACGTAGGCGATCATCGAGGTGGTGGTGGTCTTGCCGTGGCAGCCGGCGACGGCGATGGTCGGCTTCTCCGCGCTGAGGCGGCCGAGCATCTCCGCGTACTTGATGACGGGGATGCCGCGGGCCAGCGCCTCGGTCACCTCGACGTTGCCGTCCTTGACCGCCGCCGTGCGGACGACGAGCTCGCAGCCCGGGGGCACGTTCGCGGCCGCGTGCCCGACGATCGCGCCGGGAAACGCCGAGGGCTGGAGATCCGAGCCGGTCACCTCGTGGCCCTGGACGAGCAGGATCTTGGCGAGCCCGCTCATGCCGATGCCGCCGATGCCGACGAAATGGATCTTCATCGGGCCATGATACCTTTCAGGTCGGCCAAAATGGCCTCCGCCGCGCCCGCGCGGGCGAGCGGCTTCAGGCCGCGGCGCATGGCCTCGAAGACCGGATCCCGCGCGACCAGCTTCCGCAGCACCGGCGCCAGGCCGCCGGCCAGGCAGTCCGGCTCCTCCATCAGGATCGCGCCGCCGGCCTTCGCGACGGCCCGGGCGTTCTCCCGCTGATGGTCCCCCGCCGAGCGGGAGATCGGGACGAGCACGGCCGGGACGCCGAAGGCGGCGATCTCCGCGATCGCCATAGCCCCGGCCCGGGACACGATCAGGTCGGCCGCGGAGTACAGCAGGTCCATCTCCTGGACGAACTCGCGGACTTCGGCGCGCGCCCCCTTCTCCGCGTAGGCGCGCCGCACGGCGTCGACCTGCGGGCCGGCGACGTGGATCAGCTGCAGCTTCCGCGCGGTGCCGTCGAGGCCCGCGACGGCCCCGCGATTGAGGGCCTCCGCGCCCTGGCTGCCGCCGACGACGGCGACGGTGGGGAGATCGGGGGCGAGGCCGAAGCGCTCGAGGGCGCGCTCGCGCGGGACGGGGCGAAGGGTGTCGCGCAGCGGGCTTCCGGTGACGAGCACGCGGGAGCCGCGGCCGGGGAAGGCGTTCTTGGCTTCGGCCCACTGGACGTAGATGCGGTGGGCGCCGACGGCGAGGAAGCGGTTGGCCTTGCCGGGCCGGACGTTCTGCTCGAGGAGGACGTAGGGGACGCCGAGGGCCTTGGCGGCCAGGACGGGGGGGACGGTGCCGTAACCGCCGACGCCGACGAGGACATGGGGCTTGAAGCGGCGGATCTCGCGGGCGGCGTCGAGGATGGCGCGGGCCAGGGGCGCGAGGAAGCCCTTGAAGCCGCGCCAGCGCGGCGACGCGAGGGCGCGGTGCGGGATGCCCGCCCGGGTGAGCTGGGCCGTGTCGAAGGGCCGGCTGGTGCAGAGCCAGAAGACGTCGGCGCGAAGCCGCTTCGCGACTTCGTCGGAAAGCTCCAAGGCCGAAGGGCCAAAGTCCAAGGACGGAACGCCGCCTTGGTCTTTGGTCTTTGGTTCTTGGGCTTTCGCCGCTACGGCGTGCTGGGCGAGGGCGACGCCGGGGAAGACGTGGCCGCCGGTGCCTCCGCCGGCGAACAGGACGCGGAATGAGCCTTTGTTGAGCACAGCCCCCTCTCCTCCGCGGCGTTGGCGATCCTCACGAGGATCCCGAGCGCGGCCAGCGTGAAGAGCGCCGAAGATCCTCCGGCGCTCACCAGCGGAAGCGGAATGCCCTTGGTCGGCACCGCCTTCGTCACGACGGCCACGTTGATCGCCGCTTGGAGAATTATATAGGTGGTGATCGCGAACGCCAGCAGAAAGGAAAAACGGTCGGGCGCGCGCCGCATGACGCGGTAGCCGGTCCAGCCCAGGCCCGCGTAGAGAAGCACGACCACGCACGCGCCGACGAAGCCCAGCTCCTCGCCGATGACCGCGAAGATGAAGTCGGAGTGCGCCTCGGGGAGGAAGTAGAGCTTCGACGTCCCCCGCCCCAGGCCCATGCCCCAGAGCTGGCCGCCTTCGAGGGCGGCGAGGGACTGGAGGATCTGGAGGCCCTTGCCCAGGGGGTCCAGCTCGGGATTCAGCCACGTGAGCTTCAGGCGCTCCATCACGTGCTCGGTGTGCGTCAGCCCGTAGTAGCCGATGCCGGCGACCGCCAGGAGGAACATGGGGAGGATGTGCCCCCAGCGGACGCCGGCCACGAACAGCGTGAGACTCATGACGGTCGCGATGAAGAGCGTGGTGCCGATGTCGGGCTCCACGACGATCATGGCGCAGCAGCCGCCCAGCACCGCGAACGCCGGCACGAAGCCCTTGAAGAACTTCCGGATCCGCTCGGGCTCGGCGGCGGCGAACCCGCAGAGGAAGATCGCCACGCCGAACTTGGCCGCCTCCGAGGGCTGGAAAAAGAAGCCGCCCGCCCGGACCCAGCGGCGGGCGCCGTTGAGGCGCGCCCCGACGCCCGGCACGAAGACGAGCGCGAGCAGGATCACCGTGGCCACCAGGATCGGCACCCGCCAGCGCTCCCAGAACTCGTGCGGGATCCTGGACGTCGCCCACATCGCGCCGAGCCCCATCACGATCCAGACGAGCTGGCGCATCAGGAAATGCGTGTCGTTGCCGTAGCGCGCGGAGTTCTCGGCCACGACGGCCGTCGCCGAGTACAGCATGATGAGGCCGAGGGCCAGCAGCGCGAGAACGATGGTGACCAGCACGGCCGCGTCGCGCGACATGATGAAACCCCTCTCAGTAGAGAGATCGGCGGCGGGGCGGGAGTTCCTTAAGCCAAATGAGAGCCAAGAACCAAGTGCCTGGTGCCTAAGAATCCCCCCCCGAGGGGGGGGGCGCCGGGGGGGATCGCTAGGTTCTTGGCACTTGGCTCTTGGCTCTCGTCCCGCTACTTGGCTTCGGCCGCGATGAGCACGGCCTTGCGGACCGCCTTGCCGACGGCCTGATAGGAGGCTTCGGAGGCCTTGTCGGGCGCGGCGATGTCGAGCTGCGTCGAGAAGTAGCCGTTCCCCACCTGGCGCTCCAGGCGCGCCTCGCGGAAGGCCCGCCGGTAGGCGCCGTGGCAGCGCGAGCAGCTCTGGGCGTCGAGCTCCCCCGCCTTCCGGTACGCGTCGTCGAACTTCCCGCCGCCGATCAGCGCGCGCATGTCCGCCAGATACTGCTTCCCGCCCGACGCGAAGGTCTTGAACTTGTCCGCCTGGCTCGCCTTCAGGAACGCGGCGTTCGCGAGCAGCCGCAGCGACTCGTCGAAGTGCTTGTCGAGCTCGGCGACATCCTCGGCGGCCGCCTTGTCCTTCTTCTCGAGCCTCTCGTTCAGGCGCTCGTAGACCGGCTCCATCGCGCGCATGACCGAGATCATCCGGATCGCCGCGTCCAGCTCCTTGTCCGCGCCCGCCTTCGCGAACGCGGCCTTCAGGACGTCGCCCCCGTTGAACACGTTCGGCGTGTACTCGAAGCCCTGGAACTGCGACAGGAAGCGGCTGGACTCGACGGCCTTGTCGTCCCCGTTCTCGAGGATTTTCACGGTGTGGATCGTGCTCTCCAGGCTCGCCACGCTCACGCCGACTTTGATCGGACCCTTCGGCCCCTTGGCCGTCACGACGAGCGCGCGGACCAGGGTCTTGTCCATGCTGGAGACCTTGGGCACCGTCGCGTAGCACTCCCAGATCGTCGCCGCCAGGTCCGCCGCGTCGAGCTTCTCCCCGAGCGCCTTCTCGACCTTGTCTTTCGAGGCCGGCGCGAGCTTCTTCGCCGTCTTCTTGATCTTCTCCGCGTCGGAGACGATCTTCTTGACGATGTCCTCCTGCGGCGCCCCTTCGACTTCGCTCAGGGCAGGCAGGAGCAGCACGACGAGCGCGATCCGCATCACGGCTAATTATACGCCTCGCGTGCTAGAATCTCCGCCGTGACCAAGCTGCCCAAACGGAAGCCCGACACCCACAAAGGCGACTACGGCCGCGTCCTCGTCGTCGCCGGCTCCCCCGGCATGTGCGGCGCCGCCGCCCTCGCCGCCCTCGGCGCCCACCGCGCCGGCGCCGGCCTCGTCTACGTCGCGTGCCCGGAGCAGGTCGTCGACATCCTGTCGATCAAGCTCACCTGCGAAGTCATCCGGCCGTTCCCGCGGCAGAAGGCCGTCGAGAAGATCCTCGAGCACGCCGCCGACTGCGACGTCGCGGTCATCGGCCCCGGCCTCTCGCGCGAGGCGTACGTCGTCGACGCCCTCCGCGAGCTGGTGCCGAGCCTCGGGATCCCGTTCGTGCTGGACGCCGACGGCCTGAACGCGTTCGAAGGCCAGACCGACCTGCTCGCGCGCGGCCAGGCGCCCCGCGTCCTGACGCCGCATCCGGGCGAGGCGGCGCGCCTGCTGGGCCGGCCGATCGAGGACCGGAAAGCGGCGGCCGTCGAGCTCGCCAAGCGGCTGATGGCCGTCGTCGTCCTCAAAGGCCACCGGACGGTGATCGCCGACGGGACGCGCGCCGCGGTCAACAAGACGGGGAATCCGGGGATGGCGACGGGGGGGACGGGCGACGTCCTGGCGGGCGTGATCGGCGCGCTGATCGGCCAGGGGATGTCGCCCTTCGACGCCGCGGTCTACGGCGCGCACGTCCACGGCAGGGCGGGCGACCTGGCGAAGAGGAAGGTCGGCGAGGTCTCGCTGATGGCGACCGACCTGCTCGACGCGCTGCCGGGCGCGTTCCGCTCCTGATTCTTGGTTCACGTTTCCGCGTTCATTCCTATAATGCTCACGACATGCCCATCGAGATGAAGGTGATCCGCGGGGATCTCACCACGCAGCAGGTCGACGCGATCGTCAACTCCGTCAACAACGACCTGCTGCTCGGCGGCGGCGTCTCGGGCGCGATCAGCCGGGTCGCCGGAACGTCCGTCCAGGAGGAGTGCCACCGGATCGGCACCGTCCCGCTCGGCACCGCCGTCGTCACGGCCGCCGGCAACCTGGCCGCCAAGTGGATCATCCACGCGGCCGTCAACCCGCTCGGCCTCTGGGCCGACGCGAAATCCGTCCGCGCCGCCGTCCGCAACGTCCTGGCCAAGGCCAAGGAGCTCGGCGCCAAGCGCCTCGCCTTCCCCGCCATCGGCACCGGCGCCGGCGGCTTTCCCATCGAGCGCTGCGTCGACATCCTCGTCGAGGAAGTCCTCAAGCACGGCGAAACGCCGACCTCCGTCGAGGAGGTCCTCTTCGTCCTCTACGACGAGAAGCCCCACGCCATCTTCGAAGAGCGCTACAAGGAAAAGCTCAACCCCACGCCGCCGGCCCCCGAGGGAACGCCCGAGGCTCCCGCGGCGGAAACTACTCCGAAGGTCTGGCCTCCCCCCGCCGTATAATGGCCCGGCATGGGCGCGATCGCGCTGCTGCTTGCCCTGAGCGGGGTCGAAGGGCTCCTCCAAGATCCCATCGGCGACTTCCTCCGCCGCCTCCGCGACGACGATCCCGCCGCGCGTGACGCCGCCGCCTCCGGCATCCTCGAGCGCTGGAAGGACTGGGCCGCCGCCGACCTCGACGCCCTCCGCGCCGCCGCCGCCGACCCGGACGTCGAAGTCTCCGCCCGCGCGCGCCAGACCGCGCTGCGGGTGGAGATCCGCCGCCGCCTCGGCGCGGCCGCCTTCGCGGAGCTGCCGGGCGTGGACGCCGTCCTCGCCTCCGGCCCGGCCGAGCGGCGGATCGCGGCGTTGAAGGACGTCGCCATCCTCGTCGAGCTGGGCCGGGTCCCCGACGCGTCCCTGCACGCGCTGGCGCGGCTCGCGGCGGAGCAGCGCTGGCCGCTGCCGCCGGCGGACGTCCTCGCGCTCGCGATCACCTGCGTCCGGCCGCTGGCGCCGCTGGTGGCGCCGATCGCCGGCGACGCCGACCCGGGCCTCGCGAAGGCGGCGATCGACCTCCTGGGGCGCGCGGGGGCCGTCGAGCTCTTCGACCGGATCATCCCGCGGCTGGCCGCGCCGGAGCCGCGGGCGGCGGCGATCGACGTCCTGGGGCAGACGGACGCGCGGGGGCACGCGGCGGCGGTGGCGGCGCTGCTGCGGTCGGGCGACGAGCCGACGCGGGCGGCGGCGGCGGAAGTGCTGGGCCGCATGGGGGCGGCGGAGCACGCGGGGGACGTCGCGGCGCTGCTGCGGGGGAGCGGGCCGGACACGCTGCGCCTGGCCGCGGAGGCGCTGGGGAGGATGTCGGCGTCCGGCCACGCGGAGGAGGCGGCGGCGCTGCTCGGGCACGAGGACGCGTTCGTGCGGGCGGAAGCGGCGGCGGCGCTGGGGCGGATGCGGGCGCTGGCGCCGCGGCTGGTGCCGCTGCTGCGGGACCCGGAGAGCCGGGTGAAGGTGGCGGCGGCGGAGGCGCTGGCGGCGATCGGGGACGCGTCGGTGGCGCCCGACCTGGCGGCGCTGCTGCGCGAGAAGGACACGAGCCTGCTGGGCTTCGCGGCGCAGATCCTGGGCCGGCTCGGCGCGAAGGAGCGGGCGGACGACATCGCGGCGCTGCTCCTCCACAACCAGCCGTGGACGCGGGCGCAGGCGGCGCGGGCGCTGGCGCGGCTGGGCTCGCTGAAACATCTCGACCTCCTGATCGGCCTGGTCGACGACGAGTGGGACCTGGTGCGGACGACGTCGGCGATCGCGCTCGGCGAGATGGCGGACCTGGAGTGGCCGAAGGAGGCGCGCGCGGAGGCGTCGAAGGCGCTGCGGAAGGCGGCGGTCAAGGACTCCTCCGGGGAGACGCGGGTGGCGGCGGCGTCGGCGGCGCTGCGGCTCGACGGCCCGGACGAGGACCTGGAGCGCCGGCTGCTGCGGGATGTGAATCCGGAGGAGGCGGACGCGCCGGGCGCGCTGCTGGAGACGCTGGCGCGGCTGCGGGAGCCGCGGGGCCGCGAGAAGCTGGACCGGGAGATCGCTCTGGACGCGCCGGTGGGCTCGGCGGAGGCGCTGAAGGCGGCGGCGGCGAAGGCGGGGCTGGCGCTGACGCTGCCGGAGGAGACCCGGGTGATCGGGCGGGCGCCGGCCGGCCGCACGACCGTGCGCCGGCTGATCGGGTTCTTCTGGGAGGGGGCGGTGCCGCACGTGGCGGGCGGCACGGTGCGGCCTCTCCCGATCACGGGCGCGCTGGCCGAGTGGCGGGACTACCCGCGGAAGAAGTAGTAGCTCACGAAGGCGGCGCACTCGCGCGCGACGTACCAGGGCTCCCGCTGAAGCCGCCGGCTCATGGCGCAGGGCGCCGTCGCGCAGGAGATCCCGAGGCGGCGGGCCGCGAGCTTGATCCGCGCGAGATGGTAGTAGTGGCTGACGGCCACCACGCGGCGCTCCTTCAGGTTGCGCAGCGTCGCCCAGGTGTTGAGGCCCTCCGGATCCAGGACGAGGGCGCTCTCCGGCACGCCCGCCTCGAGCGCGAGGCGGCGCATCACCGGCACCTCGTCGGGCCCGCCCGAGAGCACCAGCCGCGGGGCCACGCCCCGCCGCTCCAGCGCGATCCCGTGACGCATCCGGTCCCAGAGGGCGAGCGACGGCGCGCCGTCGTCGGACACGCCGGCGCCGAAGACGACGATCGCGTCCGCGGGGCGCGCGTAATCGGTCGCCCCGAACGAGAACAGGTGGAGCAGCAGCAGGGCCGGCGCCGACGCGAGCGCGCCCGCCGCGCTCCAGCCCCAGGGGGCCGGCGGGCCGTCGTACAGATGCCGCGCGATCCCGGCGAACAGCGTCCCGAGCGCCACCAGCGAGAACGGGAGCGCGGCGGCGCGGAGGCCGTCGGCCTTCAACGCGTAGAACTCGCCGATGTTGACCGCGGCCAGGGCGGCATGGGCGACCAGCACGAGGGTCGACGCCCGGTGCCGGACCAGCAGGGCGGCGCCGAGCAGGACGCCGTCGAGGATCGGCAGCGGACGTCCGCCCGGCCAGCGCAGGAGCAGGCCGAGCAGCGAGGCGTCGGGGGTGAAGAGCGAGCGGGCGGCGTCGACGATCAGCGCGACGCCGAGGAGGAGGCGGGGGCCGTCGAGGATCGCGAGCGCGCGGCGGGCCAGGGCGACACGGCGGGCGGTGCCCTTGCGGGCCGGCAGGCCACAGTACGACATCCTTCTTCCCCCTCTAACGGCGGCGAAGTATAGCACACGGAATCCGGAATCCAGAATCCGGAAGCCCGGGGACCGATCCGAACGAGCCCTGTCCGGCGAAACAGGACGGTCGGAGAGACGGGCCACGGAGGCCGGTTCGGCGAAACGGAACTTCGGGTTCCGGCCGTCGGGTTCCGGGTTCCGGGGAAAAAAGAAAACGCCCGGGACGCTTTCGCGCCCCGGGCGTTTCCGGTGAAAACCTGGGTCTAGAACTCGTCTCCGCCCATGCCGCCTTCGCCGCCGGCCTTGGGGGCTTCCTTCTTCTCCGGGATCTCGCAGATGAGCGCGTCCGTGGTGAGAAGGAGCGAAGAGACGCTCGCCGCGTTCTGCAGCGCGCTGCGGACGACCTTCGTCGGGTCGATCACGCCGAACTTCAGCATGTCGCCGTACTCGAGGGTCTCGGCGTTGAAGCCGAAGTTGACGTCCTTCGACTCGCGGACCTTGTCGATGACGACGCCGCCGTCGACGCCGGAGTTCGTGGAGATCTGCTTGATGGGCGCCTCGACGGCGCGACGGATGATGTCGATGCCCGTCTTCTCGTCGTCGTTGGCGGCCTTGACCTTGTCGAGGACCTTCGACGCGCGGATGAGGGCGACGCCGCCGCCGGGGAGGATGCCTTCCTCGACGGCCGCGCGGGTCGCGTGCAGGGCGTCCTCGACGCGGAGCTTCTTCTCCTTCATCTCGATCTCGGTGGCGGCGCAGACGTTGATCTGCGCGACGCCGCCGGCGAGCTTGGCGAGACGCTCCTGGAGCTTTTCCTTGTCGTAGTCGGACGTGGTGCCCTCGATCTCCTTGCGGATCTGGGCGATGCGGCCCTGGATGGCCTTGGTGTCGCCGGCGCCCTCGACGATCGTCGTGTTCTCCTTCTCGACGACGATCTTCTTGGCGCGGCCCAGCATGGAGATGTCGACCTTCTCGAGCTCGATGCCGAGGTCCTCGAAGATGGCCTTGCCGCCCGTGAGGACGGCGATGTCTTCCATCATGGCCTTGCGGCGGTCGCCGTAGCCCGGCGCCTTGACCGCGCAGATGTTGAGGGTGCCGCGGAGCTTGTTCACCACGAGGGTGGCGAGGGCGTCGCCCTCGATCTCCTCGGCGATGATGATCAGCGGCTTGCCCGTCTTGGCGATCTTCTCGAGGAGCGGGATGAGGTCCTTCACCGCCGAGATCTTCTTCTCGTGGATCAGGATGTAGGGATCCTTGAGCGTCGCCTTCATCTCCTCGGGCTCGGTGACGAAGTACGGCGACAGGTAGCCCTTGTCGAACTGCATGCCCTCGACCCACTCGACGTAGGTGCTCAGGCCCTTGCCTTCCTCGACCGTGATGACGCCGTCCTTGCCGACCTTCTGCATGGCCTCGGCCAGCATCTTGCCGATCTCGGCGTTGCCGCCGGCGGCGATCGTGCCGACGTTCTTCACGTCCTGGGGGTTGTCGAGGCTCACCGGCTTGGCCATCCGCTTGAGCTCTTCGATGACGGCTTCGACGGCCTTGTCGACGCCGCGCTTGAGCGCGATCGGGTTGGCGCCGGCGGTGACGTTCTTGAGGCCTTCCTCGAAGATCGCCTCGGCGAGGACGGTGGCGGACGTCGTGCCGTCGCCGGCCACGTCGTTCGTCTTCGACGCGACTTCCTTCACCATCTGGGCGCCCATGTTCTCGTAGGGGTCCTTGAGCTCGATCTCCTTCGCGACGGTGACGCCGTCGACGGAGACCACCGGAGCGCCCCACTTCTTCTCGAGGAGCACCGCGCGGCCGCGGGGTCCAAGGGTGACCTTGACCGCGCGGGCGAGCTGCTTGACGCCGCGGCGGATGGCCTCGCGGGCATCCTGGTCGAACGTGATTTTCTTGGCAGGCATGGTCTTCTTAACCTCCCTTTACTTGCCGTCGATGACGGCGAGAATCTCGGACTCGGACAGGATCAGGTACTCCTTGCCGCCGCTCTTCACCTCGGAGCCGGCGAAGCCGCCGAAGAGGACGCGGTCGCCCTTCTTGACCTCGAGCGCCTTGACCTCGCCGTTGTCGAGCACGCGGCCGGGGCCGACGGCGATGACCGTGCCCTGCTTGGGCTTGTCCTTCGCGGTGTCCGGAAGAACGATGCCGCCGGCGGTCTTCTCCTCCGCCTCGCTCCGTTCCACGACCACTTTGTCCCGCAGGGGCTTCAGCGACGCTGCCATATCTTCCAAACCTCCAGTTAGAGTGTTTAAGACTCCCGGCTAAATGCAAACGGCATGCCAGGAAGGCCGCGCATCATGCCTTTTATCCCCCTGCGAATCAAGGCTTTGCGCGGGCATTTTTCCGGGGACCTCAGCGCCTGTAGGCTTGGCAGGTCTTCCCCTGTCCCCCTGGCAGTCCCGCGCAGGACCAGGCACCAGGACCGGGACCAGGCATGGATCCTAGGCCCCCCGTCTCCATCAAGCCACCCATGCCTTCCGAGGGCAGGAGCGGGATCTGGACGGATGAAGACGGGGTCGCGGCGAGCACCCATGCCTGGTCCCGGTCCTGGTGCCTGGTCCTAATACAACATGAAATAGATGACAACCCCCGTCACGGAGACGTAGAGCCAGAGCGGGAAGGTCCACTTCGCCCAGCCCCGATGGCGCTCGATCTGGCCTGAGAAGGCCTTGTACAGGGTGATGCCGGCCAGCGGCACGATCAGCGCCGCCAGGATCGTGTGGCTCAGCAGGATCCCCAGGTAAAGCGGCCGCGCCCCGCCTTCGTAGGGCGTCGATCCCAAATACTTGTGCGCCGTCAGGTAGCTGACCAGGAACAGCGTCGAGATCCCCAGCGCCGACAGCATGAAGGCCTTGTGGATCCCGATCCGCTTGCGCTTGATGAAGCCCAGGCCGATCAGCAGGCAGACCCCGCTCATCGCGTTCAAGCCGGCGTTGATCTTCGGCAGCCGCAGCGGAAACGTCGGCTCCGCGAAGAGCGGACGCGCCGCCGCTTCCATGCGGTCGACGGCCGTCGGATCCTTCAGGAACGTCTCCGGGTCCAGCACCGTGAAGACCTCGCGGATCCGGCCGTAGCGGTCCACGAGCACGAAGCGCTCGCTGTGCACCACCGCGTGCTTCTCGTCGCGGCCCGCGGCCTGGAGGAAGCCTTTCGCGACGGCCTGCATCCCCTCCTCGCTCAGGCCGGAGCCCCAGTACCAGCCCTCCTGCGCGAGCCCCATGTTCCCCACCCAGGTGTTGAGGAACTCGGGAGTGTCGTGGGTCGGATCAACGGAAAACGTCAGGACCTTCAGCGCGGGCACCCGCTTGCGGAGCTCGAAGGCCACGCTGTTCATCATGGGGCAGGCCGTCGGACAGCGCGCGAAGACGAAGTCGGCGACCCAGACCTCGCCGCGGAGGTCGCGCTTCGTCAGCGGCTTCCCGCTCCGCTCGATCACGCGGAAGTCGGGCGCGCGGCGCTCCGACGGCCCGCGCCGGAGCACGACGCCCACCAGGGCCGCGACCGCGCAGGCCGCGACCCCGATGAACAGGCCCCACATCCAGCGCTCTTTCACGGGCCGCGTTTTAGCAGGCCGGCTAGCGTCGCTGCAAGAGGAAATCCAGGCGGGCGTCGATGACCCCGACGTCCACCTCGCGCGTCTCGGTTTTCAGCTCCTCGTGCCACGCCGCGATCTCGTAGCGGCCGGGCGGCAGGCCCGGGATCCGGAACACGCCGTCTTCGCCGCTGATCGCGAAGAATGGGTGGTCGAAGACGGCGAGCCAGGCCGACATCCAGGGATGGACGTCGCATTTCACCTGGAAGATCTCCGGCCGGGCGAAGGCGCGGACATTCTCGGAGCGCCAGAGCTGGCCGAAGTTGAATTCCCTGTTCACGAACGGCAGTCCGTGCACGTTGTGGAGGAGCGGATCGCGGTTAACGATCGCGACCGGCTGATCGACCCGGACCCCGAGGACGTGCGGCACGTAGCGGCAGCCAACCTGCTCCAGTTGGACGGGAACCGTCGGCGGCTCGAAGCGCCGCTCGCCGAGCCCCTTCACGACGTGCACCACGGCCCAGCGTACCCGTTTCTCCGCGTCCACCACAAACTCGTCCGACAGGAGGGCTTCCCCGTGCAGCGCCGCGCAGGCCGGGTCCGCCTCGATCGCCTTCACGCGCTTCCGGGGCGGCCGCTCCCCCATCAGCGTCACCACGCCCCAGATGGCCCCCGTGGCGGAGGGCGTCGCTTCGACGACCGGCGGAGACGGCGCGGGACGCGGAAGCGGGGGAGGCTTCAGGGCGGCGGGAGGCTCAACGACGACGATCGCCTCCTCGGCGTGCGTGGAGAGTTCGACGACCGCCGGGGGCGCGGGACGTGGAGCTTCCTCCGCCGGGCGCACCGGGCGTTCCCGGCGCGCCCGCAGGGCCATCGCGAGGAGAGCCGCTCCAACCGCCAGGGCGAGGATCGCCCGCTTCACTTCTCCACCAGGGCGAACGCGGGGACTTGGGTCTCCTTGCCTTCCACCGTGATCTCGGCCGCGGGGCCTTTGAGGCGCTCGTGCCAGACCTCGAGCGTGTACTTGCCCGGCGGCAGGCCCTTGATCGTGAAGCGGCCGTCCGAGTCGGTCATGGCGAAGTAAGGATGGTCGAAGACGCCGACCCACGCGGCCATCCAGTTGTGGACGTCGCACTTCACCTTGAAAATCTCCGGCTTCGGGAAGACGCGCGCGACGGACTGGCCCTTGAAGATGCCGAAGTTGAATTCCTTGTTCGCGGGCTCGAACGGGAGGCCGTGCACGTTGTGCAGCAGGTCGTCGTCGCTGCGGAACTCCACCGGCTGCCCGGCGCGCACGGCGATCACGCGCGGGATGTAGACGCAGCCCTTCTGGTTCAGGACGACCGGCTCCTTCGGGGCCGGGCGCTCCTTCTCCTCGACGCCCTTCGTCACCCGGACCAGGGCGTTCTTCACGCCGCCGGACGCCGAGAGCAGGAGGTCGTCGACCTTGGGCGGCTCCGCGTGCAGGCAGTTACAAGCCGGATCATTCTTCAGCCCGGCGAACGGCTTTGCCCGTTCCCGGAAGGTTGTGGTGACCGTCCCCGTCACGACCGACTCCTCGTCGGCGGGGGACGTCGACGCCAGCAACGCCAGAATCAGGGCCATGTCTCACCTCCGGGAGGAGGAGAGCAACGGACGTGCCGCGAAGGGAGTGGAAGAGGGAGGCGGACGCGCGCCAGAATGTCGCGGCCGGGCGCTTTATGGCCTGGGCCCGGAGCCCCTCCCTATCAGGCTCCGGGCCCGGAGAATCAACCGAGAATGCGGAGGCGGTCGCCCTGGACGTCGGCGATATACGCCCGCAGGGGCTTGCGCTTCACGCTGTCCTGGTAGGCGGTGCCGTCCAGCTTGTAGCGGATGTTGAACGGGCACCTGAGCAGGCTTTCGCCGGGCACGTAGCGCATCTCGCCCGCGCAGTGGGTGCAGCGGATCGTGGTGGCGCCGAAGCCGACCTCGGTGCGCCAGACCAGGACGGTGTCGTCCCCGCCCGGCATCTTGACCTTGACCTGGCCGCCCGGCTTCTGCAGTTCGAACGGCAGCGGGAAGGTGCGGTCGATGGACGCTTCGACGACGGGCGCGGGATTGGCGACGCAGCCGGCGACGGCCGAGGCCGCCACCGCGCCGGCGCCGACGATGAACTCGCGGCGGGACAGGCTCATGGATCTCCCCTCTCTCAGAAAACTCTGGTTGAAATTATAACTTATGATTTGGGCGGGCGGGGGCAAAAAAAAATCGGGGGACGCGGCGGACCGCGACCCCCGATCGGAATCTCGCGAAAAGGCTACTCGCGCTTGTCCTTCATCTCGAAGTTGGCCGCGGCGGCGGCGCCCGCCTTGACCTCGACCTCGGCGACGACGGACTTGTACTTCTCCTGCCAGACCTCGACCTGGTACTTGCCCGGGGGCACGCCCTTGATCTCGTACTTGCCCGCGGCGTCGGTCACGGCGAAGCAGGGATGGGAAACCACGCCCACCCACGCGCTCATCCAGGGATGGACGTCGCATTTCACCTTCACCATGACTTCCTGCTTCGTGAAGGTCTTCTTCTCCTCCATGCCCTTCGAGGGCTGGCCGAAGTTGAACTCCTTGTTCTCGAACGGCAGCGCGTGGATGTTGTGCAGGAGGTCGTCGCTGTTCTTGATCAGCAGCTCCTGTCCAATCATCACGCCCAGCACGTGGGGGTCATAACGGCAGCCCTGCTGGTTGATGACCGCGGGGGCCGACGGCAGGGGGAGCGACTTCCCCTCGAGGCCCGCCTTGATCCACACGAACGCGTACTGGACGTTGCCGTTCGCGTCGCAGACGACCTCGTCGGACAGCGGCGCGTCCGCGTGCAGCGCGGCGCACTTCGGGTCCGCGTCCATCTTGATCTTCTTGCGGCGGGGCGGATCCGTCACCTTCACCACGCCCGTGATCGAGCCGGCGTCCTGAAGGTTCACGGGGACCGCGACGACCGGCGCCGGCTTCGGCGCGGGCGCCTCGATCTTGACGGGCTCCGGGGCCTTGGGCGCCTCGGGCGCCTTGGGGGCGTCGACGACCTTCACCGCCGGGGCGGCGGGCTTTTCGTCGCCGCAGCCGAGGGCCGAGAACGCGGCGCTGCCGGCCCGCGCGAGAACGGCGGCCGCGGCCGCCACGAAAGACACCTTACTCATGGACCTATCCTCCATATCTTCAATTCTGGGATACACGCTTCATGTTGAGCAGGGCCTCGACCAGGCCCTGGATGATGTTGGCCTTCTCCTCGGGCTTGGCTTCCTTGTAGCCCGGCACGACTTCGCCGGCGGGCAGCATGATGGCGCCGGGCGCGATGTTCTTGGGATCCGGCACCCAGGCGTTCAGCCAGCGCGGCCGCAGGCGCTGGGCCACGTTGCCGAGGTCCGGCGAGTGCTTGTAGGGGTCGCCGGGCGGCGGCTGCCCGTTGAGCCAGTGGCAGGACGTGCAGCCCTTCTCCTTGTTGAGCATCACGTCCTTGAAGAGCTTCTGCACCAGGGGCAGGCGCGCCTCGTCGAAGGGCGGCATCGGCGTGTGCGGATAGACGTCCGTGCCCTTCAGCTGGTCGCGCACCGCGAACCATTTCACGAGGGCGGCCGCCTCCTCGTCCTCGAGGCCGAAGCTCGGCATGCGGATGTTCGTGTCCGCCATCGTCGCGGCGCCGGGCTTCAGCGGGAAAATATTAGGCCGGATGGGCGTCGGATTCTTCAGGAAGCCGAAGAGCCAGTCCGCCTGCGTCTTCACCCCCTGCGTGCGCAGCATCGGAGGATACCGTACCTCGTACTGGCCCGGGTCGAAGGGGATCAGCTTCTCCGCGGCGAGTCCGGCGGCCTTCTGGCGCTCCTCGAGGATGGCGTCGAAGTCGTCGTTCAGCTTCTTCTTCTTGACCAGATCCTTTTCCTTGTCGATCTCGGCCTGGAGCGCGTCTTCGATCGCCTTCTTGCGCGCCTGGTAG
Organism: Planctomycetota bacterium; assembly: GCA_036383955.1. GTDB lineage: Bacteria > Planctomycetota > MHYJ01 > MHYJ01 > JACPRB01 > JACQFK01. The sequence continues at coordinate 10,117 of DASVNH010000137.1, read as the reverse complement.
TCCTTCTCCAGAGCCTGCTTGAAGGCCGCGATGTGGGGGATGACGTCCCCGCCCTCCTGCGGCAGGCGGCGGATCACCGGGATCTTCACCTTCTTGCCGTCCGGAGCCGTGTCGAGCAGCCACCAGTCGCGGCCGTCGAACGCCGCGAACTCCGCCTGCCCCGCCGCGGCGGCCGGCTTCAGCTCCCGATGGTCGTAGGCCCAGCCCGTGACCTTCAGGACCTTGTAGGCGTCGGCCTCCTTGACGTCCTTGATCAGGCCCCACTCCACGAGCGCCTTGGCCATGCTCGCCGCCTGCTCGGGGTTCTGCGCCGCCTCCGTGCGGCCTTCCACCCACGCGGGGCCGCCCTTCGCCCGCTTCACCTCGAAGCGGTCGACGGAGAAGCGGTGGCAGGCCGCGCAATTGCTGTCGCGCGCGACCCGGTCGCCGCGGATCTTCGCCTTCTCGTCGGGGTCCGGGCGCTTCTTCGCGACCTCCACCAGGCCGGCCACCTCGTGGTCCGTGAACGAGAGCACGAAGGTCTGCAGCCGCTCGATCTCCCAGGGCGTCAGCGCGAAGTTGGGCATCCGCAGCAGCTCGTCCCAGGGCTTCGAGTCCATCTTGCCGCCGTCGAAGACCCGCGGATTCTTCAGCTTCGCCGCCAGCCAGGACTGGCGGTTGATGCCCACGCTCTCCGTGATCGACTCGCCCGTGAACTGGTGCTTGAACGTCGTGCCCTTGTGCGTCACGTGGTCGTTCGCCGTGTTGCCGAAGTCCAGCCGGTCCCAGTGCTTGATGCCCCAGGGCTGCGCGCCCGTCAGCTCGACGCCGATGCCTTCCTCGTTCTGCCAGTCGAGCTCGCCGTCCCGCTTCAGCTCGTGGCACGAGTAGCAGCCGTAATTCTTGACCATCTTCTGGCCGAGCCAGCGCAGGCGGACGTCGGGCTGGTCCAGCCCCGCGATGTCGCCCTTCCCCTCGAGCTCGCGGAGGGCGTCGACGTCCGGCATCCGCTTCCGCAGCAGCTCGTAGATGAGGTCCTCGACGACCTTCGGATCGATCTTCTCGGGCCCCGCGTCCTTCTCGAAGGCCGGGTTCTTGAGCGTCATCAGATATTCCACGACGTCCATCGCCTCTTGTTCCGAGAGGCGGAGGCTCGGCATCGCGCTGTCCTTGAAGTGCGCCTTGGGGTCGCGGACCCAGGCATAGAGCCAGCCCTTGGACTTGATCTTGCTGCCGATGGCGGCCAGCGACGGCGCGAACTCGTCCAGGAAGCGGCTGCCGTCCTTCTTCTTCGCGAACTCGGCCTCGGGGACGTCGAGCGTCTTGTGGCAGGCCATGCAGCCCACCTGGGCCACGATCAGGCCGCCGCGGTGGACGTCGCCCTTCAGGTTCGCCGGCGGCGCCGGATCGGCCTTCGCGTCGGCGGCCAGATGCCAGAGGTACTTCACGATGGACGCCGCGACCGCGTCCTCGACGGGCGAGCGCGTCTTGCCGTTCTTGTCGCTGAAGAGCGGATACGCGTGGCCGTTGACGACCGTGCGGGCGTTCGACTGACCGAAGAAGTGCGGCATGCGGGTCGTCGGGCGGAACTCGCGCGGCGCGAGGATCCACTTGGCGGCCCAGCTCTCGTCGACCTTCGTGGCGATGCGCGTGAGGGGCGGCCCGGGACGTCGGGCCTTCCAGTTCGGGTCCAGGTGCGGGTTCTTCGTGTCCTTGGGCAGGATCTGGTAGGTCTCCGTGCGGTGGCAGCCGTAGCAGCCGGCGCGCTCGAAGAGCTTCATGCCGGTCGTGTACTTGTCGGCGCCGTCGAGCTCGACCGACTCCTTATGGCAGCGGCGGCAGGACGCCTGGAGGAACTTGGACTGGATCATCGGGAGGTCCCAGAGCTCCCGGTAGTTCCAGTTGTAGTGCTCCTCCTCGTAGGGCGTGCCGTGGCGGTTCTTCCAGTCGATGCCTTCCTTGGCGTTGTCGGGCATGTGGACGACGCGGCTGAAATGGGTGTCGCGCCCGTCGCCCTCGTGGCAGATCGTGCACCCGAACTTCAGGAGCGGATGCTTCGAGTTGTCCCCGACATAGAGGTCGTTGAGCCGCGGGTGCGCCATGAACGTCTTCGTGAAGCGGATGGCGTCGCCCGAAAGCCAGGCGCCGTGGGCCGTGCGCGGCGCGGGCATCTCCTTGTCCTTGCGGTCGGTGAAGTCGCCCGGCTTGCCGCAGACGACGCAGTCCTTGGGATCCGCCTGTCCCGTCGCGTGGGCGACGAAGCTCCGCAGGAACGGGTCCTTGAACACGTACTTCTCGAGATCGTTCTCCTTCGTGGGGTCGATCCAGACCTCGTAGTTTTCCTTGTCGATCCCGACGTGGCAGGTGTGGCAGCGGTCGACCTTCGCCACGGCCGCGAAGTTCAGCTGGTCCTTGACGCCGTCGAGCACCACCTGCTGGATCTTGATCGTCGGCTTGATGAAATCCAGGCCCGGCTTGTTCCGGACGTTGTTCGCCAGGTTGGGCCGCTTCTCCTCGAAGGCGACCTCGGAGTCCGCGATCTTCTTGCGCAGCTCGCCGATCTCCTTCTTGAGATCCTCGAGCGACACCTTCAGCAGCCGCTCCAGGGTCTTCTTCGACTTGGCGTCGGAGGCCTTCCCGAGGTCGGCGCTCACGGCCTCGCGCTCGGCGCGGGCGAGGGCCGGACGTCCCAGGGCCGCCACGACTTCGCGCTCGTCCTTGGTGAAGCGCAGGTCGCTGACCGTCGAGAGGCGGTGCAGGACCCGGAGGTCCTCGGCGGTCGCGGGCGCCTTGCCGTCGCCCAGCCTGGCCAGCAGCGCCGCCTCCTCGGGCTTGTTGGAGACGTTCCTGGCCATGTCCTTGAGCTTCGCGTTCGGGGCGTAGGCCGTCGGGAGCCTCGCGAAGACCTTGCGGGAGGCCTCGGAGTACTTGGCGTCCTTGGCGAGGGCGGCGAAGGCGGCGACGTCCTCCTCCGACAGCCGATCGATGAAGTCCCAGATGCCCGGGACGGGGCGCTTCTGGAGGTCGCTCGCCAGGTCCTCGTAGAAGGCGTTCTGGAAGTAGTAGGCGTCGGCCTCGGCCTTGCGGGCGTCGACCTCCTTCAGCTTCTTCTCGTAGTCGTGGGCGACTTCCTTGAAGTGGTTCTCGAAGACGTCGCGGCGGGGGTCGCCGCTCTTCTCGGCCTCTTCGACGTGGTGCTTGGCGCTTTCGTAGCGGAAGCGGAAGGCGCCGGCCTCGTCCTTGCGGAAGTTGTACTGCTGCTGGAGGTCCTCCCGGGGGCCGCGGATGGCCTCGATCTCGCGGATGCCGAGCTTTTTCTTGTCGCGGTCGACCTCGACGTGGACGAGGGCGTACGCGGGCTTGGTGAGGTTGACGCTCTTGGAGGAGGCGGCGGGATCCAGGACGGTGATGGGCAGTTCCTTGTCCTTGAAGGCGTCGAGGAAGGCCTCGACCTGCCCCTCGAGGGAGGCGACGCGGGCGGCGTCCTTCTTGCCTTCGTCGCGGAATTTGTTGAGGTCGTACCAGAGCTTCTCGAAGTCCATGCGGGCGAACTGGTCCTGGTACTCCTTCCAGCCGCGCTCGTGGTCCTTGCGGAACATCAGGAAGTAGCCGAGGAGCATGGCCAGCGACGACGCGAACATCACGATGTGCATCGTCTTGACGTTGTAGAAGAACTCCGCCTGGTCGACGGGCTGGCGCTTGGCGCGGCCCGCGAACTTCTGCACGGCCGCCGCCTGCGGCAGGTCCTTCGGGGGCTCGTACTTCGCCGGGGGTTTCGCCTCAGCCATACGCTTTCTTCAGCTCTCAGACGTTCAGGAAGTGCTCGGGGATGAAGATCAGGTACTTCAGGTTGAAGACCCAGCGCAGGACCATCTTGATCACCATGCCCACCATGACGAGCAAGTGGGACATCACGAGGTTGTAGCGCAGGAAGCCGATCTGCTTGTACATCCCCTTGCAGGCGGTGAAGGCCAGCAGCGGCGGCATGACGAAGAGGTAGCCCGCCGTCAGCAGGATGCCGGGCAGCTCGCGGAGCACGAAGTCCTTCGGCAGCGCCTTTCCGAGCATCTTCACCCAGAAGTACTCGGAGAGGTTCACGTTGCCGAGGGGCTCGACCTTGTGGACGTCCCAGTACTCGAACGGCCCGAAGAAGTTCCAGTTCGGACCTCGCAGGAACGTGCCCATGATGATGAGCGAGATCCAGAGGACGATGAAGCCGAACATGAACGTGCCGATGGCGAGGGGCCGCTCCTTGAGCGTGTAGTAGCCCACGCCCTTGGGGTTCTTGTCGCAGTACGGCACGAGCATCAGGCCGGTGATGATCATGGTCGGCAGGACGACGCCGGCCAGCCACGGGTCGAAGTACACCAGCATCTCCTGGAGGCCCAGGAAGTACCAGGGCGCCTTCGACGGGTTGGGCGTCTTGCCGAGGTTCGCGGGCTCCTCGAGCGGCGCGTCCAGGAACACGCCCCAGATCACCAGGATGACGGTGAAAATGATCGCGCAGATGAACTCGGAGTAGACCAGGTCGGGCCAGGACAGCACCCGGTCGTTCGACTCGGTCGCCTCCATCGGAGGCTCGCCGCGCTCGATCCGCTCGTCGTTGATGGCCGCCTGCCGCAGGGCCCACCAGGTGAAGAAGCCAAGCACGAAGATCAGGCCGACGATGGGGACGTTGTCCGGCTTCGAGACGATCTTCCAGAAGTTCTTGTCCGGCGCCGCCGCGATGAAGAAGAGCACCGCCGCGCCCAGGATCGACAGGGCGACCTTCGGCTTCGTCCAGACCCGGTAGCCGACCAGCATCCCGACGAAGATCCCGATCACGATCACCGTGTACGTGATCGGCCCGAAGAACTGGTTGAGCAGGTCCTTGACCCCGGCCGGGATCGGACCGCCCCCGTCCCCGGCGGCCAACAGCGTCGCGAGCGTCATGTTCTTCGTTTCTCTAGAGCGGTCCGGAGATGCCGCCGTCCTTCCGCACGCGCCAGAAGTGCACGGCGATCAGGAACGCGGCGATCAGCGGGAAGCCGACGCAGTGCAGCACGTAGAACCGCAGGATCGCCGGCGGGCCCACGAAGCGGCTCGCCAGCAGCCCGAAGCGGACGTCGCTCGCGCTGTGCACCACGCTGATGTCGCCGATCTTGATGAAGGCCGCGCCCGGGCCTTCATGCCCCAGCAATGGCGTCGCTCGCGCCATGTTCGTGCCGACCGTGATCGCCCACATCGCCAGCTGGTCCCAGGGGAGCAGATAGCCCGTGAACGAGAGGAGCAGGGTCAGGACGAGCAGCACCACGCCGACGCCCCAGTTGAATTCCCTCGGCGGCTTGTAGGCGCCGGTGAGGAAGACGCGCATCATGTGCAGCCAGATCGTGATGACCATCGCGTGCGCGCCCCAGCGATGGATCTCGCGCATCGTGCCGAGCGCGACGTCCGCCCGCAGGTACACGATGTCGTGGTACGCGTACTCGGCCGTCGGCCGGTAATAGAACATGAGCAGGAGGCCGGTGATCGTCTCCGCCAGGAAGAGGAAGAAGGTCAGGCCGCCCATGCACCAGGTGTAGCGCACCCGCAGGCCGCTCTTGCGCAGCCGGATCGGATGCAGGTGCAGGAACACGTTCGCCATCACCGCCAGCGAGCGGTTGCGCGGCGTGTCCGGGTATCCGTGCCTGACGATCGACTTCCACACCTGGGTGTTGACGATGAAGTCCCAGACGCGGCCGATGTCGCCTTGCTTCGCCATAGTTCCTAGCCGTTCTCCCCTACGCCAGCTCGATGTACGATTCCTTGTCTTCCCACTGCCCCTTCTCGTACTGGAACTTCTTGTTCTTGTCGACCACGATCTCGCCCGTCGCCGCGTCCAGGTAGACCTTGTAGCGCTCCAGCGGCCGCGGCGCGGGGCCCTCGAAGTTGATCCCCGTGAAGCGGAAGCCCGAGCCGTGGCACGGGCACTTGTACTTCTGGTCGCTGAAGAGCACGTTCGGCGTGCAGCCCAGGTGCGTGCAGGTGATGTCGAGCGCGATCAGCTTCTTCTTGCCGTCGAAGTCCTTCGTCAGCTTGACGATCCAGGCCTTCTTGTCCTGCTTGTAGCGCTCGTCCGGCTTGTCGAACTCGTAGTCCTCGAGCTTGCCCGCCTTGAACTGCTGCGGCGCCTCGAACAGCACGTTCGGCAGCATGAAGCGCAGCATCGCCATCGAGCCCGCCCCGCCCGCCAGCGCGAACGAGCCCCAGGCGGCGCCCGCCCACGACATCATGAAGTTCCGGCGCGTCACCGGCTTGGGCGGATAGTCGGCCACCAGCTCGTAGCGCTGGGGCACCGGCTTCTGGACGTCCTTCGGCGGCTCGGCCATGGTCCTACTTGTCCTCGATCTTGTGAATGGCCTGGTTCGCGATGAAGCGGACGTCGGCGTCCGGCTCCTTCGACGGATCGATCACGGTTCGCAGCAGGGGCAGGAAGCTCCGGTCCTTCAGGGCCGCCGCCGCGTTGCAGGCCGTCACCATCGCGCGGGCCGCCAGCAGCGGGGCGTTCGGGTCCGATGAAGGGATCGACGCCGTAAGGTAGGCCCGATCCAGCATCTTCTTCAAGGTGTCCGTTCCCGACCCGTCTTTGAGGAAGTACGCGAGCGCGAAAGCGGCGTTCCAGCCTACGTCGGCCGCGACATCCTTCAGCCTGGCCCGCAGAGGCTCCAGGACGCTCGCGTCCCCCGTTCTCCCCGCCACCGCCCCGGCGTTGAAGGCGGCGTATTTTCTAACAACGGCGTTTGGATCGTCAAGCAATTTGACCAGCGCCGGCAGCGTCGCCGGGTCCTTGATCGCGCCCAGGGCGTCGAGCGCCGCCGCCCGCTCTTCGAGGTTCGGCTCCTTGAGGGCGACGTCCAGCAGCAGCTCGACGGCCCGCGGATCGCGCAGAATGCCCAGGCAGCTCAGCAGGGTCTTGCGGAGGATGTCCTCGTCCGCCTTGGTGTTCCGGTAGAGGTCCATGATGCCCGGCGTGAGGGAGCGGTCGGGCGTCTCCGCGCGCCGCAGGCTCTCCACGAGCTTCAGTGCGGCGTGGGGCCGGGTGTTGAGGCCCCCTTCCCTGACGTCCTTCAGCCAGTCCTCGGCCTTCCGGGGGTTGGCCACCATGTGGCTGAGGCCCCAGTAGAGGAGGAAGCCCAGCGTGACGATGACCAGGGGCACGAGGAAAAACTGGAACGCGCGAACGCCCGGCGAAGCCTCCGTGGCGCCCAGCTGGGCGTCGGCGGCGATCTGCTGGCGCAATTCGCGGTCGTCGGTGGTCAAGGAAGTCCTCGAGGGGGCCTTACTATAATTTCAGGGTCCGCCCAGATCAAGGCAAAGCGTCCCCCTCGGACGTAAAGCAAGCGAGACGCCACGCGAACGGCGGCGGCCAGGCCTGATCCGGGGGACGAAATGTCCCGCTCCCGTCCAGTTTCGTCAATCAACCGTCACGCGCTTCGCCATCCTCCGACATGGACGGCGTGAAACCTGGAACGCGAACGGGCGGTATACTCCGGACATGAAGACGCTCGCCGCGATCGCTCTCCTCCTCCTGGCGGGCGGGCCGCAGGACAAGAAGTCGCGGCCGTTCCACCTCGGCTTCACCCCGATCCCTCACGACATGGCCCCGGAGGCCGTCGCCGAGATGCAGAAGTTCATGGCCGAGCAGTCGGACCTGGTCTCCCAGAAGCTGGACGAGGGGGTGCCCTGGCCGGAGGCGCTGGGCGTCACGCCCTACGATCCGGGCCTCGACAAGAAGATCGAGGAGGCGTCCTGGCGGCCCGAGGGAAAGAAGCTGCTGCTCTCCACGACGCCGCTGAACGGCGCGAAGGACGGGATCGCCGCGCACCGGGGCGTGCTGCCCAACCTGCCCCTTCCCGGCTCCTGGGCGTCGAAGGATTTCGACGACCCCGGCGTCGCGCGCGCCTACCTGGTCTGGTGCCGCGAGCTCATCCGCCGGGCCCGCCCCGACTACTTCGTCTACGTCATGGAGGGCATCGTCCAGTCGAAGAACCAGGCCCGCTGGAAGAAGTTCGTCCCCTTCGTCCGCGACATCTACATGGCGCTGAAGAAGGAGAACCCCGACCTCCCCCTGCTCATCACGGTGTCGCTCGAGAACTATTACGAGAACGAGGCCCAGAACCGGGCGGCCCTGCGCCTGCTGCTCCCCTACTCCGACTACGTCACCGTCACCGCGCTGCCCAACATGCGCGAATCCAATCCCGCGAAGCTGCCGAAGGACTACTTCTCCCGCGTGGCCGCCGTCGGCGGCGGCAAGCCCTTCGCGGTCGCGGAGACCGCCTTCCTCGGCGAGGACCTGACCATCCTCGGCTTCGAGCGCGCGGGCAAGGCCGCCTGGCAGGACGACTACCTCCGCGGGATGCTCGACGACTGCGCCAAGCTCAACGCCAAGTTCGTCGTCTGGATGGTGCCCCGCGATTTCGACCTGCTCTACGAGAAGTTCTTGGCGAACACGCCGCTCGACTTCATCCGCATCGTCAAGGACACCGGCCTCCTCGACGGCATGGGCAAGCCCCGCAAGGCCTTCGAGACCTGGCAGTCCTGGATGAAAGCCCCCCGGAAATAGAGCCAAGCCCCAAGTGCCAAGATCCTAGGGTCTGCCCCCGCGGGGGGCGAGGGGGGGGACTCCTTGGCTCTAGGAACTTGGCTCTTGGCTCTCGTCCCTAGGCTTTCAAGCCGTGCTGCTTGATCTTCCGGTGCAGGTTGCGCCGGCTCGTGCCCAGGATCTCCGCCGCCCGCGAGACGTTCCAGGCCACGCTCTCCAGCACGCGCTGGATGTGGGCCAGCTCGACCTCCTCCAGCGTCCCGTCCTTCGGGGCCGCCGCGCCGCCCGGCGCGGAGGGGATCGCCACCTGGTCGACGCGGCCGCTCGGATCGAAGAGCAGCGTCCGCTCCAGGACGTTGAAGAGCTCGCGCACGTTGCCCGGCCACGCGTACGCCATCAGCGTGGCGGCCGCGGCGTCGCCCAGCGTGCGCCCGCGCCGCAGCAGATAGTGCCGCGCCAGCAGCGCCGCGTCCTCCCCGCGTTCGCGCAGCGGAGGAAGTCGGATCGACACCACGTTCAGCCGGTAAAAGAGGTCCTCCCGGAACTTCCCTTTCGCGACTTCGTCCCGCAGGTTCTTGTTCGTCGCCGCCACGAAGCGGATCTGGACTTTCTTCTCCTTGACGTCCCCCACCGCCCGGAACTCGCCCGTCTCGAGCACCCGCAGCAGCTTCGCCTGCACGTTCGGATGCGCCTCCCCGATCTCGTCGATGAAGAGCGTCCCCTGGTCCGCCACCTCGAGGAGCCCCTTCTTGTCGTCGATCGCCCCCGTGTACGCGCCCGCCTTGTGGCCGAAGAGCTCGCTCTCCAGCAGCGCCTCCTGCAGCGTCGCGCAGTTCACCGCCACGAACGGCTTCTCGCGGCGCACGCTGTCGAAATGCAGCGCCCGCGCCACCAGCTCCTTCCCCGTCCCGCTCTCGCCCTCCACCAGCACCGGGTTGGCGTGATCTTTCACCTTCCCGATCAGCTCGATCACCTTCAGCATGCCCGCGCTGCGGCCCACGATGCCCTGGTACGGGTTCTCGCGGCGGACCGAGGCCTTGAGCTGCTCGTTCTCGCGGGCCAGCCGGCGCCGCTCGCCGGCCTTCTCGATGCGCGCCTCGACCTCCGCCAGGCTGCACGGCTTCTGCAGGTAGTCGGACGCGCCGGTCTTCATGGCTTCCACGGCGCTGTCCACGGTCCCGTGGCCGGTCAGCAGGATCACGCCCACGTCCGGCCGCAGCGCCCGGATCCGCCGCAGCAGCTCCAGCCCGTCCATGCCGGGCATGAGGAGGTCGATCAGCGCCACGTCCACGCCGTCCAGCAGCTCCAGCGCCCGGGCCCCGTCGGGCGCCGACGCGACCCGGTGCCCCGTGCGGGCGAGGCGGTCCGCCACCAGAGAGCGGAAGCTCTCGTCGTCGTCCACCACCAGGACGGCCGGCCGTTCGCTCATCGCGGTCATTCTATCAACGCGGCAGCGTCAGGGTGACGTCCGTCCCCTTCCCCACCTCGCTCCGGATCTCGATCGAGCCCCCCAGCTGCCGCATGATGCCGTAGCTCAGCGACAGCCCCAGCCCCGTCCCCAGCCCCGGCGCCGTCGGC